>DAIRWG010000080.1:0-12704 GCA_036802405.1 Alloprevotella sp.
CTTCGGGGGTGATGTTGGCGGTGTTGTCGGCCTCGTAGGCCCCGATGTCGATGGCGCAGTCCTTGATGCGGTCGGTGTAGTCCATGTCGGTGGCCGGCATCATGGGCATGTCGTCGGTGCCGCCGTTGAGGCAGGGGTTGCCGTCCAGGCCGTCGGCTTCGTTGAGTCGGAAGTCGTTGGCCGCGCGGGCCTTGCTGAAGCGGATGCCGCCGTCGACGTCCTGCTTCTGCGAGGAGGAGTAGCGTGTGTCGTTGCCCGAAACGGCGAAGGGGTAGGGCATGGTGGAGGAGATGTTGAGCGTGACGTTGCCGTTTTCCTTCGAGAACTTCGGGGCGAGGGCCGAGTTGAGCTGGCTGTTGATGTAGCAGTTGTGGGCCTCGTTGAACGTGCCGGGGCTGGTCGACCCCACCTGGGTGGTGCCGGCGGTCACGCCGTTGTTCTTCATGTTGTCGTAGATGAGGCAGTTGTAGAGCGTGAGGGCGGAGGTGATGCCGGTGGTGTTGTCCTGCCAGTGCATGATGCCGGTGCCTTGGGAGTCGTTCGACATGTTGTAGGCCACGGTGTTGTTGAAGAACTTGGCACTCTCGATGAAGATGCCGCCGCCCTTGTTGGAGGCGCGGTTGGAGGCTACCACGAGGTTGTAGCCCGTGCCCTGGATCATGTAGGCGCCGCCGCCGTAGCAGTCCTGGCTGCCCCACACGAGGTTGCGCAGGAGGAAGGAGTTGGAGATGGTGGAGTTGTCGCCGTCCATGTAGAGTCCGCCGCCGCGGCAACGGTTGCCGTGGGTGAGGTTGTTGACTACGATGAGGTTTTCGATGCTGATGCCTCGGAACACGCGCACGCCGGCTCCGCCGTCGCGGTTGGACAGGTAGTTGGTGATGTAGCCGTGGCGCACGGAGAACCCGTCCCATTTGGCATTCTTGTACTCCACGTAGTTGGGGTCGGCAAATTTGGGGAAATCGGCCGTGCGGTACTGGTTGGCACCCGTGCTGGTGCCGAGTCCGTCGCCCGAAATGCCGTAGGTGGGCAGGCACACGTCGGGCTGGTAGAGCACGTAGTGGCGCTCCAGCGTTTGGGCGTCGATGAGCTTCTTGGCAAAGTCGTAGCGCGAGCCGTCCTTGGTGCCTTCGGAGTACCACATCTCGCGCGAGGAGACGGTGAGGTAGACGGGCGATTCCTTGCGCACCTGCAGGATGGTTTCGTAGTCGGCCTTGTTGAGTGCCTCGTAGCCCTTGCGGGCGGGCACATACTGCGAGAGGAGCGGACGGCGGTCGCTTTCGCCGGGATTGCCCTGGCGGGGAAATCCGCCGTATACCTTCACGCCGTTGCGGATGACGAAGCCTTTGAAGTCGGTGTAGACGCCTGCTCCCACCCACACGGACATTTCCTCGTAGTCGGGGTCGTCCTTGTGGGCAGCGTTGTAGGCCGCGGCGCGCTCCACGGCCAGCTGCAGGCCGCTCACGTAGCGTTCGTCGCGGTTGTTGCCGATGAGGTTGTAGAGTGTGCCGTCGGGGCGCTTCTGGTTGGTGTAGTTGCCGTTCTTCTTGGCGCTGGTGCCCGACGAGAAGAAGGCACCGTAGGCGTTCGATGTCTGCCCGTAGGGGGCGGAGGAGGCATTGTAGTCGGCTCCGTAGAGGGGGTTGTCGAGGCTGGCGGCGAGCAGGTGGCCGGAGGCGTCGGTCACGTAGATGGCGTTGCCCTGGGCATCGATCTGCTGCATGTCGCAGATGGCGTTGCCCATGATGGCGCGGCCCCAGGTGGTGCCGTCGAAGGGCTGGCCGGGGTGCTCGTTGAGGAGGTTGAAGTCGGGGGTGCCGTCGATGCAGTCGTCGGCGGTCCAGTCGGTGTTGTAGGAACGCACGTACACCACCTTGCCCGCACGGGGCAGCAGGGCCTCGTAGGCTCCGAGGTCGGGGGCTCCGCCGAGGTTGCGCTCGTTGCCCGCCATGTCGGTCGGCACGCTGAGTGTGGCCGAGGGCAGGGCGCGGTTGATGATCACGTCGGTGGCCTCGGCGCTGGTGAGCGGACGGAAGGTGGCGGAGCCGCCGTAGTAAACGTTGCCGCTGAGTGCCGCGCCGGGCTGCTTGGTGGGGTTGGCAAAGTTGGCCGCGCCCTCCTTGTCGGTGGTGGCGAGGCTGAGCGTGTTGCCCGCCCCGTCGGGGGTGAACTGGCCGTCGGTGCCGGTCACCACGTTGCCGGCGGCATAGGAGGTGGTGCCGAGGGCGGTGGGGGCAAGGCCCACGTTGTTGACCACACTCACGTAGTCGAGCGTGAGGCTGTTGGTGCTGTTGCCGGTGGAGATGACGGGCTGGTCGGGGCCTTGGTTGTTGTTGACCACGCAGTTGACCAGGCGGATGGTGGCGTTGGAGCAGTCGTTCTCCACGGCCAGGGCGGCACCGAGGCGTGCGGTGTTGTTTTCGAGGATGCAGCCGCGCAGGGTGAGGCGCGTGGGGGTGTCGATGGCATAGAGCGAACCGACGAGCACGCCGCCGCCGATGGTCTGGTAGGCGGTGCCGGCGGCATAGCCCTTCTCGATGACGATGCCGTCGAGGGTGAGGTCGGCTCCCGTTTCCACACGCACCACGTGGTAGAGTCCGTCGCTCAGCGCCGTGCCGGAGGCGTTGCCGGTGAAGGCGGTGCGGTGCTTCGAGGGGTTGCGGTCGGCATCGGTGGGCGAGGGCACCGACTCGTAGGCCGGATATCCGCCGAGGATGCTGACGGGCAGCTCGCCGGCCTTCACGTTGAAGCAGGAGGAGTGGGGGTCGTTTTCCTGGAAGGTGTAGGGCACGGTGGGCTGGTGGTTGCCTTCGCGCACGAGGATTTCGATGCTGTCGCCCTGCTCGATGGCGTGCTCGTCGGTCAGCCCGTGCTCGTCCGTCACTTCGACGAAGGCATCGAGGGTGAGGGTGCTGGCGTAGTTGAGCAGTTCGTCGAGCGAGTTGTAGGCATTCGCCCAGCTCGAGCCGTCGCCCTGGGGGGTGCGGCTGTCGGCATCGTAGTGGAGGCGCAGCACGTGGGGACGGGCCGCGGTGCAGAGGGGCCGGATGTCGGGACGCTCGCACAGATAGGGGCCGACGGGGGGCGTCGACTCGAAGTTGCGTTCGAAGAAGTCGGTGCAGGGCTTGAACATCACGTCCTTCTCGAGCTGGCCGTAGAGCATGCCGAGGTTGCGCAGCACGGAGGCCGGGCGTGTGGGCCAGTAGTAGTCGATGACGGTCCACGTGGGCTGCACGCCGCGCTGCGTGGCGAGGCTGTCGGAGTGGGCATACTGCGTGTGGCTGCCTGCCTTGAACTCGGTGGTGGTGAGCGTGTGCGTGCCCACTTGGTAGATGCCGTTCCAGGCGGTGGAGTTGACGTCGCTGATGGCGTTGTGGTAGAAGAGGGTGGAGTCGCGCGAGGCTTTCAGCACATACACCTGGGCCATCGATTCGGAATTGTTCTTCTGCGAGGCGATGCCCGTCTGGCGGAGGGAGTTGTTGCAGATGATGTTGTTGATGGCCGTGACGGCTCCGGTGGCATAGAGCCCGCCGGTGTACGACGTGTTGCCGGCGCCGGTGGCGTCGGTCACGTTGGAGGTGTAGTTGTTGGCAATGGTGTTCTGCTCGATCAGGCCGTCGCCCTTCACGTAGAGGGCGGCGTTGGCGGTGGAGGTGTTGTTGGTGATGATGTTGGTGGCCACGATCTGGTACTGCGCGGGCAGGACGTTGCGGTCGACGTAGATGCCTGCGCCGTTGGCCGCGGAGTTGTTGGCCACCATGGAGCTGTTGACAAAGCCGTAGGTGGAGAGGTAGATGCCGCCGCCCTCGGAGGCCGAGTTGTTGTAGACGAGGCAGTAGCGCACCTGTCCGCCCAGGTTGTAGATGCCGCCGCCCTGGGGGGTGCCGGTGGTGGTGGCTTTCATGCCTGCCGTGTTGTGGCGCACGGTGCAGCGGCGCACGTTGGTGTTGCCTCCGAGCATGTAGATGCCCGAACCCTGCACGGGGGCGAAGCGCGGATCGCCGTTTTCGGAGGCGCATCCGCCCTCCACGGTCACGCCCTCGAGCGTGGTGGCGAGCGAGAACTGGGCATCGGCGGAGGAGGTCACTTCGTAGGGGTTGGGGGCAAACCACACCACGTGGTAGGACTTGCTCGACACGTTCCAGCTCTCGTCGGTGGAGTTCCAGCGGGCGGAGCCGTCCTTGTAGTCGGCCCCGCGCAGGATGGTGGGGTGGGCAAACTGCCAGCGCATTTCGTCGGCGGCGAGCTTGCGCTGGGCCTTGGAGGTTTCGGTGCCGGCAAATCCGCCGTAGAGGCTGATGCCGTTGCGCATCTGGAAGGCCAGCGGGGTGGTCTGGTCGTTGGGGGTGAGGCTCTTGAGGTAGGCCTGCGGCACGTATACGCCTTCGGCCACCCACACTTCGCCCTTGCCGCTCTGGCCGCTGCCGTAGAGGCGGTCGATGGCCACTTGGGGGTCACGCAGGGCGGTTTCCCAGGTGCGGCCGTCGTTGTCGTTGTTGCCGTCGGGGCGCACGTAGAGGCGGCGTCCGGCGGAGAGCACCTCGCGCTCGACGGCCCCGATGTCGAGTCCGTTGCCGGCATAGTAGCGGCGGGAGCCGAGGATGTCGAGTTCGGCATCGAGGGTGGATGCCACGTAGGCCGTGTACCATGTGCTGCTGCCGGCATCGGTGAGGGCCGATTCCTCCATGGGTTCGAAGGAGTAGGAGGGTATGGCATTGGTGGCGAAGTCGAACGAGCGGTCGTAGCCGAGGTTGGAGGTGGGGGTGGTGAACCATGCGGCGGCATCGGTGCTGAAGTTGGCGGTGCTGATCCACACGTTGCCCTGGTCGTCCTTGCCTTCGTCGGTGGGGGTGACTTCGGGGTAGGCGCAGTGGCGGAAGGCGGGCATCGTTTCGGTCTTGGCCAGGGTGGTCGATCCCCACATCACGGTGTTGTAGACCGTGCCGCCGCCGCTGGCCGTGGGCACGTGGCCGAGGAGGGCGGTGTCGGTGAGGTCGACGGCTGAGATGGTGTTGTGCACGATGGTGGCGTTCACCACCTTGGCGCTGCCCGAGAGGCGGATGCCGCCCCCGGTGTTGTTGAAGATTTCCGAGTTGCAGAGCACGGCCGATCCGCCGAGCCACACGCCGCCTCCGCAGCTCAAGTTGGTGGAGCGGGTGCCGGCGGCATTGTTGTAGATGCCGCAGTGGCGGATGCGGTTGGTGTAGTTGTCGGCATTGCTGACGGAGGGGTCGACGTAGATGGCGCCGCCGCGGGTGGCATAGTTGTTGACGAAGTAGCACTGCGTGACCTCGTAGGAGCGCTTGGCTGCATTGGCATCGTCGGTGCGCGAACTGCGGTTGACGATGAGCAGGCCGCCGCCGTGGCCTTCATCGGCATCGGCGCTGCCCGAGGCGTTGCCTCCGGCCATCACCAGGCCGCTCACCACGGTGGTGAGGTTGGCTTCGTTGAGGTTGGCCTCGTTCACGCCGAGGTTGACCACGAGGCAGTGGCGGGCATTGTCGGCGCGGGTGGGGTTTTCGGGAAAGATGGTGTAGTTGGCCGGTATGGAGTCGTCCTTCTGGGTGTCGGCCAGCAGCACGCTCTGGTAGGTGAGGGCATAGCGTTTGCTGCCGCTCTTGGGAGCGGCGGCTTCGGCGGAGGTGGACTCGGTGCCGCTGAGTCCGCCGTAGAGCTTCACGCCCGAGCTGAGCTGGAAACCGTCGGCGGGGGCCAGGTAGCAGGGCATCTGTGCGTTGCCGGCGGCAGTGCCGATGGTGCCTGTGGAGCATGCGTAGCCTTTCACCCACACTTCGTCGCCCGCCTTGGCTTGGCCCAGGGCGGCTTGCAGCGTGAGGGGCGAGGACCAGGAGGAACCGTCGCCTGTGCCGTCGGCTTCGGCCGTCACGCGGTAGACGTTTTTCAACGACTGAGCCACGACCGGGGCCGTGGCACTGAGCAGCAGAGTGATGACTGCTTGGATGAGGCGGAATATGGCTGGATGCATGATGCGATAGTTGTCGGTTTTAAAGGGCTGGCGGGTTGGCGGGTTGACCCGTCAACCCGCCACCGCTCAAAAGAAGATTTAATTCCCCGTTTCGAACTGGTCGATGGTGATGTCGGCATTGTCCTGCTTGTTGCCGCGGATGCGGGTGCTGATCTTATACCACGTGGCGGGCAGGATGGGGGCCACTTTCTGGAAGTTGTAGCTGAAGGTGCGCTCTCGGGTGGCGGTGTGGCCGTTGTCGTCGGTGTAGGTGGCCGTGATGTTGAAGTCGATGCGCGGGGGCGTGGCCACCGTGCTGCTGAGGTCGGGGAAGAGGTAGTGGTAGACGCGGCCGTTGCGCTGGCTGATGGGCGAGGTGTTGAAGAATTCCACTTTGCCGCCCAGCGGCTGGAAGGTGTGGCCGGCCTCGTGCAGCTCGGCATAGGGGAACACCAGTCCGGCTCCTGCACCGCCGTCGGCGAGGGTGGCTCCGCCGTCGTAGGCGAAAGCGTTGACGAGCACGTCGGTGTAGCGGTCGGTGGAGTTGTCGTAGGCTGCCTGTGCGTCCCACTGCAGGTCGAGCTTGGCTGCGATGCGGCGGAGCGTCATGCTCCAGTATTGCTTCATTTCCACTTCGTTGGCTTTGGCTATGCTCAGGTCGTAGGGCGAGGTGGTGCCGGCCTTGGAGTTGACGGCGTAGCCCGTGGCCACGCTGATGAACTTTGCCACGTCGATGGTGGAGAGCTGGCCGGAGGCGGTGGTGGCGTAGTCGTTGGGCATGGGCCAGGCCAGGATGTCGGCGTTGTGGTCGGTGCCGTCGGTGGAGAGCTGCTTGAGGCGTGCTTCGAAGTCGACGAGGTGGGCCTGGCGGGAGGCGTTGGCGGGGTCGGCGGGACTGCTGTAGGTGATGCCGTAGACGCGCGCCGTGCCGACGGGCAGGGGCATGGTGAAGGTGCGCAGGCCGGTGTCGGTGCCGCCTTGCAGCACGGGGCTGAGGGTGGAGCCGGGGTGTACCACGCTGGTGGCGGATTCGAATTCCTGCCGCGTGAAGGTGTCCCAATACACCATCTTGCCGGGCTGGGGGTCGTAGTCGCCTTCTGTCTGTGCCTTGGCGCGGTAGGCCACGATCACGGTGAGGCGGTCCCAGTCGACGTCCTCGCCGGTGGGGCTGCCGGGGTCGCCCATGCGGCTGTCGCGCGTGGTGGCGGGCAGGCTGATGTAGCACTGCAGGGGCACGGTGGTGGGGGTGCGCCCGGGGTCGGGCGTACCTCCGCCTCCTCCTTCGTCGGCGCAGGCTGTGAGGAGGAGCATCGCGATCGCTATGATGGGCAGTGCTTGCATGGGGTTGTTAGGGTGGGGTAGGGTTGTTAGGGTGATTAGGGTTGTTAGGGTGATTAGGGTTGTTAGGGTGATTAGGGGGAGCTTTGCAGAAGAAACCTTCTTCCCCCTTTTAGGGGGATTGAGGGGGGCTTTCCTTTTAGGGGGATTGAGGGGGTCTTTGGGGTCTTCTTTTCCTAAATCTCCACTTCGTGGCTTCCTCCGGGCTTCCAGTCGAGGCGGATGGCGATGCCTACATCGGGCGTGGTGCTGACGATGCCGCCGTCGTCGCGGATGGTGGCCTTGAGGATGCGGAGCTGTCCGGCACGCAGCGGCTCGTGCATCGAGAGGATGCTCTCGGTGACGGATCCTGTGCGGAGGCGCACGTACACTTTCATCTGCCATAGGGCGGGCTTGCCGGTGGCGGCTTTGTCGGTGGCGGAGAAGTGGGCGGGCTTGTCGGTGGCGGAGGAGTGGGCGCCTTTGCTGGTGGCGGAGGGGGCGCGCGAGTCGAGGCTGTTGGGCGATTCGAGGCTGTCGCGCGAGGCAAAGCCTGTGGCGTGGAGCGCCAGCAGGCGGTTGGTCGAGGAGCGCTGCAGGGTGGCGCGCACTGGCACGGAGTGGTCGAAGGAGTAGGTGCTGTCGTTCACGGCGAAGGCCGAGGCGAGGCCAGTGACGCAGCCCGTGATGTCGGCCACGGGAGCGGTGCGCGGGTCTAGCACGAGGCAGGCCGTGCAGTTTTGCATGTAGAGGTTGGCGTGGAACTCCTGGTCGCGTTCCTCCACCTCCATGGGCATTCGTGCGGAGAAGAGTCCCACCGATTGGCTCGGCACGGTGTCGGCCTGCTCGTTCTGCTGCAGGTGCAGCGTTCGCTGCATATTGAGTCCGTCGAGCTGCACGAGCGGTTCGGCGGCCGTGTTGGCCAAGGCCAGGTTCTGGTAGTTGCGGATGGGCAGGTAGATGGTGTAGGCGGCTTGCGAAGCATCCATCTGGTGCACATCGTGCTGCGCCAGACGTTCGTCGTCGGTGTAGAAGGAGAGGTCGAGGTCCTGTGCGCGGTCGGTGAACACGTTGCTGAGGGCTGAGCGCAGCTCGATGCCGAATGCCTTTTCGAGTTGTGTGGTGAGTTCCGTTTCGAGTTCGGTGGTGATGTTGGTGTGCAGCTGCACGGTGTAGGATGCCTGGTAGTCTTTGCCGCATTCCGACAGGTCCTCGTTGATGCACGAGGGCAGGGCCACGGCAGCCAGTGCCGCCGCAGCCGTCAGCTTGAGTCTGTGCAGAAGGGGTTCGTGCATCATGATGTGTGCGTGGTTTCGTGTTTTTTTGTGGCTGGAGTGCTTGCGTCTTTCCGGCACTCCATAATTATAATGTATGCTTGTGAGCGGCAGACGGGTCAAGGTCTGCCGCCCTGGGGGGAGCCGTCAGCCCTTAGGAGGCTGCGGCTTGTGAGGGATTTATTCGATTTCGTCGGTGAAAGTCAAACCTTGCTTCCATTCGAGGTTCACAGCCAAGCCAAGGCTGATGGAGGACGAACGAAGGTCGGGAATGCAGTTGTAGGCACTCTTCAAACTGCTGATGGTGAAGGTGGCTTCCGTCTTGTAGTCCTGCTGGAAAATGTGTGTGACACCAGCCGGCAATTGCTTTCCTTCCATATTGAGCTTACCTACGAGATAGAACTTACCACCATTAGGCACTACGCCATCGGCACCATAGAAGTCGATGCCGGAGTTGTTGAGGAACTCCAAAGTGACATACACCACCTTGGCTTGGTCGGCAGCGTTGTTGTCAAGCACAAGTGTGTAGTTTGGCTTCGAATTTGTAGTTGTAATGGCATAGCCCTTGATATCGTTAACATGATCACCATCCAAATCGTCTTCGGTAGCTTCGTTGAGCTGGTTGTCGTAGATGGTGTAATCGTAGCTCAAGGTCTTGTTGCCGTTATCAGTAGGCTGGTCGGCAGGCAGATATTCCCAGTTAACATTGCTGGGCTGTCCGCCAATCAGTACACTGGTCAACCAAAAGCTGGGCTTGCCATCCGCATTCGTCAACTTGATGGTGTTGTTGCTTACTTGGCCTTTGGCTTGCGCATTGTCTTCAAGAGTAGTCGATTTGGCTGCGACAATTGTCTGCAGTCTGGCCACGGCATACTCTACGGCTTTCTCCAATCCGATGGAACGGGTGTTTTCGGTCACGGTGCCAGTCCATCCGTCGCCCCATGTACCTGTAGCATTGTCCTTCCATTTGTCGTATTGTGGCCAGCTGCCGAGTCCATTGAGCACATCGTTGCTTGCCTTTACGGGGGTGTTGATGGTGTAGTCGAGCGATGCAGGATAGGCAATCAAGTTGTAGTTGATCTTGTTCTGCGTGGAAATGGCCGTTTCAGAATTGGAAATGTAGCTAAACGTCTTGTTGTTCTTGTCATAGGAAAGGCGGGCAACACCATCGGGCAGGTTGTAGTTGCCTGGGAATTTCGTTACTTTTGTGTTTCCTTGATCCACCAGGCTAGCAAGAGCTTCTTGGGCATTCTTCGTGACTTCAGCCAGAAGTTGCTCATACTTTGTCTTGTTCGAATAATCAGTTCCCGTTTTTCCGGCAGCATTGACCAATTCATCAAGAGTGGCCTTTACGGATGCATAGGAACCAGCGGAAAGGCCGATGAATTTTTTATACAACTTTCCTGCTTGTTTCTCATACAGATCCGTGCCATCTTCATCAGCACTGTTCCAAGCGGTGATGTCGCTTTCGCTTCCAATCTGAGTTTGGGCTACTTTGTTGAGAGCATTGACAATCAGTTGGCCTTCATCCGTGTTGGCGAAGTTTACGGAACTGTTGATGGTAACCAGTTGGAAATTGACCTTGGCCAAGTCGGTCACCCCGGCCCAAGCGGGGCCGTTCAACTTGCCGTATTTGGCATTGTCGTCTCCGCCTTCGTTGGTAGCCGTGCCATAGAACACGAAGTTCTGCGTGCCCACTGGAACGACCACATCGCGATAAACGCGGCGGTAATTGTCTGCTTCATAAGCGTTCTCCGAAGAGCCAAGCACAATCTGGTTGAGGGTGGTTGTACCCGGGGCAACCGTGGCTCCGAAGGAAAGCAAACGCATGTCGCTGATGCCGCGGAAACCTGACTCCTGAGTGGTTGCGGCCGTCATACGTGAGTTTCTGCCACTCTGGGGCACGTTGAGTGCGAACTGCGTTTTCACCGTGCCATTGTTGTAAGTGGGGTTCTGCTTGCCGTTGTCGGGCACTTCGTCCGAGGAGCAAGCCGTGAAGCCCACCATTCCAGTGAGCGCCATGGTGCCCAGCAGGAAATACTTGTTGATACTTCTTGTACTCATAGTTGTTAGGGATTTGAGTAATTGATGAATGAAATGATTTGTTTTCTCAGTTGTCGGCCTCCGATTTCAGTTGTCGGCCTCCGCCTTGTCTTGCTCGATGGCTTGCCACTGGCGGAGGTTGTCGGCGGCCTGCGGGTTGCCGTCGGCAGCGGCGCGGCGGATGCATTCGAGCGCCTCGGCGGTGTGGCCTGTGAGGTAGAGCGCCACGCCCAGCGCGTTCTGCGCACGGCGGTCGTGGCTCACGGTGCGGAGCTGCTGCAAGGCTTCGGAGGGGCGGCCCTGGTTGATCAGTTCGGAGGCGCGGTTGATGACGGCCGCCGCCGTGTCGGGCACGTAGTCGTAGTAGATGCGGAGGTAGCCCGAGTTGCGCTGGTCGGCCAGCACGTGCGTGCGCAGATACTGGTAGGGCCGTCCGCCCTGCAGCTGCTTGATGCGCTGCTCGCGGCGTGCGTCGTCGGGTTCGGAGTCGATGATGCGCAGCATCTCGTCGCGCCCTTCAAACTGCAGGTCGGCCACCTGCGCACGGAGTTCGGCCCAGGCCTCGCCGCCGTTCACCACCTCGTAGAGCGAGTCGGCCGAGGGCACGCGCGCCTGAATGTAGCGCTTCAGGGCCTCGGCACGGCTGCCGGCCAGCCACTCGTTGTGGCGGAGCGAACCCTCCACCGATGCCAGACCCACGATCTGGATGCGGCGCACGGCCGAGGTGGAGTCGGCCATCACCTGCCGCGTGATGCTGACGATGCGGTCGAGCGTGGGGCCGTTCTGGCGGAAGTCGTGGAGCAGTTCGGTGCGGTCGAGCGCGAAGTGCACGTAGAGTGCGCCTTGCTCGCGGCTCAGGATGCGGTCGCGCGTGTAGGGGCGATACTGGCTCATGGGCACGAGCACGGGATCCGTTTTCTCCAGTTCCCCGGCCCGTCCCTTGTTGTCGGGCACGACGGCCAGCTGCGGACGGAAGGGCGGCACGAAACGCAGGCGGCCCAGCTCCGCCGGCTGCAGGGGCAGGGTGGCGCAGCAGCCGTCCTTCTCGCGGCCGAGGCTCAGTGTGGCGGTGCGCTGCCACAGCCAGGGCGCGGCCGAACGGGTGACGGTGGCCACGTAGCGCAGCGTGTCGCCCAGCAGGCATTCGCCCGGGGCGAGCGGTGCGGTGTGGGCAAAGCGGCGCTGGCGGTTGAGGTAGCGGAGGTTACTCCGTCCGCGAAACACGGCGGGCTGCAGCAGCAGCGTGTCGCCCTCGGCGGTGGTGAGCCTCGGGGTGGTCCACACGGCATAGCGGCTGCCCATTGCCTTGGGTTCGCTCAGCGTCAGGAGGAGACGGAGCGAGTCGGGCGTCCAGCGGGTGCCGACGGTGGCCGCGGGACGGCTTTGTGCCCGGAGCGAGGCGGGCAGCAGGGCCAGGAGCGAGGATATGAGGAGGAATGTTCGGATGTTCATCGTGCGTGAAAGGAGTGCGTGCGTGAATGCGTGCGTGAATGAGGGGGGGGGAGGGAGATTATCGGAGGTTGTAGACGATGGCGAGCGAGAGCCTTGTGGGCATCAGCAGGAAGCGGCGGTCGTGGCCCACATTGGAGCCGCAGGTGGCGCATTCATACTGGTCGTAGCGCGTGAGGCCCACCCCCACGCCTGCCTCAGCCTCGATGCTCCAATGGTCGTTGGGCAGCATCCACGAGTAGCCGTAGGCCACGCCCACCGCCCCCAGGTCGCCCTGGTAGCGGTAGCGCTTGAGGTCGGGAAAGAGGCCGAAAGGCATCGTCACGCCTCCGGCATTGTAGTGCGAATAGAGGGCATGCACGCCCACGAAGTGCCCGGCAAAAGGGGCGCACAGCCAGTAGCGCGCCTCGGGCTGCAGGGCCACGTGACGGAGCTTCTTGTTGTGGGAGAAGGTGAAGGGATTGTAGCCCACGGAGATTTCGGCCGTCCACTTCCGGCCCACCTTCTGCTCGAAGGCGAGGTTGGGGGTGGCGGTGGCCCAGTAGAGGGCATTCGTCTTGAGGGCCGAGTGTTGCGCACGGGCCGCGAGGGCAGCCAGTGCCAAAAGCGCGGTTAGTAGTATCTTGATGCAGAAATCTTTCATGTGAATGGGGTGGCTG
>DAIRWG010000081.1:0-12579 GCA_036802405.1 Alloprevotella sp.
GGACACCAATGCGGCAGCTAACCTTCCTTGGTACGAACATTTGGCTGCCGGCGGCTTCTGCTTTGGCGCAGTGTTCATGGCTACGGACCCCGTGACAAGTGCACGCACCGAGAACGGTAAGTTCATCTATGGATTCCTGATTGGTGCTTTGGCCATTCTGATTCGTGTGCTCAACCCAGGCTATCCTGAAGGCATGATGCTTGCCATCCTCTTCATGAACATGTTTGCTCCGCTCATTGACTACTTCTTCGTGCAGAGCAACATCAACAAGCGTCTCAAACGCGCAAAGTAACTAATCTGCTTCCCGTCAGCTGCTGCATCGTTCGATTGAAGGCATGGTGGACGTGTCTGGTAAGGGCGCTCTAGCTTTTAAAGCTTTCACCGAATGGTATATATCCAGCATCCGACGTGAACGTAAAGCAAGAAATCAATGAACACGAACAAGAATTCCTATACCATCATTTATGCTGCTGTCATGGTTGTGATTGTGGCATTCTTGCTGGCATTTGTGTCATCAGCGCTCAAACCGACGCAAGACCAGAATGAGGCTCTTGACAAGAAAAAGCAAATCCTGGCTTCGCTCAACATCCGCAACATCACAAGTCCTGAAGAAGTGGAGAAAACCTATGCCGAGGTGGTCGTGGCTGACATGGTCATCGATGCACAAGGCAATCAGGTGGATGCCGGAACACAGAAAGACCAGGCTGCTTTCCTAATGAAAAATTCAGAAATCTCGGCTGACCGCCTGCCCATCTACCAGTGCAAGGTTGATGGTGAAACGAAATATGTGGTTCCGATGACGGGACGTGGCCTTTGGGGTGGTCTTTGGGGCTATCTGGCAATCAATGCCGATCTGCAGACCGTTTATGGTGCCTACTTCTCGCATGAAAGCGAGACTGCTGGTCTGGGTGCCTTGATTGCTGAGGAAAAATTTCAAGACCAGTTTAAGGGCAAACACCTTTTTACTGCCAATGATTCTGATCATGTGGCGCTCACTGTGGTGAAGCATGGTAAGGTGGAAGCTGGCAGTGAAAATGTGCAGGTGGATGGTGTGACCGGTGCAACGCTTACTTCCAATGGAGTGGCCGACATGGTGCACACCGGACTGCAGAACTACGTGCCCTATTTCAAGTCAATCAAACACTAAATCTTTGATCTACATGCGGTCTCCTTATCCCGCCATAGCCGCGTCGCTTTCCTCCGGAAGGAAAATGATGCATGGGCAATCCGGCTGGAAAAATCGAGAAACGCATGTTCATCACAACGAACGACAATCATGAGTTTGTTTTCAAAAGAAAATAGAGAAGCCCTTATCGGTCCGTTGAATAAGAACAACCCGGTGGTGATCCAGGTGCTGGGCATTTGCTCGGCATTGGCTGTGACTTCACAGTTGGAGCCTGCCATCGTGATGGGACTTTCAGTGACGGTTATCACCGCCTTCTCCAACGTTATTATTTCCTTGCTGCGCAAGACCATCCCCAACCGCATCCGCATCATTGTGCAGCTGGTGGTGGTGGCCACTTTGGTGACTCTCGTGTCGCAGGTACTCAAGGCTTATGCCTACGATGTAAGCGTTCAGCTTTCGGTTTATGTGGGCTTGATCATCACCAACTGCATCCTGATGGGACGTCTGGAGGCTTTTGCCATGCAGAACGGTCCTTGGGAGTCTTTCCTGGATGGCATAGGCAATGGCTTGGGTTATGCCTGGGTGCTTGTGGCTGTGGCTTTCGTGCGTGAGCTTTTGGGGAGCGGAACGCTCTTGGGACTGCGTGTGATTCCCGAATGCATCTATGCAGAGAACGGCGGCTTCTATGTCAACAATGGCATGATGACCATGCCTGCCATGGCATTGATTCTGGTCGGCTGTCTTATATGGGCCGTCAGAGCCTACAACAAGGAATAATTCTCCTTTCCACACAACGACAGAACATTCATATTCTTACAATGGAACATTTATTAAGCCTCTTTGTCCGCTCCATCTTTGTGGACAACATGATATTCGCTTTCTTCCTGGGCATGTGCTCCTATTTGGCCGTGTCGAAGAACGTGAAAACCGCTTTCGGACTGGGCATTGCAGTGACCTTCGTGCTGCTGATTACTGTGCCTGTGGACTATCTGCTTCAGACGCGTGTGCTTGGTCCTGATTGTCTCATGCCGGGAGTCGATTTGTCATTCCTGTCATTCATCCTGTTCATCGCTGTCATCGCTGGCATAGTGCAGCTGGTGGAGATGGTGGTTGAGCGTTACTCTCCCTCCCTCTATGCCTCGTTGGGCATTTTCCTCCCGCTGATTGCCGTTAACTGCGCCATTATGGGAGCAAGCCTTTTTATGCAACAGCGCATCGGCATGGAACCGGGTAGCACGCAGTTCATAGGCAATGTGGCTGATGCTGCAGTCTATGCGTTGGGCTCGGGCTTCGGTTGGCTGCTGGCCATCGTGGCTTTGGCTGCCATTCGCGAGAAGATGGCGTACACCGATGTGCCCCGTCCGTTGCAGGGACTTGGCATCACTTTCATCACAGTGGGGCTGATGGCTATGGCATTCATGTGCTTCTCTGGTTTGAGCATCTAACAACCCCTCTAAATGAGCAAGGTGCCATGGCGAATGTTTCCGTCCCCCCAACACCTTGCGCAATGACAAAGTAACAATGGATTCAAATCTTATTCTATGTAGCATAGGAGTATTCCTGTTGATCATACTCCTGCTTGTCATCATCCTTTTGGTGGCAAAGAAATATTTGTCGCCCAGCGGCAATGTGAAAGTTACGCTCAATGGTCGTAACACTTACGAGGTGCCTCAGGGAGGCACGTTGCTCGGCACCCTGGCCGAAGAAGGCGTTTACCTGCCTTCTGCTTGTGGCGGAAAGGGCAGCTGCGGACAGTGCAAATGTCAGGTGCTTGAGGGTGGGGGAGAAATCCTCGATTCCGAAAAAGGTCATTTCACACGCAAGCAGGTGAAGGAACATTGGCGTTTGGGATGCCAATGCAAAGTGAAGGGCGACCTCGCCGTGCAGGTGCCCGACAGCGTGTTGGGTGTGAAGGAGTACGAGTGTACAGTTATCTCCAACAAGAATGTAGCCACGTTTATCAAGGAGTTTAAGGTGAAGTTGCCCGAAGGTGCCCATATGGATTTCTTGCCCGGTTCGTATGCTCAAATCAAGATTCCTGCTTTCAGTATGGATTACGACAAGGATATCGACAAGAGCCTGATTGGTGATGAGTACTTGCCGGCATGGCAAAAATTCGGGCTGTTCCCGCTCAAGTGCGTCAATACTGAACCCACCATCCGTGCCTATTCCATGGCAAACTATCCGGCCGAAGGCAATGTGTTCATGCTGACCGTGCGTATTGCCACACCTCCCTTCAAAGCTGACCGTAGCGGTTTCATGGATGTGAACCCTGGTATCGCATCTTCCTACATCTTCACCCTTAAGCCTGGCGACAAGGTGATTATGAGTGGTCCTTATGGTGATTTCCACCCGCATTTCGATTCGAAGAAAGAAATGATTTGGGTGGGCGGTGGTGCCGGTATGGCTCCGTTGCGTGCACAGATTATGCACATGACGCGTACACTCAACTGCCGTGACCGCGAGATGCACTATTTCTACGGTGCGCGTGCACTGAACGAGGTGTTCTATCTTGATGATTTCCACCAGCTTGAGAAGGACTTCCCTAATTTCCATTTCCATCTTGCACTCGACCGTCCCGATCCCGCAGCTGACTCTGCCGGCGTGAAGTATACGGCGGGATTCGTTCATCAGGTGATGTACAATACTTATCTGAAGGATCACGATGCTCCCGAGGACATCGAATACTACATGTGTGGGCCTGGTCCCATGTCGAAAGCTGTGGTAAACATGCTCGATGGTCTGGGCGTTGAGCCGGAAAGCATCATGTATGACAATTTTGGCGGATAACGCAGCGGCTTGCTGCTATTTCGCTGCTTGACAAGAGGATGCCTCACATTGAGGCATCCTCTTTTTGCATATTGGGTTGCTTGATATGGATGCAAAGAGGCCTGTGATTGCTGGATTTGAGCAAAATGACTACGAAAAACATGTTGTTCGACATGTTTTATAAGTTTTATACTTGAAAAGTTGGCTAATTCGGAATGGATTGCTTACATTTGTACACAGTTAAACGGAAATCAACCTTATAATCAAGAGATCAACATGAGAACCGATTTAATTCTTGAACAACTTCAGGCAAAGCATCCTGGTGAATCGGAGTACTTGCAAGCAGTACGTGAGGTCCTCCTTTCGATTGAAAGCGTATACAATGAGCATCCCGAATTCGAGCGTGTGAAACTCATTGAACGTCTTGTGGAACCCGATCGCATCATCTCGTTCAGAGTGCCTTGGATGGACGACAATGGTGAAGTGCATGTGAATCTGGGCCATCGTGTACAGTTCAACAATGCCATTGGCCCCTACAAAGGTGGTGTGCGTTTTCATCCTTCAGTGAATCTCAGCATCCTCAAGTTCCTCGGCTTCGAACAGACTTTCAAGAACGCTTTGACCACATTGCCTATGGGCGGTGCAAAGGGTGGTTCTGACTTTGCTCCGCGTGGTCGTAGCGAGCAAGAAATCATGCGTTTCTGCCAAGCTTACATCTTGGAGCTTTGGCGCAACTTAGGTCCTGATCAAGACGTCCCGGCCGGTGATATCGGCGTGGGGGGACGTGAAGTAGGCTACATGTTTGGCATGTACAAGAAGCTGACCCGTGAGCATACCGGTACCTTCACGGGAAAAGGCATGGAATTTGGAGGCTCAATCCTCCGTCCGGAAGCAACCGGCTTTGGCGCGCTTTATTTTGTCAACCAGATGTTGGCCGACTATGGCATGGACATCAAGGACAAAACCGTGGCTATTTCTGGCTTCGGTAATGTGGCTTGGGGCGCAGCCAAGAAAGCTACGGAGATGGGTGCAAAGATCGTGACCCTTTCCGGTCCTGATGGCTATGTTTATGACCCGAAGGGAGTGAGCGGTGACAAGATAGACTATATGCTTGAATTGCGACTCTCAGGCAACGATGTGGTAGCTCCTTATGCCGAAAGGTATCCGGAGGCAACATTCTATCCGGGCAAGAAACCTTGGGAATGTCGGGTGGACATTGCTTTGCCTTGTGCCACGCAGAATGAGTTGAATGCTCAAGACGCAGAAATGCTGGTAGAGAATGGTGTGAAACTCGTGGCCGAGGTGAGCAACATGGGCTGCACGGCTGAAGCAGTGGACTATTTCATCGCTCATCGCACTCCGTTTGCTCCAGGCAAGGCTGTCAATTCGGGCGGTGTGGCCACTTCTGGCTTGGAAATGACGCAGAATGCCATGCATATTTCATGGACGGCCAAAGAGGTGGACGAACGTTTGCATCATATCATGTCGGCGGTTCATGACCAATGTGTGAAATATGGTCAGGAAAATGGCTATCTTAACTACGTAAAGGGAGCCAATGTGGCTGGCTTCATGAAAGTGGCTCATGCTATGATGGCTCAGGGCGTTTTGTAACAGCAATTACCCTCTTAGGCTATTAGGCAGAGTTTCAATGCTCGGATTCCAACAGAATTCTTGCACTGAAACTCTGCTTTGCATTTGCCCGCTTATGCCAGATTCAGTCCGAATCACTTTTTTTATGGAAACAAACGTTTGCCGACTAAGTGAGATTTTGTAAATTTGCCTCGTCTTAACGAAATTGCCGTGGGCGAGGCCCGTTTGGCGAAGTGAAAAGGCAAGAATCCCCTTCCAAGTAAGGTTGGGGTGGAGAATATGAACTCAATTCTTTTGAATTAATCAATAAAACTATGACTATCGAAACTTGCGATTTCAAAGGCAAGAAAGTGATTGTCCGTGTGGACTTCAATGTGCCTCTTGATGAAAACGGAAACATTACCGACGACACCCGTATTCGCGGTGCATTGCCCACCTTGAAGAAGGTGTTGGCAGATGGTGGCTCGCTCATCATCATGAGCCACATGGGCAAGCCCAAAGGCAAGGTGAACGCTAAGTTCTCTTTGAGCCAGATTGTAGATGCCGTAAGCGAGAAGCTTGGTGTGAAGGTTCAGTTTGCTCCCGATTGTGCCAAGGCACAGGAGGCTGCTGCCAACCTTAAGCCCGGCGAAGTGCTGCTGCTTGAAAACCTCCGCTTCTATCCGGAGGAGGAAGGCAAGCCTGTGGGCATCGACAAGGAAGACCCCGCTTACGAGGAAGCCAAGAAGGAAATGAAAGCACGTCAGAAGGAGTTTGCCAAGACGTTGGCTTCCTACGCTGACATCTACATCAATGATGCCTTCGGTACTGCTCACCGCAAGCATGCTTCTACGGCTGTTATCGCTGATTACTTTGATGCTGACCACAAGATGCTTGGCTACTTGATGGAGAAGGAAGTGAATGCTGTTGACAGCGTACTGAGCAACATCAAGCGTCCTTTCACTGCCATCATGGGTGGTTCCAAGGTGTCCACGAAGATTGGCATTATCGAGAACCTTTTGGGTAAGGTAGACAACTTGATTCTCTGCGGTGGCATGACTTACACCTTTGCAAAGGCTATGGGTGGTCACATCGGAAAATCCATCTGCGAGGATGACAAGCTTGATGTGGCTCTTGACGTGATGAAAAAGGCAAAGGAGAATGGGGTGAACCTTGTGCTCGGCACCGACTGCATTGCTGGTGATGACTTCAAGAATGACTGCAACACTCAGGTGTGCCCTGCCAATGCCATCCCCGAAGGTTGGGAAGGACTTGACGCAGGTCCTGAAACGCGTAAGTCCTTCGCTGCCGTGATCGAGAATGCAAAGACTATCCTTTGGAATGGCCCCGCTGGCGTGTTCGAAATGGACAACTTCGCTGGTGGCTCACGTGCCATTGCAGAAGCTATTGCTAAGGCAACCGAAAACGGAGCCTTCTCACTCATCGGTGGTGGTGATTCCGTGGCTTGCATCAACAAGTTTGGCATGGCCGACAAGGTGTCCTACATTTCTACCGGTGGTGGTGCTTTGCTCGAGGCCATCGAAGGTAAGGTGCTCCCCGGCATTGCTGCCATCAAGGACTAAAAGGCTATTGTCGCAACGGAGAGAGTGTAGTATGTCAACACCTCATGCGATTGACAATGTAATTGGCCTCATATGTACGGCTATTCCGATGAATCTTGTGCAATCAAGATTGCACGGAAACTTTCTCTGATTGTTGACACAAACTAATATACCAAAAACCGGGAAATTTCTTAACCGCAAAATCCATTAAAGCAGTATTGGTAAATTTGCTTGTATGGCTTTGTTGCGAGGGAATTTCCCGGTTTTCCGTAACACGACTGTAATACGACCATTTCATGCGTTTTTCCCCTACTAAATTGGTACTTGGTGCCATGTTCTGCCTTGTGCTTGGGTGTGTGGCAGGTTGTCATTCCAAGGAGCAGCCAACCCCCTTGAAGAGCGGCACCGTACGAAGTTCTTCCTACGATACCACGCACGTGCATTTGGCTTTGATGCCTACAGCAGATTGCTTTCCGTTTTACTATGCCAAGCTTTCTGGTATTTATGAGAAACTCGGATTGAATCTGGACATTCATACCTATGATGGTCAACTGGACTGCGACACGGCTTTGAGGGGAAAATGGATGGACGGAGGATATGCAGATGTGCAACGATTGAAATCTTTCCATAAGAATCTGCAGATTGTTTCCTATGGCAAGGATCGTTGGGCGTTGTTTGTTGCTGGTTATTTGCGCGTGCGCCAGGTGACGCATCTCGATCAACGTTTAGTGGCTATTGCACGCAATAGCTCGGAGAATGTCTGGTTGGATGAATTATTGTCAAATGCCAGATTGAAGGTGGACAATGTGTTCCACATACAGGTCAACAACGTGAATCTCAGGGCGGAAATGTTAGCTCATCGACAGATTGACGCTGCCATGTTGAGGTGGCCTTACACGGCATGTGCTTTTTCAAATGGTGACAAGGTGCTTGCTCTGCAGGATCGAGCTGCCTCTAATGCCTGCTTTGTGGTGAACCCGCGCCGGCATGGCGGAACTAAGCTTGACAAGAAAGCCTTGATGGTGCTTCGTAAAGGGTATGCCATGGCAGTTGACTCCATTCGTCTAAGGCGTACGAATGTGGTAAAGAATGTTTTGACAAATGATTATGGACTGCCAGCCGATGTGGCTGACACGGTCAAACTTGAATTTGGAGGGTTCTTCCGTTGATGTTTCATGAAAGCCGAAATGTACGGAAGACTTTTCAATACGATTCACTCCATACACCTACATTTCTATGACAGACCACACTTATACCTATTTACTCAATGATGCTCAGAAAGCTCTGGAATCAAGAAATTTAAGCAAAGCCTTGGCTGCCTTGTCAGGGGCAGCCTCGTTGCTAAAAGATGCCATTGCGCAGGGCGAAGTGGAGCAAATGGTTGCTGCTTACGACCTGTTGCTCTCTTATTTTTCATCTGGGTCAGAAGATCCAAGCCGCCAAGAACAGTATGAACACTTGATCAGGCGTGGGAAGGAATTGCTTTCTCGCTTGAAATGGGTGGGAACTGTGGTTAATGGAAAAGGTTGGATGGGTACCAGGTATCGCCAATTGAGTGAAAAGAACGGTGCGAGCCTCCATATCTCTCAAGTAGATGATGTGGCTCGCTTGAGCCACTGCGAACTCTTCGATTTGATATTGTTGTCACCACCTTTTTCCTCCGATGACGTGCGTTGTGTCAAACATCTGCTTGACAATGCGCAAATCATCGAGTCACATCGATGCTTGATGGTGAGTGCCTTGACTTTGGCATGTTTGAATTTTTACGATGCTGGGAAGTTGCGCGCACTGGTCAATGTCGCTCGTTCGGCTACAGGCAACATTGGAGTGAGGGCATTTGTAGGGGTGGTGCTTGTGCTTGCCGTACATCATAAGGAAATGGATGGGGATGATGACTTGGGCACCCAAGCAGCACTTATGCTGGATGAACACGGTGTGCGGAGTCTGCTTGAATCGTTGCAGATGCAGCTTTTCCTGTCACTTGACACAAAGAAAATAGACCGTCGCATCAATGAAGAAATCATTCCTGAAATATACCAGAGAATAAAGGAGCATCGTTCTAGCCACAAGTTTGACCCTTCAAGCTTGGAAGATGAATTGAATGACCACGACCTCAACCCCACCTGGAGCAATCTGGCCAAAGACAGCAGATTGAAGCACTTTTTCAAGGATTTCGTTTCTTTGCAGCAGAAAGGAGCCGATCTCTATATGGGCACGTTCCGCAACCTGTGCCCGAAATTCAGGTTCTTCGATGCCCCTGCAAATTGGTTTTATCCCTTCACATTCGCCCATCCAGAACTTCCCGCTTCGTGCAAACACAGTCTGATGACCTCGATGATGCTTCGTGCAGAAGGACTCGGCGATACGGATAAGTTTGCATTTTGCCTGATGTCCAATACGCTTTCAGCCAGTCATGGGGACATGTTGAGCAAGGGCATTCCCCCAGAGTTGCTTCAGTCGTTGAAGAATACGTCGGGTGGTGAGTCGGATGTCGAAGTGTCGCGGCCATTGGCTCCCGAGGAGTGCATGCGATACTATGTGCAGAGTCTTTATCGCTTCTTTCATATTTTCGCTCATAGGGCAGAGATGGTGAATCCTTTTCAGCACAATCTGTTCTTAGGTGAATGTCCCATCCTTTCGGATGCGGTGAGCGGAGTGGATTCCTTGCTTCGGTTGGCTGATTTCGCATTGGACGACCATTCTTACAACCTTGCCAACCAGTTGTTCGGCCGCATTCCGTTGCAATCCTTTTCAGCTGAAACTTGGCAGAAGAAAGGATTCTGTTTGGAAAGCCTCAAACAACTGGATGGAGCCATACGTTGCTATGAAAAGGCACTTGACATTCAGCCCGGTTCTGCATGGGTGCTTCGAAGAGTGGCCGTCTGTTTGAGAAAGACAGGACGATATGCCGAAGCAGAACTTCATTTGCTTGAATTGGAAAAGATTTGTCCCGACGACACAAAAGTGGCCATGCAATTGGCCGAATGCTTTATGCAAGAAGGCATTTATGATGAAGCGTTCAAACGGCTCTACAAAGCCGACTATCTTCAGCCAGACAATGAGAAAACGCGTCGTGCGTTGGCCTGGTGCTCCTTGCTTGTGGGAAATTACCCTCAAGCTGAAAAGTATTATTCAGATATTTTGGGAAAGGATCTACACCTCGGACCAGCAGACTACCAGAACGCAGGACATACAGCATGGCTTTGCGGTCATGTTAATGAAGCATCAAAGCTCTATTTGAAATCCATACAAATGGTGGATGACAATGATGGAGAAACGAAAGAAGAAAGGCTGGAAAACTTCTTTGACGATGACCGGGAAATGCTCCTTCACGCGGGTATAGGCAGCGATGATTTGCAAATCATGTGCGACCTTCTCGGGCGTTTGCTGAATAATCCGTTGCGAGAGGAAAAATGAATAAGAACATAAAACGAAGAACTATGAATTTACGTTGGGTGATAGGTGCGATGATCTGGCTGCCGAGCTTGGTGCTTGCACAAGAAACGGATGAATTGACTTCCTACTTTGAGCAGACGCTGAGGGGGAACGTTGTCGAAGCGCCTCACAAGAAACTTCGTGTGGGCAAGGTTGATGAAACACGCAATGTGGTGTGGAATGCTTGGAAAAAAGCGAACCAAGTTTTTCAAGAAGATAAATTGGGCCGTTTGGTTCCATTGCAGTCTCCAGTCAAATATGCATGGATGCTGCCCGATTCGTTGGAACCCGCTGCTGTGATGCCATACTATCTGGGAACCAAAGGTGAGTGTCCGAAGGACGGCTATCCGCTCTTCATCTATTTGCATGGTTCTGGGCCAAAAGATAACGAATGGGCCAATGGATTGTATTTCGGTCAACATTTTGCAGATGCTCCATCAGCCTATTTCATCCCTCAGATTCCCAATGAAGGGCCTTGGTACAGATGGTGGCAGAAAGGCAAGCAGTTCGTTTGGGAAAAGCTCTTGCGGCAGGCGATGCTTTCCGACACCATCGATGCGTCGCGTATTTACGTGTTTGGCATTTCTGAAGGTGGATATGGAAGCCAGCGCTTAGCATCTTTCTATGCGGATTATTGGGCCGCTGCGGGTCCTATGGCAGGGGGAGAACCTCTGAAAAATGCTCCTGCTGAAAATCTTTCTAATCTGCCTTTCCACATGCAGACAGGGGCGGAGGACTATGGTTTCTACCGCAACACGCTGACGCGGTATGTGGCTGATGCTTTGGACAGTCTTGAGAATCTCGAACCGACCAAATACCGTCATTCCGTTACTTTAATTCCTGATAAAGGACATCACATTGACTACACGAAGACCACTCCGTGGATGAGCCATTTTAGCAGGAATGCGTGTCCGCTTCAGTTTACGTGGGAGGACTTTGAAATGGACGGGCGTCATCGGCAGGGATTTTACAATCTGCTGGTGAATAAACGTCCTGATGGAAAATTGCGTACGCGTTATGATGTGAACATACTTCGCGATTCCAATGTGGTGAACATTGTCGTAGAGAATGTTTTCTATACAACGACACAACGCGATTCCGTGTATGGCATTGAAATGAAGTTCCATCGCGACTACGAAATGGCCACTGGAGGAAGCTTTACGCTTTTCTTGAATGAAGATATGCTGAATCTGCGTATGCCAGTGTCGGTTCGTGTGAACGGCCGTCGTGTGTTCTATGGCACGCCCAAGCTTGATGCGAAACATATGGCCCGTAGTTTAGCAGCTTTCTACGATCCGAAACGTATTTTCCCTGTTGCTATAGAAGTAAAGTACTAGCACCACAAACTGTGGCCCGTTTAGCCGATGGGTAAACTAGTGAAAAAGAATCAATGATATCGGTCAACGTATTGGCTCCCAAAGAATCCAAAGGAATTGGTTGCACAAGGCATTTCCTTCCTTTCTGGCCTTGCAGAGACACTGAAATCGCCAGAAGCCGCCCAGCGCTTGGTCGACTCCATCGTACAGAAAGACGAAACGACCGATGAAACATCGATCAAGATTCCAGTTGATAAAAAGGAAAAGTATCTCAGCTGTTAGGACTAATCGGAAAACTATTCAGTTAAGAGGTGTGATCCATCAAGTGCCGATAGCCTTAGGGGCGAGGAATATAACCCCGTAGGGTTACTTTGGGCTGAAAGCAACAGTGGGGCTTTCAGCCCGCCCTTTTGTTTCAAAAGTGCTGTTTTCAGGCAATTCGTATGTGCAACTGCGATGGCCTTGTTTGACAACGACAACGGCACGATATCCATGCGGATGTCGTGCCGTTGTGTGGGCAAAGATGGATTCGAACCACCGAAGGCGTAAGCCAGCAGATTTACAGTCTGCCCCATTTGGCCACTCTGGTATTTGCCCTTATTGCTTGTAAGCGAGTGCAAAGTTAAGCATTAGTTTTGGAACTTCCAAGCAAAATCGGCCATTTTTATGGCAGTAATGGCAAATTCCTCCCCTTTGTTGCCCAGTTTGCCTCCAGCGCGCTCTTCAGCCTGCTCTGGATTGTTTACCGTGAGGAGTCCGAAGATGATGGGCACATCGCCTCTGGCATTCAGCTCAGCCACCC
>DAIRWG010000082.1:0-1428 GCA_036802405.1 Alloprevotella sp.
TAACAAACTAATCAACGGAGCATTGAAGAATAAAGAATAGCTTATGGCTGATATACTTCAAGACACAAACAACATCCCCCAACTCCATTCTCCTTTTGACCAACTGCGGGAGGCAGATGCCGATGGCAAGGAATGGTGGAACTCACGCAAACTGGCACGAGTGATGGGCTATGGCAAGTACTGGAACTTTGAACGTGTCATTGCCAAGGCACAGGCTTGGACTTCGCAGAAAGGGTATCATCTCGGTGAACACTTTGTAGAGATTACAGAGATGGCCGAATTGGGAAGTGGGGCGGTGAGAGAGGTCACGAGCATGCGCCTTTCTCGTGCTGCATGTATGGCCGTAGCGATAAATGCCGACAAGAAGAAGGAGATGGTGAAGGCTGCACAACAGTATTTCAGCGCAACAATGACTCCTGACGTGGCTGTGAAAAGCATGGAGTCGTCCGTGCTCATGTATAAGGGCAGACGAGGAAAAGTGCAAGTACAGGTCGTTTTTGACACGAATACCTTTTGGCTGTCTCAGCAAAGAATGTCAGAGCTGTTTGGAGTGACTGTTCCAACCATAAATTATCATCTCGGCCAAATTGACCAAAGTGGAGAAATCCATTTATCCGATGCTATTAGAAAAATTCGAATACCATCGGACAATTGGTCGGGTGAAGTGATGGTGTACAACCTTGACGTGGTGATTGCCGTTGGTTATCGTGTGAACAGCTACGAGGCTACTCAGTTTCGCATCTGGGCTACAAGCGTGTTGAAAGAATATCTCACGAAAGGCTTCGTATTGGATGATGAACGACTGAAGGGAAAGAATGTATTCGGAGCAGATTATTTCGATGACTTGCTTGACCGCATACGGGAGATACGTATCAGCGAGCGTCGCTACTACCAAAAAATAACGGACATCTATAGCGAATGCAGTTCTGACTATGACAAGGACTCGGAAGAGACACGCTCATTCTTCAAGATGGTGCAAAACATCATGCATTATGCAGTAACCAAGCAGACGGCAGCCGAGATCATCTATGACCGTGCAGATGCGGAACGGCCACACATGGGCTTGACCACATGGAAGAATGCACCGAACGGCAGAGTCATCAAGTCGGACGTGACCATAGCCAAGAACTATCTGAGCGAGAAAGAAGTTGATTCCTTAAACCGTCTAAGCAATGCTTTCATTGACATCGCTGAGCAACGGGCAGACGACCATATCCTCATGACAATGAAAGATTGGTCAAGTCTCTTGCAGAGATATATGGATTTGAACAACCGCCCCGTGCTTCCTGATGCGGGGCGGGTAAGTCATGAGCAAGCGGTAGCGAAGGCTTTAACCGAATATGACAAATTCCGGGTCAGGCAAGACCGTGAAATGATGTCGGACTTTGACAGACAATTGGACTCGCTGCTTGGTGATAAGAAATAGGG
>DAIRWG010000082.1:1528-8457 GCA_036802405.1 Alloprevotella sp.
GGCATTTGCCACGGGCGAATGGCAAAGCATCGGACGAAGGGCCAAATTGGCGCCGAAGGCGGCAATGCGCGGCAGCAAAAGTTGCTCACTTTCGGGCAAAATGCTACTTTTGCGCGCATAAAAACGAAACAAGCACATCATGGCAGAAGAGAAGATGCACAACGGGGCCAACCAGGACGATGATATGCGCACTGCCGCCCCTCACGATACGGATGACACGACCTCTCCCTCCAGCGGGGCGGAGAAAAGCATGGCGGATGAGGAGTCTGCCGAAATGGAATGCACGGAAGGTGCCTCGGCATCCGGCATGGACGAAGAAGAACCGACGGAGGGCGAAGAGCCCGAAGGCCGCGGAGAACAAGGAGAGGCCGATGCCGCCCTGCCGCTGCACCCGGCCCCCAGTCTGAGCCGCACCACCAACATTCCGCCGCTCATGCCGGCGGGCTTCACGCGTCGGCCCGTGGCACCGCTGGACGGTGGCAAGGGCAAGAAAGCCCAACGGGCCTCAGCCGCCAAGAAGGGCAAGGCCCCACAGGCACAGCAGGAGGCGCACATCGGCACGCTGCGATCACAGAGCGCGGAACCGCGCACTGCGGGCGAACGTCCGCGCCAACGGCGCATGAAGGTGCACTCCGACGGCGGCAGCCGCTTCTTCCGCCGCCACTGGTGGTGGATCGTGCTGCTTGTGCTGCTGGCCGTGATCGGTGCCTCGCTGCCGTGGGCACTGCCCGTGATGCGGGAGTGGGAGGGCACCGATGCTGCCGACACCCTCAGCACCGACACGCCGAAGGTGGCTCCGCGTCCCGTGGTGGCCGAGCCCGACACGACGGGGGCATCCGCACTGTCCGACAGCCTGCGCCAGGACTCCATCCGCCGCGCCGCCGCCCATGCCTACTGGGTGCGCCAGCAGCAACTCAAGGCCCAGGCCGAAGCCGAGGCCGAGGCTGAGGCTGAAGGCGATGCCTCACAGGCAGCTCCGGCTGCCCATGCCGATTCGGTGCACTGACTCTCTCGGTGCGCTGACACTGGGCAGGGCGCACACTCTTTGCACAATATCTGCGAGCCGCAGACGCTGTTTCCCGGGCGGGAACGGAGTCTGCGGCTCGCTCTTTTGGCGGCGATATTTTCGTCTGTGGACGAAAATATCCGCAGAAACGCCGACAATTTCGACCATGGACGAAAATTTGGACGGAAATGCTTGAATTTTCGTCTATAGTCGAAAATATTGCTACCTTTGCGGCAGCGGTTCGGCAAAACGCTCCAGCACATGGGGCGTTTCTTCCCACCCCGATTGATGTTAACAGCAAATAAGATGAACGAAAGGATTGAAGCACTCAGGCCGTATAACCTATGGCAGGGCCATGTGATAGACTGTGGTTTCCCGCGTACGCTTTACACCCAAAGCATTGGCCAGTATCTGAATAGCCGTGTGGTGAAAGTGCTCACGGGCCAACGCCGTGTGGGCAAGAGCTACATCTTGCGACAAACGGCCATGCATCTCGTACAGAGCGGCGTGAATGGGAACAACATTCTCCTTGTCAACAAGGAACTCACGGTGTTTGACTTCTTGGAATCCTATCACGACCTCGTGGCCTTCATTCATCTCTACCGGCAGGAACTGAAGCCCGAAGGGCGCATCTACATATTCATTGACGAGGTGCAGGACATCGATGGCTGGGAAAGGGCTGTCAATTCCCTCTCGCAGGACTACACGGAGGACTACGAGCTCTTCATCACGGGTTCCAATTCCAAGATGTTCTCGGGCGAACTGTCCACGCTCCTGTCGGGGCGGTATGTGGAATTTCCCATTTTCCCGCTCTCATACGATGAGTATGTCAGTGTGCGACAACTTCCGGTGGGCAAACAGAGCTACGTGCAGTACATGACTGATGGCGGCTATCCGGAATTGCTGCATTTCCAATCGACGGACGTGAAGCGTAACTACATTTCCAGCCTCAGGGACACCGTGCTGCTGAAGGACATCATTCGCCGCTACACCATACGTGATGTGCCGTTGCTTGAAGACCTCTTTGCCTATCTCGTGAACAATGCCTCCAATCTGCTTTCCATTACCAATATCACGAACTTCATCAAGAGCAAAGGGCGCAAAACCTCTTACGACACGGTGGCAGCCTACATCGGCTATGTGGAAGAGGTGTATTTGGCCCATCGGGCTTTGCGCTGCAACATCAAGGGGCGGGAAACGCTTTCGGGCAGTTGCAAATACTACATGAACGACCTTTCGTTTAAGAATTACCTGTATGCAGGATGGGGATATGGTGTGGGCTATTTGCTGGAGAATCTGGTCTACATCGAACTGCTGCGTCATGGCTACGACGTGTATGTGGGCAGCATCAAGGGCAAGGAAGTGGACTTCATGGCCATCAAGAACGACCGTACGATTTATGTGCAAGTCACCTATCTGCTTGTTGACGAGCAGACCGTGAAACGGGAATATGCTCCCTTGGAATGCATTGCCGACAACTACGACAAGTGGGTGGTGTCGTTGGACGATTTGCCGTTGCCCTCACGCAACGGCATCAAGCACATTCAGGCTTGGGAACTGGCCCGGTGGTTGTGAGAATCTGTGGGGAAATGCATGAAACGGAAAAAGCCAGGGCGGTGTGAAAGACAAGAAATTAGCCTTCACGCCGCCCTGGCTTTACCCTTCCGAAGCAAGCCGGAGTGGCTTGCTCGGGATGATGTACCCCCGCTGAGAATCGAACTCAGATCACTGCTTTAGGAGAGCGGTGTTCTATCCATTGAACTACAAGGGCTCCGTCGCGCTCCGCTCTCCTCATTGCTCGGGAGCGAAGTGCATTCGGCTGCAAAGTTAGTGCAACGCAATGAGGTAGCAAAAGAATTTCCTGAGATTTTCGTCTTGGTTTCCGCAAAGAGGGTGCTTTGCCGTGTGCACCCCGAGCCCGCGGCTGGGAAACCGCGGCTCCCCAAGCATACCTCACGGCAAGGCGCTCCGCCGCAAGGCTTCGTGCTCATTCGTGGCACTTCGTGGTAAAGCTTATGATCCGCATGGCTTCGCGGCCCTTCGCGGCCCTTTGCGGAAAAACAAGCATGCCGCAAGGCTTCGTGTTCATTCGTGGCACTTGGTGGTAAAAACCTCATCCGCAAGGCTTCGTGTCAATTCGTGGCACTTCGTGGTGAAGCCAATCATCCGCATGGCTTCGCGGCCCTTAGCGGAAAAAACAAGCATGCCGCAAGGCTTCGTGTTCATTCGTGGCACTTCGTGGTAAAGCCAATCATCCGCAAGGCTTCGCGGCCCTTAGCGGCCCTTTGCGGAAAAACAAGCATGCCGCAAGGCTTCGTGCTCATTCGTGGCCCTTTGTGGTAAAACCAATCATCCGCAAGGCTTTCTCGCTAAAAATTCACTTGGCGTTTGCATCTTTGCTCGGTTTGCACTACCTTTGCATAAGATAGGCTGCACCTCAGCAATAAAATCAAAAGTCCGATGGCCTTTTGCTTTGTATTGCATTCGGTTTGCACTACCTTTGCATAAGATAGGCTGCAATTGCAGTCGGAATAGAAACCTCATACAAATCTCAACACATAGCAATGAAGAATATTCTGGTGATTGGAGCCACGGGCCAGATCGGCTCCGAGCTCACGATGAAGCTCCGTGGCATTTACGGCAACGACCACGTGGTGTGCGGCTACATACCCAGCGCCGCCCCCAAGGGCGAACTGGCCGAGAGCGGCCCCGCCGAAATCTGCGACGTGACCAACGGCGAACAGATTGCCGAAGTGGTGCTCAAGCACAAGGTTGACGCCATCTACAACCTCGCCGCCCTGCTCAGCGTGGTGGCCGAGGGCCGTCCGCAGCTGGCATGGAAAATCGGCATCGACGGTCTGTGGAACGTGCTCGAAGTGGCTCGCGAACATGAATGCTCCGTGTTCACCCCCAGCTCCATCGGTTCATTCGGTCCCGAAACGCCGGCCGACCACACTCCGCAGGACACCATCCAGCGTCCGCGCACCATCTACGGCGTGTCGAAGGTGACCACCGAGCTGCTCTCCGATTACTACTTCCGCAAGTATGGCGTCGACACCCGTGCCGTACGTTTCCCGGGCCTCATCTCCTACGTCACCCCTCCCGGAGGCGGTACCACCGACTATGCCTGCGACATCTACTATGCCGCCGTGCGTGGCGAGAAGTTCGTGTGCCCCATTGCCAAAGGCACCTACATGGACATGATGTACATGCCCGATGCCCTGCGTGCTGCCGTGGAGCTGATGGAGGCCGACCCTGCCCGCCTCATCCACCGCAATGCCTTCAACATCGCCTCCATGAGCTTCGATCCCGAAGGCGTGCTGGCTGCCATCCGCAAGTATAAGCCCGATTTCGAAATGGAATACCAGGTGGATCCCCTCAAGCAAGCCAATGCCGACTCCTGGCCCAACAGCCTCGAGGACATCTGCGCCCGTCAGGAGTGGAACTGGGCTCCCGAGTACGACCTCGACCGCATGACCGTCGACATGCTCGAGAAGCTCAGCGCCAAGTTGCTCTGATCCATCGCATTCTATAGATTCATTCTTTATTTTTGCCCGGAAAGTTCGGCCCCGTGCCGGCTCTCCGGGCTTTTTCTGTGGCCATGCGGCTGGAAGGGTGGGAAAGCGTGGCTACGAGGGCGCTTCGATACCTAAAAGTGTTATGCAACGGTTGGCAGAAATCCCCGTTTATGGGGGGGGGTAAAATTACAATTCGCGAAAACAAAGGTTAATGTAGTCCTATTTTGCGCACAAAAAGTTGCATCGTGTTTACATAACTCCCTACATTTGTAAGGTGAACAAGACAAATGCGGCACCCGCGCCCCGCCTTGTTTCGCAAGCATTACGCTCCCCGCCGAGCAAACAGGAGGTGCACTTGAATTGAAAGGACAAAAGCTCCGTTTTTGACGAGGGATGAAACATCCCCCTCCCCCACGACAAGCCCCCACTTCTCACCCGGTGCATCCTTCCCACACTACAGCGAACACCCTTTTCACCCCCAAAAAAGTAGTGAAGCCCTATGCATGCAGTCATTCGCCTTTTCCTCGCCGGATGCCTCCTGCCGATGATCCTTTCGGCCACAGGCGCCTCCGCAGCGGTCCGCGTGCCGGAACGATGCCCGGAACGTTGCCCCGTGGGGAATGCCCCGGCCGACAGCCTTGAACGGCCCTCGGCTGAAGGTGCGGAGCGTGCGGAAGTGGCCGGGAACCCCGGTGCCGACCCCGGTGCTGAACGTGGTGCCGATCGTGGTGCCGATCGTGGCGTGATGCTCCAGGTGAAGGCCAATGCCCTGTGGGCCTTGGTGGGAACGCTCAACCTCGGGGTGGAAATCCAGCTCGACCCCTCGTGCTCCATCGACCTGCCCGTGTGGTACTCCCCCTACAACATGGGTTCGCCCCGCCGCAAGTGGCGCCTGCTGGCCATGCAGCCCGAAGTGCGCTGGTGGTGGCAGGGCCGAGCCGGCGAAGGGCACTATGCCGGAGCCCACCTCACCGTGGCCGGATTCAACGTGGCCTTCAAGGGCACCGAGCGCTACCAGGACCCCAACCAGCCCGCACTCGGATTCGGCCTCGGCTACGGCTACACCTGCCGCCTCGACCGCAAGCGCCGCTGGTGGCTCGACCTCAACGTGGGCGCGGGCTTCATCTGCTACCGCTACGACACCTTCGACAACGCCGCCAACGGCCGTCCCGTCGGCCACGGCAAAGGCACCTATTGGGGCGTCACCCGGGCCAGCGTGGGCATTGCCTACCGCTGGATGTGGCACCACCGCCGCCAGAAAGGAGGTGAGCCATGAACAGCGTCATTCCCCTCCGCCAGTCGGCACTCGTCGCGTGGCTCATGGGCATTTGCTGCCTCGCTTTGGCCACGGCCTGCGACTCCACCATCCATGAATATCCCGACGAAATGCTCCTCTCACAGGATTTCACCCTGGAGTTCGACTTCACCACCGATGCCAACCTGCCCGACTATGCCGTGATCGACCGCCCGCTCGCCACGCGCTCTGCCTCGCAAACGCTGCAGGTGCGCACGCCCCACCGCCTGCGCTATGTGGTCAACGTATACCGCGCCACGGCCGACAGCACCTTCTCGCGCACACCGGTGAAGCAGTACACCTTCTTCTCCGCGCGCGACACGGTGCTCCACCAGCGTTTCCGCATGCAGCTCGTGCCCGGCCGCTACCGCTTCATCACGTGGGTCGACTACGTGATCGACGGCACCACCGATCCGCTCTACTACGATGCGAGCAATTTCGAGGAGATCAAATACATCCTTGGCGCCGACGGTTCCTACCAGGGTAACACCCCGTGGCGCGATGCCTTCGTGGGGCAGGCCGATGCCGAAGTCGTCCCCCTGCAGGACGGATGGGTGGAGGTGCCGCTCGAAAGGCCCTTGGCCAAGTACCGCTTCGTCACCACCGACCTGCAGGAGTTCATCGACCGCGAGCTGGAAGCCGCCTACGAGCGCGAACGACAGGCTGCCGAAGCCTTGGCTGCCGACTCTGCCAAGGCCGCGGGACAGACCAAGACAGATGCCAAGTCCGACCCCAAATCCGATCCACTGTCCGACTCGCGCGGCATCGACTTGAGCCGCTACCACGTGGTGCTGTTCTATCCGATGTTCGTGCCCTGCTCCTACAACATGTTCACCGGCCGTCCGGCCGACTCGTGGTCGGGCAAGCAGTTCGACGGGCAGATCAAGCAGCTCAGCCTCGACGAGGCCGAACTCGGGTTCGACTTCGTACTGGTCAACCACCAGGAGGCCCTCACCACCGTGGGACTGGCGCTCTACGACAGCAACGGACTGCTCCTCTCCATGACCGACCCCATCACGCTGCCCCTCAAGCGCAGCATGGTCACCACCGTGCGGGGCAAGTTTCTCACCTCCAAGGCCACGGGCAACGTGGGCATCGATGCCACCTTCGA
>DAIRWG010000082.1:8557-12575 GCA_036802405.1 Alloprevotella sp.
CCATCCACGAACTTTCTCAACCGTCCTAACCTCATTGCCCGCAACAGAACGCCTCATTCCTTCCCCCCCCGACCGCAGAACACACCCCGATTCTGCATCCGAAAAAACGATTCCCAACAACAACCCCCTCATAAATCCCTTAGCCTTATGAAATCCCGTTTCCTCTATTCCGCTTTGGCCGCATCGGCCGCCTTGATGTTCACAGCTTGTTCGCAAACCGAATTGGGCGAAACGCCCGCCGCCGGTGGCCAGGCCACGGTCAACTTTGCCGTCACCGCCCCCGTAGGCCTCGACACCCGTACGTTTGGCGACGGCAACACCGCCACCGAGCTGCGCTATGCCGTGTATGATGCCGAAGGCCATCAGCTCTCGCAGCTCGGCAATGTGGCCGCCAACCAAGCCCCTGTGGCCATGACGGGCCGCCAGGCCGAGGTGAAACTCCAGCTCGTGAAGGGCAACACCTACAAGGTGGTGTTCTGGGCCGAATCCCCGAGTGCTCCCTACCAGTTCGACTGGGCCAATGCCACCATGACCGTCAAGCCCCAAGCCCTCGCTTCGAGCAATGAGAAGGGCGATGCCTTCTACAACGTGACGGAAGTGACCGTCACGGCCGACACCCAAGAGAGCGTCACGCTCCACCGTCCGTATGCCCAGCTCAACATCGGCACCAACGACTTGGCTGCCTCGAAGGCTGCTGGTTTCGATCCTACGCACACCAGAATCACCCTGAGTGGCGTGCCCAATACAATGAGCCTGCTTGACGGCACCGTGAGCGGCAGCACCACGATAGGCTACGCTCCGGCAGCACGGCCCGATGCCACGTCCGAGCCATTCCCCGTAGAGGGTTACGAATACCTCTGCATGGGCTATGTGCTCATGGGCGACAAGCAGACCGCAGACGTGGTACTCCAGATGGGTGCCGATGACCAAGGCACGGACCTGCACAGCCGCACCTTCACTTCCGTGCCGCTCCAGCGCAACTACCGCACCAACATCTACGGTTCGCTGCTCACCAACGAGGTGGACTATCAGGTGACGATTGACCCGAGCTGGGAGGATGACTACGAAATGTATGTGGAAGCCGTTCCCGTGGAAACGCAGGAAGAAATGGTGCAGGCCATCAGCACGCCCGGCGCCAAAGTGAAGCTGGCTCCCAACACTACTTATACGTTGCCGCAAGGGCAGAGTATAGCCGAAGGTGTGACCATCATCGGCGGCAAGGATGTGGTGGTTGAAACTGCCGCGTCGCTCGGCCAAACGGGATACAATGCGCAAGGTCTGAATAATGTAACCTTTAAGAATCTCACCATGAAGGTGGGCCAGGGTAATTACAAAGGAATCGCGCATTCCGACAACCTGACCTACGACAATTGCACGCTGATCGGAAGAACCACTTACAATGCCAAGCACGTCACCTACAACAACTGTACGTTCAAGCAGCCAGAGAGTGACTACAATTTCTGGTCGTATGCTTCCAACATCACCTTCAACAACTGCATCTTCGAATCGGCAAAGAGCTGCGTGAATGTGTATAACGAAGGCTACCAGGAAGCTGGGTATTACGTGGTAGAGTTCAATGGATGTACCTTCAGGCTGATGGGCACCTCAACTTATCAGGCTTTGCAGATCAATGCCAATCCTGGCCGATTTGATGTTCGCGTGAATAATTGCACGGTGGAAGGATTCGCTCATCTTTACAATATCAAGGGAGGCAGCGTGGCAGACAACTTGAAGTTGACTGTAGATGGAGCGACGCGTTCCACTACGGATAATCAAGTGGGCGACCTCTAACCCCAATCCATATGCCCCAAAAGCCTCGAACGAGATCCACCATCCATCGCTCCACCGCGCTGATGGTTCACTCACGCTGAGGCCATTCAAATGAAATTCCCCCAGGCAGCGGGGCACCGCTCCGCTGCCACCTTTTTTACCCATCACAAACTCCTACCACTATGAAGAAGAACCTGCTCTATTCCATCCTGGCCACATCGGCCGTGATGATGACTACCGGCTGCTCGCAGGACGAGATTGCCGTGAATCCCGCCTCTGGAGGAGAATCCACAGTCAGCTTTTCTGTGCAGGCTCCCGACGGCATCGCCACCCGTACTTTTGGTGACGGACTGACGGCCGACCAATTGAGCTATGCCGTTTACGACAAGGAAGGCACCCTCGTGGCTGCCCTCGGCACACCCGGCACGGGCGACCACAAGACGTTTGAAAACCACGTGACCAGCGTGGAACTCAAGCTCGTGAAGGGCAACACCTACAAGGTGGTGTTCTGGGCCGCTCCCGCAGAAGGCTCTCCCTACGAGATCGACTGGGAAGAGAAGACCATGACGGTCGGACAGCAGGAGAGCAACTATGAGGCAGGCGATGCCTTCTACGGCACTGCAGAAGTGGTGGTGACGGGCGACTCGCAGCAGAGCGTCACCCTCACCCGTCCGTTTGCCCAGCTCAACATCGGCACCAACGACTATGCAGTCGCTGCGGCTGCTGGATTTGCTCCCACCGCCACGCAGGTGAGCGTGAGCGGAGTGCCCAACGTGATGAAGCTACTCGACGGCAGCGTGACGGGCAGCGAGACATACACCTACACCTATGCCAGCATTCCCACAGACGAAGAGCATTTCCCCGTGGACGGCAACAAGTATCTGGCCATGAACTACGTGCTTGTGGGCAACGACAAGGTGACCACCGAAGTGACCTTCGACTACGCCAAGAGCACAGACGTTGTCGGAGAGGTGCAGGAAGCCCATCAGCGCACCTTCGCCTCCGTGCCCATTCAGCGCAACTACCGCACCAACATCTACGGTTCGCTGCTCACCAACACCACCGACTTCAACGTGATCATCGACCCGCAGTTCAAGCAACCCGACTATGAGGTTTACCTCCAGGGCGCATCCTCACTGCAGGACTTTGTGGCCAACACACCGGCCAGCGAGCTGGCACAGACCAACCTCAACGTCGACCTGCAGGAAGGCACGCTGAAGAACGAGAATGCCGCCCAGAAGAACATCGTGACGGTCAGCTGCAAGAGCATCGCCATCAGCAACGGCACCGTGGATGCCACCGGCCTCAACCTCAAGGCTGAGGAAGGCGTGACACTGAAGGACGTGACGCTGACGGGTGAGTTCCCAAGGGCCAACAGCAACGCCGGCATCAGCGTGAACACACCGGGCGACGTGGTGATCGACGGGGTGCACTTCACGGGCACCAACACCGGCCGCTACAACGGCATCGAGATCAACCTGCAGAGTGCGGGCGAACCCGCCAAGAACGTGACGGTGAAGAACTGCTCCTTCGAGGGACTCTCGAACAACTGCATCCTCGTGTTCGGCATGCAGGAGGAGGGTGTGGTCAACGTGGAGAATTGCCAATTCGAACTGGCCGACGGCGCTGAAGCCGTACGCATCAGCAACCGCACCAATGCCAACCACTTCACGGTGAATGCCACCAACTGCAACTACAACTACCACGAATGGTCGGAAGCCTTCAGCAAGTGGCTCGGCTTCTTCCTCTTTGAGGACTACACCAGCACGGCAGCCGAGCTGCAAGCCGGTCGCAAGCAATTTGCCGGAATCACCATCAACTGCAAGAACGTGACCTACAACGGCACCGCAGTCAATGCCCTCAACCTCGGTCGGGCCAATGAATCGCAGTTTGCCTGCATGTGCTACGACAAAGCCAATCCCTATATCATCACCGACTCCGCTCACTTCCCGACCTTCAACTTCCAATGAAGCATTGAAGCATGACAGACCATCGCCCCCAAGCCCCAAGGGCTTGGGGGCGATTTCGCTTCCTTCATTCGGGCTCCAAGGCTTTCTTCGCGGCAAAAAACGACCCACAAGAGCGTGTGCCTCCGAAAAGATTCGTAACTTTGCTGCATCAACAAAGCCCCCTTACATGGGCGGCCATGCGCCGCACGGCTTTGTTTTCTATTTCCCTTCCCACAAACAGGGCAACAACCTTTCAACAACACAATCATACATTATTCACACACGATCATGATGAAGGA
>DAIRWG010000083.1:0-12553 GCA_036802405.1 Alloprevotella sp.
GCTTTCAGCCCGCCCTTTACGCATGCTAAATGAGTACACTAAACTGTACACCCTATCAAGCAGGTGGTGTGTCCGTCTTTAGGCCATGCCACGGGCTTCTGGTTCGTTCCAGTTTCAGAAATGGCCCTTCATTTCCTCCCCAGACAATTGCTTTTTTTGCTGTCACCCGTCACTTGCTCTGCTAAAATGCATGAAAAACAAGTCCCAAGCCATTTCCGACAAGTCCCCAAGCAAATTTCAACAAGTCCCAAGCTATTTTCAACAAGTCGCATGACTGTTCGGACTTCCCTATAGGGCATAGAAAATGGCCTGTTGCGAGTGACAGCGTGAAAGCAAGTAGTGCAAATCCCCTGTAACGCGCGCGTGCGCGTAGGGGCCGCACGTTTTGCTGTCACTTTGGCCCGTCGTGTGACGCCTGATGGCCCATCGTGTGACATGGGTGTGCCATGTGGCTTGGCCGTTTTTCCTCGGGGTGCTATCTTTGCATCAGCATTCGGGAGTGGACTGCATGACATCGGGGGAGTGAGGTCTGTGCTTTATCGCACGCACAGTGTGAAAAGAAAAGCCGCAGACTTACACATCACAACGTGTGTAGGCCTGCGGCTGTGCCTGGAATATCAAGGTCTATGGAGTCACTTGGTGCGATCCACGTCCTTCAGGTTCGGGTTCTTCTCTACCTCGAGAACGGGGTAGGGCAGATAGATGCTTTCAGCACCGCGCCAAACAGCATAGTTGGCGGGCACGGCTACGCTTTCCTTGGCCTTGTACACCTTGCCGTCGGCGGGATCGACGATGTCCTGATCCTGATTGGCCACGCGGAACTCGAAGTTCTTCTGCAGCTCGTTCATACGGAATTCATCGGAACGGCGGGTCACCATGGCCACCCAGTAGCCAGCCACTTCCCATCCGTGCTCGATGTAGCAGGCTTCGGCCAGTTGCTCTGCGGTCATGTTGTCGATGTTGACCACAGAACCGTCGCCGAGCGTCACGTTGTAGGGATCGTCGCAAGCACGCTCACGCACTTGCTTGAGGCACTGCTTGGCCAGGCTGAGGTCGGAAGCGCCGCTTCGGGCAGCACTCTCGGCATACCACAGGAGCAGCTCGGAATAGCGAATCACGCGGTGGCGATGGTCGTTGACCATACCTTTCCAGTTGGGCTTGGTGTAGTCGTAGGGAGCGGCAATGGCATTTCCGTTCTCGTCGCTGTTGACCGTGAAATTGCAGAACATGGGATGGTACTCCGAAACAACCTTGTTGCCCTCGGCATCCAATGCCCACCAGTCAACGGTCTTGGTGATGCGGTAGGGGTTGTCCTTGTCGTCCTGGAAGGTGATCTTCTCAGCATAGGTGGCCTTTTTGCGGTTGCCTTCGGGGAAGCGCTTCCAGAAAGCGATTTCACCCCAGGCGTCACCCCAGCCACCATCGCCAAGGCTCTCGAAGCGGTCGCAGGAAGTGAACTCGGAATCATTGGTCCACCAGGGGAGCGGACTGAAGTCAATGCCGAGAATCGTTTCCTTGTTGTAGTTGTGCCCCATGGAGTACACGTGGCTCCAATCGCTGTCGAGATAGAAACCGTAGTCGCTGTTGTGGTCAATCACGTCCTTGGCCAGTTTGGCTGCCTCGCCGTAGTATTCCGTCTTGTTGAGCGGATATCCGGCCATTGACATGTAGACGGCTGTAAGGGCTGATTGTGCGGCTTGCTTGGTGACGTAGGCATCGATGCCGTCGTGTGAAGCGGGCACACCGGTGTAGCTTGTGGGAAGCACGTCGATGGCGGCTTTCATGTCGGCCACAATGTAGTCGTACACTTGCGCAATGGTAGCGGGCTTAGGTTTGCCATACTCCGTGGAATACTGCTCGATAATGGGGAGGGGGCCAAAGATGCGCACCATGTAGTAGTAGGCATAGGCACGCCAGAATCTGGCCTGGGCGATAGCGATCTTGGCCGTTTCGGCGTAGCTGGAGTTTTCAACTACTTTGATGTTGTTGATGATGTTGTTGGCAGCTTCAACAATCTTGTAGTTCTTCTCCCATGCGGCAGTCAAACCCTTGTTGTTGTTGGAGGCAGCAAATGCATCGAGCTCGGCGCATGCCTGCTTGTTGGAACCGGGATTGGCCGTGATGTCGTCGCCCTGCCACTGCGGATAGAGCATATTCGTGTAGATCTGCGACTCGTTCACTTTGGTGTAGAGTGCATACACGGCAGTGTTCACAGCATCGTTGCTGTTATAGTAGGTGCTTGGGTCAAGCTGGCCCTTGGGGTCTTCGGTGAGGAAGTCGCTACATGAAGCAGAGAGTAATCCTGCCGCCAGCATGCAGCCCATAAAAATGTTCGATTTCATGATTTTTGCTTGTTGGGGGTTAGAATGTAGCTCTTACACCGATGGTGAAGGTGCGCGGGTTGGGGTAGGTACCCATGTCAATGCCGTTGTTGGCATCGCCTCCATCGTTGTGGAACGAATGTCCGGCGGGGTCAATGCCCTTGTAGCCAGTGATGGTGAAGAGATTCTGGCCAGACACGGTGAAGCGGAGGTCGGCAAAGCGGGTGGTGCTCTTCGGCAGGTTGTAGGAGATGCTGATGTTCTCCAAGCGCAGATAGCTGGCATTCTCCAGCCATTTGTCGCTGTTGCCGTACATCTTCGAACCGGAATTGAAGGTAGGCATGGTCACGCCCACATTCTCAAAGTATGTCTTGTCGGTCACAAACTTCGAGGCACCCGGAGTGGAGTTCATCGTGTAGCGGATGAGGTTCAGACGCTTGGCACCGAAGGATGCATTGAAGAAGGCGTTGAAATCCCAGTTCTTGTAAGTGAGGGAGTTGTTCCAGCCCAAGGTGACCTTCGGATTGGACGTGCCGAGCACGGTGCGGTCGTCACCCGTGGGGGTGGCAGTCTTGTTGCCGTTCTTGTCGTAGTACATGTCCACCCATTTGCCGTCGGCATTCTTTTCAAGTCCGGCCCAGCGGTAGCCGTAGAATGTGCCGATGGCTTCGCCTTCCTTGATGATGGTACATTCATCCACCGAACCTGCTGCGGGCTTGCTGCCGTAGAAGGTTTCGTTGAGCTTGAGTACCTTGTTCTTGTTGTGCGAAGCACTGAGTGTGGAAGTCCAGCTGAAGTCCTTTGTCTGGAAAATGCGTCCTGACACGCTCACATCCACACCTTGGTTCTCCACTTCACCTGCGTTCACCCAGTAGCCAATGCCGCCAAGGGCATCTTCTGAGGTCTGGCGGAGCAAAGCGTCGGTGGTCTTCTTGTAGTAATAGTCAACGCTGACAGACAGTCTGTTTTCGAACAAACCTAAGTCTACGCCAAAGTCAAACTGGTGTACTTTCTCCCAAGTGAGGTCGGGAGTGGCTACGCCATGAGGCCAGTAACCTGTGTACATGTTGTTCGTTCCGAAGTCGAAGCTTGTGGAGCTGAGCATCACCATGGTGGAGTAGGGGGTGATGTCCTGGTTACCGATGATACCGTAACTTGCACGCAGCTTCAGGTTGGAGAGATTCTTGAAATTCTCCATGAAGTCTTCTTGACTCACGGTCCATGCACCTGCAATGGACGGGAACCAACCCCACTTCTTGTTTTGGAAGCGGCTGGATCCATCCGCACGGAGCGTACCCGTCAGCATGTACTTGTCGGCATAGTTGTACATCACGCGGGCCACACCCGAAAGCAAGGTCCACTTCTGGTAGCCGTTGCTTTGGCTTTTGCTCTTGGCTGCATCCACATTCCAGTAGCCCACTGATTCACTCACGAGGTCGTTGCCTGAAACGCCCATTCGGCGGTTCTCATAGCTGGTGGCTTCCCAAACGCCGGTTGCCGTCAACCCATGGCTGCCCCACTTGTGGTTGTAGGTCAGGTTGTTGGTCGTCTGCAACAGCATTTGGTAGTTGTCGGAATTGCTCATGGAGCTCTTTCCTTGCTGGTTGACTCTGGAAGTCACGAAGGAGTAGCTCTTGGAATCCTTGTAGTCGAGGCCGTTTGTCGTGGTGAACGTCAGACCGTCTACGATGTTGAATTTCAAATCAATGTGGCCGTTCACCACATCGCGCATATGGTCGTTCTGGTTCTCCTTGAGCACACCGTAGGGGTTGGCCTGCGAAACCACGTTGTAGGGGTCGCGGGAATAGGTTCCGTTGCTTTGCTTCATCGACATGGTCGGCGAGAAGTTCAAGCCATTCCAGATGGCATTATCCTGATTCTGCTGGAATCCGCCACCATGTCCCTGACCACGTGAAAGGTTGACGTCAGCGGTGAGTTCCAACCAAGAATAGAGCTTGGAGTGCACATTGGCCTTGATGGCGTAGCGCTTGAATTCCGTTTCGGTGATGACACCCTTGTGGTTCATGTAGTTGCCTGACACGTAGAACTGCGTATCTTCGTTGCCCTTTGAAATGGCCAGCTTGTAGTTCTGTGTGATGCCGGTCTGAAGCAACTGGTCCATCCAGTCGATGCCGGGGTCGGTGCCGTTGAGATAGTTTGCCACACTTTCGGCAGAAGCCAAGCCGTTGTCAACAAGTGCCTGGGCATATTCCTTGGTACCCATCTTCTCGGGGATGTGGTAGGCATTGCTGAAGCCGACAGAGGCGTCAAACACCACGCGGGTCACTCCGGCCTTGCCACTCTTGGTCTGGACAAGTACCACACCGTTTGCACCACGTGAACCGTAGATGGCCGTGGAGGATGCATCCTTCAGCACCTGCATGCTCTGGATGTCTTCGGGGTTGATGCCTTCCAGTCCGCTTTCACGTACGATGCCGTCCACCACGTAGAGCGGCTCGTTGCTCTTTGAGATGGAGCTGGAACCGCGCACGCGGATCTTGATGTCGCCACCGGGCACACCGCTCGACATGACCTGCACACCAGCGATACGGCCCTGGATGGCATCGCTCACTTGCGTGATAGGCTGATCCTTGAATTGCTTGCTGTCCATCACAGCCACGGAACCGGCCAAATCAGCCTTCTTTACCGTGCCGTAACCAATGACCACAGCCTCGTTGAGCGTGTTGTCGATGCTCTTGAGCTGTACGTCCATTATCGAACCGTTCACTCGCTTTTCCACTTTCTCGTAGCCGATGTAGGCTATTCGAAGTGTCTGGCCAGGGTTGGCCTTGATGGAGAAGCGACCGTTGACGTCCGTTGTGGCCGTTGTTTTCGTGCCTTTCACAACGATGGTTACGCCCACGAGGGCTTCACCGTTGGTGTCTGTCACTTTACCGCTGACCACGCCTCTTTGTTGCGTAATCTCATTGGCTTCAGGCGAAATGGTGGGCGAAGCTGCATAGGCTATGCCCGTGCTTGCCATCAGCATAAATAGTCCCATAGAGAAGGGCACTGTGCGTTTCATGCACTTGTACCAAAGGGGAACCTGTCCCCCCATGATGCTTAAATCAGATTTCATGCGTAGATGGAATAGACTTAGGTAGTTAAAGATTGTGTGATTTCTTTGGACCCCCAAGCGTGTGAATGCTCAAGAATCTGTGCGCAAAATTAGGACATATTTTTTGAAATACAAAGAAAATGGTAAATAAATGTTGCAGATTTGGTGCGGAAAGCCTGCCGGTAGTGCATGATGCGTATCAGTTACGAGTATGTGATGTGCTTTCGATGGCCGCACATGGCAATAATTATGTCGCTGGATGACAGACGTTAACAATGTGGCCTCCCAAACTTCTTGGTTGGAGTTTGGGAGGCCGCTGTGATGTTTCTCATTTGCAGATAAAGCTCTCGCTTGATGATGCTGGGGGCAGATCAGAACTTGTGTACCACCAGCCCGCTTCTGAGTTTAGGTTCAAACCAAGTGGCTTTCGGAGGCATGATGTTTCCGGAATCGGCTATGTGCATGATTTGTTTCATGCTGACAGGATAGAGGGCGAGCGCCAGCTTCATTTCCCCCGAATCAACCCTCCGTTGCAGTTCTTCCAAGCCGCGCAGTCCGCCTACGAAGTCAATGCGCTTGTCCTTTCGCAGGTCCTTGATGCCAAGCAGCTCGTCGAGGATGAGTCTGGATGAAATGTCCACGTCCAAGGAGCCGATGGGGTCGTCGGCATCAAACGTGCCCAGGCGGGCTTGAAGCGAGAACCATTCTCCTTCCACGTAGAGCGAGAATTCATGCGGTTGCTGAGGCTTGTAGATGTCTTTGCCCTTCTTTGTCACTTCGAAGTTCTTGGCCAGTGCATGCAGGAACTCGTCTTTCGTCAGGCCGTTGAGGTCTTTCACCACCCGGTTGTAGTCGAGGATGGTCAGTTCGTTGGCAGGGAAACACACGGCCATGTAGAAATTGAATTCTTCATCCCCCGAAGTGTACGTTTTCGAACGGGCCATTTCGTTCCCCACCAGCGCGGCAGCGGCAGAACGGTGGTGCCCGTCGGCAATGTAGAGGCTGTCCATCGCTGCAAACTCGTAGGTGATGATTGCCTTATCGGTCACGTCGTCGACAATCCACAATTGGTGGCGGAATCCGTCGTCGGGTGCCACAAAGTCGTAGACCGGAGCCTTTGCCGCGTATTTCTTGCGTAACTCAAAGAGGATAGGGCGAGGTGCAAAAGCCAGAAACACGGGTTCCATGTGGGCACGTGTGGTGCGCACGTGCTTCATTCTGTCCTCCTCCTTGTCGGAGCGCGTGAGTTCGTGCTTCTTGATGACTCCCTGCATGTAGTCGGCCACGCTTGCACACACCACCCAGCCGTATTGGGTCTTTCCGTTCATCGTTTGGGCATAAAGGTAGTAGCAGTCCTCCTTGTCCTGGATGAGCCAGCCTTTCCTTTGAAATTTCTGAAACTGTTCTGCTCCGCTTTCGTACACGCGCGGATCGTATTCGCTCGTGCCTTCGGGGAAGTTGATTTCGGGCTTGATGATGTGGTAGAGCGACATTTCATTGTCGCCAGCTTCCCGTCGTGCCTCTTCGGAGTCGAGCACGTCGTAGGGGCGGCTTGCTATCTGTTCGACCAGTGCCTGTGGTGGGCGTAGGCCTTTGAATGGTTTGATTTTGGGCATGGTAAAGAAGTGTGTCAGTGTGTGCATGAGGCAAAGCACCGCTTCGCTCTGGCATTCCAAGGCGCGTGGGTGCTGCCCACTTCCTGCGGGGGCAGGAGGTTTGCACACTTATTTGTTTACTTGGAATTTCTTGTCGCCTTCTTCCAGATATGCCACGATTTGACTGGCTGCAGCCAATCCGGCATTCACATTGGCCTCCTTGGTCTGTGCTCCCATCTTTTTGGGTGTAAACACATACCGGTCGCCCAGCAACTCTATGGCGCGTTCGTGTTCTTTCATCTTCAGGTCGGTCACATAGCGCAGGTCGGTGCGTTCGGTCATGGCTTTCAGCAGGCCTTCCTCGTCGATGATGTCTTGTCGGGCAGAGTTGACGAGGATGGCGTCCTTGCGCATTTGGCTGATCAGGTCGTAGCCGATGGACCCTCTTGTTTCGGGTGTCGAGGGGATGTGCAGGCTCACGATGTTGTTGTGCTTGAACAAGTCGATCAGTTCTTCATGCACGTGGTATCCGGCATCAATGATCTTCTGCGGTCGGTTGAGCGGGGAATAGCTCGATATGTCCATGCCCATGCCGTGTGCGATGCGGGCCAGGTTCTGTGCCACCGCGCCGAAAGCCATCAGTCCCAGTTTCTTGCCCATCAATTCACTTCCCGAAGTGCCATTGAACCGGTTGCGCAGGGTGTAGATCAGCAGTCCGATCACCAGTTCGGCCACCGCGTTGGCATTCTGTCCCGGGGTGTTCATCACCACGATGCCGCGGGCTGTGGCGGCAGCCAGATCCACATTGTCATAGCCAGCACCTGCCCTGACCACAATCTTCAGTCGGGAGGAAGCGTCCATCACTTCACCGTCCACTTTGTCAGAACGGATGATGAGTGCATCCACGTCGTGCATGGCCTCCAATAGTTCGGCCTTTTCTGAATACTTTTCAAGCAGCGCCACTTCATAGCCCACAGGAGCAAAAATGTCCTTCATGCCTTTCACTGCAACGGGGGCGAATGGCTTTTCTGTCGCAATCAGTACTTTCATGTGCAATTGAGATTTTTGAAAGGTGCGGAGACCTGATTCTTCAGACCTCCACACCGTGTGGTTAGTTTCTTATTTCTTGTGTGCGGCTTCGAATTCCTGCATGCAAGCCACCAGTGCCTTAACGCCCTCCAAGGGCATGGCATTGTAGCATGAAGCGCGGAATCCTCCCACGGAGCGATGGCCCTTCACGCCCTGCATACCTTTGCTCTGAGCGAAGGCCAGGAATTCAGACTCCAGTTCCTTGTACTCCTCCGACATGACAAAGCAGATGTTCATCAGCGAGCGGTCTTCTTTCTTCGCTGTGCCTTGGAACATCGTGTTGCGGTCGATTTCGGCATAGAGCAAATCTGCGCGTTCATGTGCACGGCGCTCCATTTCCTTCACGCCTCCTTGTGCCTTGATCCAGCGCAGTGTCTGTAAGGCGCAATAGATGGGCACCACGGGGGGAGTGTTGAACATGGATCCCTTCTCCACGTGGGTTCTGTAGTCAAGCATGGTGGGGATAGCACGGCTTACGTGGCCGAGCACATCGTTCTTCACGATGACGAATGTCACGCCAGCCATGGAGAGGTTCTTCTGAGCACCGCCATAAATGACGGCGTATTTGCTCACGTCCACGGGGCGGGAGAGAATGTCGGACGACATGTCGGCCACCAAGGGCACGGGGCTGTCGAGGTCTTCGCGCAGTTCTGTGCCGTAGATGGTGTTGTTGGTCGTGATGTGGAAATAGTCGGCATCTGCGGGCACGGTGTAGTCTTTGGGAACGAATGTGTAGTTGGCATCAGCCGAAGAAGCCACTTCCACGACTTCTCCGAAGAGTTTTGCTTCCTTGATGGCCTTTTTGGCCCAAACGCCTGTGTTGAGGTAAGCAGCCTTCTTCTCCAGCAAGTTGAAGGGCACCATGCAGAATTGCGTGCTGGCACCTCCTCCCAGGAACAGTACGGAGTAGCCTTCGGGAACGTTGAGCAATTCCTTGAACAGAGCCTGAGCTTCGTCCATCACTGCCTGGAACTCCTTTGTGCGATGACTGATTTCCATCAGAGAGAGTCCCATATCCTGAAATTCTATGCAAGCCTCTGCCGTGGCTTTCATCACTTCTTGCGGGAGGATGGATGGTCCCGCACCAAAATTGTACTTCTTCATGCTGAGATTCGGATTTTAGATTTCTGGAATAGTTCGTTCTTCGGGATGCACACGTTTGGGTGCCCGTATTTCGATGTGAGCCAAAACGAACGTACATCTTGTTTGCGAAGGTAGGCTTTTCTTGCTAAAACTGCAAGTATTTCCTCTCATTTATTCTTAAAATGTGCGAGTCTTGCTGGCGTATCGTCAAAAACCAACATTTTGCATGTTGTACAACATGTTATTCCCTCCTCCGTTAGTTCCCCATTCTAACTTTCCTCATGGACAAGAATAAAGGCCGATGCTACATCAGCATCGGCCTTTATCGTAGAATTCTTGGTTAATTGCCAGTTGGGATTACTCGGCGCGGAGCGTGAAGCGCTTGAAGTCAACCACGGTGAGCTCCTTGTCGGCAGACTTGAGGTACTCAGCCACGGTCATCTTGCTGTCCTGGATGTACTCCTGGTTGAGGAGGCAAGATTCCTTGTAGAACTTCTTCATACGTCCGTTGGCGATGTTCTGAACCATCTGCTCGGGCAGGTTGGCAGCCTTCTCCTCAGCCGTAGTCTTCTTCAGCTCACGGATCTGGTCAGCCTGCTCAGCGGTGATGTTGCCCTTCATAATGCCTTCTTCGAGGTGCTCCTCGCTTTCGGCGATGTAGAGGTTGAAGCCAGCCTTCTTCAAGGCAGCTTCCACAGCTTTCTTCACCTGCTCTTCCTTGGTCTTCTCGATAGCCACCTTGAGCTCCTCGTCCTTCACGGCCTGGGGAACGCTCTCCTCGTTGAGTGCAACGGGGTTCATGGCAGCCACCTGCATGGCCACGTTGTGAGCCTGCTCTTCAGCGGGCTTGTTGGTCTGCACCATGGTGCAGAGCATGTGGCGGCCCATGTGGTCATACACCGACACGTTCTCGCCTTCGATGAAGTTGTAGCCGTCGAGTTCCATCTTCTCACCAGTGATACCGCTGCGGTCGGTCACGGCCTCGGCCACAGTGTGGTCACCCAGCTGGAGGGCCTTCACTTCGTCGAGCGTCTTGCACTTGTTGGCCACGGCTGCATCGAGGATGTCCTGAGCGAGCTTCACGAAGTCGGCATTCTTGGCCACGAAGTCGGTTTCGCACTTGAGTGCGATGATGGCTGCAAATCCGTTTTCCTGCTTCACGAGCACTGCGCCTTCGGCAGCTTCGCGGTCAGAACGCTTGGCTGCTACAGCCTGACCCTTCTTGCGGATGATTTCGATGGCCTCTTCGATGTTGCCGTTCGATTCAGCGAGAGCCTTCTTGCAGTCGCCGAGACCTGCGCCAGTCATGGTGCGCAGCTTCTTGATATCTTCTAATCCTACTCCCATTTGTTTGGAATAAATTAATAGGTGGAAATATAAGGTTGTTGTAAAAATAAGGAGGGTTCCTAGTTTTTAAGCAGTGCAGGCACTCAGTTGCGTTTCGTCAGATATGGCAAAAACGATGGTTGACCCTATCACCTAAAAACTAAGAACCCCATAGTTGTGTGTGTCGAACTTGATTACTCGGCAGCGGTTTCAGCAGCGGGAGCAGCCTCTTCCTTTTCTACGCGAGCCTTGGCAGCACGCTTGTTGCGCGACTTGGCTTCACCTTCGCCGGCAGCTTCGGTGTCAACCTTCTCGGCCTTGCGCTCCTCCACGCCTTCTGCGATAGCGCCGCAGATGGCATCGAGAATCACCTCGATGCTCTTGTTGGAGTCATCGTTGGCGGGGATCACGTAGTCAACGGAGTTGGGATCAGAGTTCGTGTCGACAATGCCGAATACGGGGATACCCAAGCGCTGTGCTTCCTTCACGGCGATGTGCTCCTTGCACACGTCCACCACGAAGAGGGCAGCGGGAAGGCGGGTAAGGTCGGCGATGGAACCGAGGTTTTTCTCCAACTTGGCACGCTGGCGAGTGATCTGGAGGATCTCACGCTTGGAGAGGTTGGAGTAAGTGCCGTCGTTCATCAGCTTGTCGATATTGGCCATTTTCTTCACAGCCTTGCGGATGGTGGGGAAGTTGGTGAGCATACCGCCCGGCCAACGCTCCGTCACGAAAGGCATGTTCACAGATGAAGCCTTGTCGGCTACCACCTGCTTTGCTTGCTTCTTAGTAGCTACAAAGAGGACACGCTTGCCCTGCTTGGCAATTGCCTTGAGAGCCTCTGCACATTCGTCAACCTTGGCCACAGTCTTGTGGAGGTCGATGATGTGGATGCCGTTGCGCTCCATGAAGATGTAGGGAGCCATGGCAGGATTCCATTTGCGCTTGAGGTGACCGAAGTGGCAACCTGCTTCAAGAAGGGTGTCGAATGATGTTCTAGACATTTCTTTGTAATGAGTTTTGTTTGTTCGTTTACTTTCTTTGTGAGTTGTTGTGGCTCCCCATTGGTGTGCCTTCCAGATTGGCACGGGGAACTCCAACCAGCCAAGAGGTAGTCTATGCGGAGCACCGTCGCAGTGCTCCTTCGGATGATGCACAGAGTCCTTTTGGTTTAGATACTAAACGTAAATCCAGCAGCAACGGCCGAATATTAACGTTTGCTGAACTGGAAGCGACGGCGTGCCTTGGGCTGACCCGGCTTCTTACGCTCGACGGCGCGGGGATCACGAGTCATGAAGCCTTCAGCGCGGAGGGCCTTCTTGTCGTCGGCGTTGATCTTGACGAGGGCACGTGCGATGGCGAGGCGGAGAGCCTGGCTCTGTCCGGTGAAACCACCGCCGCAGAGATTAACCTTGATGTCGTACTTTTCAGCCACGTCGAGAAGCGCGAGGGGCTGCTTTACGACATACTGCAGGATGGGAGAGGGAAAATACTCCGTGAGGTCTCTCTTGTTAATGGTAATCTTGCCGGTACCTTCGGTGAGGTAGATGCGGGCGATGGCGCTCTTACGACGGCCTAATGCATTAATCATTTCCATTACTGCTAAGCTTATTTAAGAAGGTTAATATCAATTGCCTTGGGAGCCTGTGCTTCGTGCTTGTGCTCGCCACCCTCGTACACGTAGAGGTTGTTGAGGAGCTGAGCACCCAGACGGTTCTTGGGGAGCATGCCCTTCACTACGCGGCGGAAGAGTTTGTCAGCGCCGTTGGGCTTAGCCATGATGGAAGCGGGAGTGTGCTCGCGTTGTCCGCCGGGGTAGCCGGTGTAAGTGAGGTAAACACGATCGGTCCACTTCTTGCCGGTGAGGCGGATCTTGTCGGCATTGATGATGATGACGTTGTCGCCGCAGTCCACGTGGGGAGTAAAGTTGGGCTTATACTTACCGCGCAGCAGTTTGGCAACCTTGGTGCAAAGACGGCCGAGAATCTGGTCGGTAGCATCCACTACGATCCACTCTTTCTGTGCGGTCTCTTTGTTAGCAGAAATGGTCTTGTAACTTAAAGTGTCCACTTTTGTTTGTT
>DAIRWG010000084.1:0-12417 GCA_036802405.1 Alloprevotella sp.
TGATGGGTATACCTGCTGGTATGATCATTGCCAAGATTGGTTATAAGAAAACGGCTCTTCTTGGCTTGGTAATCGGTATTATTGGAATTCTTGTGCAATGGGCTTCGGGACATGTTGGCAAGGAAAGTGCTTTTGTGGTTTATCTCGTTGGCGCTTTTATTAGCGGTTTTACGATGTGTATCTTGAATTGCGTTGTAAACCCAATGTTGAACCTTCTTGGTGGAGGTGGCAATAAAGGTAACCAATTGATTCAAATAGGTGGCGTTTTCAATTCTTCTGCAGCTGTTGCTGTTACCATTTTGATGGGCGCTCTTATTGGTGATGCTACCAAGGCTCACATAGCAGATGCAACTCCTGCTTTGATGATTGCATTGGGCATCTTTGTTGTTGCATTTATTGTGATTTGCTTTACAAAGATTGAAGAACCCGAGCAGGCTCCCGTGGATACGTCCTTGATCAAGGGTGCTTTGAAATATCGTCATTTTGCTTTAGGTTGTGTCGGCATCTTCCTTTATATGGGAATCGAAGTGGGCGTGCCTACGTATATTTTGCAGTATCTGACTTCACCTCAAGGTGGAGAAATGGCAGCTTCAACAGTAGGCCTGATTGTTGCTGTTTATTGGTTGATGATGCTTGTAGGACGTTTCATTGGAGGCGCTATTGGCGGTTCTGTGAGTAGCCGTGCACAGATTACTTTTGTGAGCGTGCTGACTTTGGTTCTTGTTCTCTTTGGAATGTACGCTCCTACAGATTGGACGGTGGCTGTTCCTGCTATTGATTGGGCAACAGTGTCACTTGGTTGGGAGAATGTACCTGTGGGCATTTTTGCTTTCTTGCTTGTCGGTCTTTGCACTTCTGTGATGTGGGGTGGCATTTTCAATATGGCCGTTGAAGGCTTGGGTAAGTACACTGCTATTGCATCTGGTATATTTATGACCATGGTATTCGGTTGTGCCGTAATGGTAGGTATACAGGCAAAGGTTGCCGACATTACTGGCGATTATATGACATCCTATTGGGTGGTAGTGTTCTGCGCTGCATACCTTCTCTTCTATGCATTGGTGGGCAGTAGAGTTTCCCATCGTGAGGACGAAGTTAAAGAAGAAAAGATCTAATTAACACGCAGCGAGTTCTGCAACACGTGGAACTCGCTGCCATTTTCTAACAATACTTTCTACAAAATCCATACTCCCATGAAACTGACTATTGACGACGTTAGAAGTCGTTTTATCGAACATTTCGATGGTACGACCGGCTCTGTTTATGCATCTCCAGGACGTATCAACTTGATTGGCGAACATACCGATTACAACGGAGGATTCGTTTTCCCCGGCGCTGTGCAGCAGGGCGTGATTGCTGAGGTTAAGCCTAACGGCACACGTAAGGTACGTGCTTATTCTATTGACTTGAAGGACTACGTGGAGTTCAGCCTCGACGACGAGAAGGGCCCTTCTGCTACCCATTTCCGCTTCATCTTCGGCGTTTGCCGTGAGATGATGAAGTTGGGCGTACCTGTGGAAGGTTTCAACACGGCTTTCGCAGGTGATGTGCCTCTTGGTGCCGGAATGTCCTCTTCAGCCGCATTGGAGAGCACTTACGCTTTTGCTTTGAATGATCTCTTTGCTGAGAACAAGATTGACAAGTTTACTTTGGCAAAAGTGGGTCAGGCAACTGAACACAATTACATTGGTTGCAACTGCGGCATCATGGACCAGTTCGCTTCCGTATTTGGCAAGGCTGGCAGCTTGATGCGTTTGGATTGCCGTTCTTTGCAGTATAAGTATTTCCCCTTCGATCCGAAGGGCTATAAGCTCGTGTTGCTTAACTCTCAGGTGAAGCATGAGCTGGCTTCCTCCGCTTACAATGATCGCCGTAAGAGCTGCGAGAACGTGGTTGCTGTCATGAAGAAGCACTATCCCAATGTGGAAACACTCCGTGACGCTACTTATGATATGCTTGACGCAGTTCGTTCAGAGGTGAGCGAGGAAGACGCGCTCCGTGCCAAGTATGTAATCGGTGAAAAGTATCGTGTGCTTGAGGTATGCGTTGCTTTGGAAGAAGGCGATTATGAAGAAGTGGGTAAGAAGATGTATGAAACCCACTACGGCTTGAGCAAGGAATATGAGGTGAGCTGCCCTGAACTGGATTTCCTCAATGACGTGGCGCATAGCTGCGGAGTGACCGGTTCACGCATCATGGGAGGCGGATTCGGTGGCTGCACGATTAACCTCGTTTCCGACGACCTTTACGACAACTTCATCACAACCGCCAAGCAGGCTTACAAAGAGAAGTTTGGTAAAGAACCTATTGTGATTGATGTTGTGATCGGCGATGGTGCTCGCAAATTGTGCTGATGTACTTTAGCGCATTCTCCGTGTAGAATGGCTAAGCATCTCTTTTCTTAAAAAGAATACTCCTGTCGGGTTTACAGCTTGACAGGAGTTTTTTTGTTGCCTAATCGCTAATGTATTCCGAAACTCTGCTAACTTTCGTTTGGCTTTTCCCACGAATTGCATTATCTTTGCACGGAATTTTAATTTGAAAACAAAAGCCGTTGCCCTTTCGTGTGGTTGGAAGGGCACATAAGGCGATGATTACAACAGATAACAGCATATGGAATTCACCAAACGTACAGGATTGAACCTCTTTGAGGTGAACGAGGATGTGCTTGGAAAATGGGACGAGCAAGATTTGTTCCATCGAAGCATGAGCGAACGGGAAGGCTGTCCTTCATTCGTGTTCTTTGAGGGACCTCCCTCTGCTAACGGGCATCCGGGTATACATCACGTGATGGCACGAACGATTAAAGATGTGTTCTGCCGTTACAAAACGATGAAAGGCTTTCAGGTGAAGCGCAAGGCTGGTTGGGATACTCATGGACTTCCTGTTGAGCTTGGCGTGGAAAAGGAGCTTGGTATTACGAAGGAAGATATAGGCAAAAGCATTTCCATTGAGGATTATAATGCGAAGTGCCGTAAGAATGTGATGATGTTTACTCAGGAGTGGGCTGACTTAAGTCATCTCATGGGCTATTGGGTGGACATGGAACATCCTTACATCACCTATGAGAATTCTTATATTGAATCTTTGTGGTGGCTCTTGGCTCAGCTCTACAAAAAGGGATTGCTTTATAAGGGCTACACGATACAGCCGTATTCTCCTGCAGCTGGCACAGGCCTGAGCTCGCATGAGCTGAATCAACCGGGTTGCTATAGAGACGTGAAGGATACGACCGTAACGGCCCAGTTTCTCATCACTGACCCCAAAGCTGAGTTGACAAAGTGGGGGAAACCGTATTTTTTGGCTTGGACAACAACTCCTTGGACTCTTCCTTCCAATACGGCACTTTGCGTTGGTCCCAACATTGATTATGTGTCTGTCGAAACATTCAATCCTTATACGGGTGAACCCATGACGGCAGTGGTGGCCGAATCTCGTTTGGGCGCTTATTTCAAGGCAGAAGGCGAAAATGCAGATTTCGAAAACTATCATGTCGGCGACAAGGTGGTGCCTTATCGTGTCACCAATAAGTGGAAAGGCACGGAACTCGTAGGCATGCATTACAAGCAACTGATGCCTTGGGTGCATCCTACCGAGAAGATGGATGAGAATGCGGCTACCTTTGTGAAGAATTATGCAGCCTTGCATCGCGAAAAATGCTTTACTTGCGGCTTCGACCAGTTTGTTGACTTGTCGGAACAGGCTTTCCGTGTAATTCCCGGTGATTATGTCACTACGGAAGATGGTACGGGCATTGTGCACATTGCTCCTACTTTCGGTGCAGACGATGCAAAAGTGGCAAAGGATGCGGGTGTTCCTTCACTGTTCTTGATCAATAAGCAAGGAGAAACTCGCCCGATGGTGGATCTCTCGGGCAAGTATTATATGCTTGATGATTTGGATGCCAACTTTGTGAAAGCATGCGTGGATACACAAGCATATGCCCATCATGCAGGAGATTACGTGAAGAATGCTTACGATCCAAAGTTTAATGAGGGCGGGAAGTATGACGAAAAGGCTGCAGCGAAAGCAGAAGATCTGAATATTGTTATTTGCTTGGAGATGAAGCAAGCAGGTGAAGCCTTCAAGATCGAGAAGCATGTGCATAACTATCCGCATTGCTGGAGAACAGACAAGCCCATCCTTTATTATCCGCTTGATTCATGGTTTATCCGCAGCTCTGCTTTGAAGAAGCGTATGATGGAGCTGAATGACACCATTCAGTGGAAGCCTGCATCAACGGGTAGCGGACGCTTTGGAAAATGGCTCGAGAACTTGAATGACTGGAATTTGAGCCGTTCGCGTTATTGGGGCACACCTCTTCCCATTTGGCGTAATGCTGAAACGCGGGAAGAAATCTGCATTGAGTCGTTAGAACAGCTTGACGCTGAAATAGAGAAAAGTGTTGCTGCAGGTTTCATGAGCGAGAATCCGATGCGTCAAAAGGGATTTGTGCCTGGTGATTATTCTAAGGAGAACTATCATCGGATTGACTTGCATCGTCCTTATGTTGATCACATCGTTTTGGTTTCGCCTTCAGGTAAGCCCATGAAGCGCGAGTCTGATTTGATTGACGTGTGGTTTGATTCGGGTTCAATGCCTTACGCACAGATCCATTATCCGTTCGAGAACAAGGAACTCCTGGACGACCGCACGGTCTACCCGGCAGATTTCATCGCAGAAGGAGTGGATCAAACACGCGGGTGGTTCTTTACACTCCATGCCATAGCAACCATGGTGTTCGATACCGTTGCTTTCAAGGCAGTTATCAGCAATGGCTTGGTGCTCGACAAGAACGGAAATAAAATGTCGAAGAGCAAAGGCAATGCTGTTGAGCCGTTCGGCGCAATCCGGAAGTATGGTTCCGATCCCTTGCGTTGGTACATGATTACCAACTCATCACCTTGGGACAATCTGAAGTTTGATGAGGATGGCGTTCAGGAAGTTGCACGTACTTTCTTTGCCAAGCTTTTCCAGACTTATTCCTTCTTCGTGATGTATGCCAATGTCGACAAGTTCGATCCAAGCATGCAGCAGGTGCCCTTGAGTGAGCGTCCAGAGATTGACCGTTGGATTCTTTCGGAACTCAACTCTCTGGCTAAAGAAGTGTCAGCAGACTTCGATGATTATGAACCCACGAAAGCAGGCCGTCTGATTCAGAGTTTTGTGATTGACAACCTGTCGAACTGGCATGTACGTCTTAGCCGTAAACGCTTCTGGGGCGGTGGCATGAACGTGGACAAGCTGAGTGCCTATCAGACACTTTATACGTGTTTGGTGACAGTGGCAAAACTCATGGCACCTATTGCCCCCTTCTATGCCGACCGTCTTTACACCGATTTGACAAGTGGTGTGAAGGGTGCAAGCGACAGCGTGCATTTGGCATACTATCCTGTTGCGGATGATTCTTTCATAGACAAGGATTTGGAACGTCGAATGGAACTCGCACAAAAGGTTTCTTCGATGGTACTCTCGTTGCGAAAGAAGGAGAATGTAATTGTCCGCCAACCGTTGGAATGCATTTCCATTCCTGTGACAAGTGTGCAGCTACGTGAAGACTTGGAAATCGTGAAGCAGCTGATTCTTGACGAAGTGAACGTGAAGGAACTGCGCTTTGCTGATGCCAATATGCTTGAGAAGAAGGTGAAGTGCAACTTCAGAGTGATGGGCAAGAAATTCGGCAAACTGATGAAAGCAGTCAATCAGGCCGTAGTCGGTTTGAATCAGGAAGAAATCAATCGATTGGATGCAGAAGGACACGTGATGCTCAACGTTGAAGGTAACGACATCACCGTGGAACGTGCTGATGTGGAAATCATTAGCGAGGACATCCCCGGATGGACTGTAGCCAATGAAGGTTCGCTGACTGTGGCTCTTGATCTTACAATAACTCCCGAACTGCGCCTTGAGGGAATTGCGCGTGAGGTGGTGAAGAAGATTCAAACTTACCGTAAGGAAAGTGGCTTTGACATAACCGATCGGATTCATGTGGAATTCGAGCATCATGGTGAACTTGATCAGGCAATCAATGCCTATGCAGGATACATTGCCAGCCAGGTGCTTGCTGATAGTGTTACGGTAGTGGACTGTCTTTGTGCAGATGCCATTCAGTTTGACTTGGATGGGCAAACTGTCGGAATGTCTATAAGAAAGAACTGCTGATCATCTGTTAAAGAAGATGCGTTGCCTGTTGCAGGCAACGCGTCTTTTAATTCGTTTTACAATCTATGCAAGTGGTGAACCTTAGGAAGGAACGTACTTGCGAAATAAACTTTTAGTAACCCCAATATTTAATTATCATGGCAGAAAAAACACGCTATACTGATGAGGAGTTGGCGGAATTCAAGCAAATCATTCTGGATAAGCTTGAGTTGGCGCAGCGTGACTATCGGCAGATGATGGATTCGCTGAGCAATCGTGGTGGAAACGATGTGGACGACACAATGCCAACGTACAAAATCTTGGAAGAAGGCTCCATGACGCAGACCAAGGAGGAACTGACAACAATGGCTGCCAGGCAGCAGCGTTTTATTCAGGGCCTTCAAGCCGCTTTGGTGCGCATTGAGAATAAAACATATGGTATTTGCCGTGTAACTGGTAAGCTGATACCCAAAGAACGTTTGCGTGCAGTTCCTCATGCTACATTGAGTATAGAGGCCAAACAACAGCAAGGCAAGTAGTAACGGCGGTTAGCTTTTCCAATGTACGATTTGCGAGATTGTCAGGCATGCATCCTATGCATCTTTTGATTTCTATTACCCGTTTCATCCAAGCAGAAGGATGAGATGGGTAAAGTTTTCTGCATCATTGTCGTTTCGTTTAATGAATAAGTTCTTTTATTTCCATGAGTTGTATATCTTTTCCGACACCGAAACAAATCAAGATTCGCACGTTGGCTTCCTTCGCTATCATGTTTGTTGTGGTGATTGCTGACCAGTTGATAAAGTATGCTGTCAAGACTTCTTTCTCGCTCTACGAATCAGTCCATGTGACACCATGGTTCCACCTGTTTTTCACAGAGAATCGCGGCATGGCTTTCGGCATGCAGTTTGTCGGAACTTTTGCTTTGGCTATATTTCGTGTAATGGCTATCGTTTTCTTCATGGTTGTTCTCTGGCGTTGCATTCGTCGCAGATTCCCCATGGGGTTGATAGTATGTCTTTCTATGATTATTGCAGGCGCTTTAGGCAACATTATTGACAATATGTTCAATGGACTTGTTTACACGGAAAGCTTGCCATATGATGCGCCGGCCAAGTTGGTGGCATTTGGCCATGGCTATGGGACATTCCTTTCCGGCAAGGTGATAGATATGTTCTATTTTCCACTCTTCGTTTGGCCTGATTGGATGCCTTTGGTTGGAGACGATGTTTTCTTTGGGGCTGTGTTCAATTTTGCTGATGCTTCAATCAGTTGCGGAGCTGTTGCTTTGGCAATATTCTATTTTAAATATCTGAACAAAGGCATTTTTCGAAACGAAAAAAAAGTCCTTTAGCCGTTCAGTACGCAGCTTCATATGATGCTTCTTCGTCCATGCGTTTTATGGAATACGTAATTAATAGTGATGTTTCCTATGTCTCAGTTTAAGGATGCTTGTCTGATAAAAGTACTTTCGTGCATCGGGGCTTTGGCCTTTATTTTATGCTCATGCAAACCTGGCGTGCCCACAGATGTCTTGGGGGTGACCGAAATGGAGAATGTGCTGTACGACGTTCATATGGCACAAGCTTTGGCTTCACAGAGTTCTGTCGACAGTGTTGACTATTATAGGCGGTTATATATGCAGGCAGTCTATGACAAATACCATATTGATGCCGATGATTTTTATTCGTCATTATCGTGGTATGAGCGTCATACGGATCGTTTGGTTGACATTTATGACAGACTTTCCAAGCGCTACGGCGAGGGGAGTGCCTATGGCGAATACCCTATGACTTCTGCATCCAATTCGGGTGACAGTTTAGATGTGTGGCGTGGTGCACCTTTTGTCTTGTTGAATTCCAATGGGGAAACTCATTTTGTGTCGTTGCTAAAAGCTGATACGTTGCTGGCTGCAGACGATGAATTGGTGTGGCAGTTTTCTGTAGACTGGCATTACCATGAAGGCTCGCGCGAAGGAGTTGCCCTATTGGTTGTGCATTATCAGGGCGATTCGATTGCTGTGGCTCAATCTGCTCTCTATTCTTCCGGCCCCAACAGTATTCGAACGCGCATAGGAAATCGACAGGTGGAAAGCGTGGAATGTATGCTCTATCAAGATTCGCCCCAAAGCAGTCGTCCGCGTTTGCTCGTGATGGCAGCGCCGCACTTATGGCGTATTCGCATGAAAGTGGAGAAAACTGAAATTGATCAAAGGGATTTGAAGGTGTTGAAGCGGGATTCTTTAAATAAGAATGCAGCAAGTGAACAACATCATTTGCGCGACAGTTTGCTCCGTGACGATTCATTGCGCGAACGCCGTCCACATTTCAGATGAGGTGCTCGTGCAGTTCGTTCTGGTAGAAAATTGTAAATAACAAAGTGATGGCTACAGAAAAGACACTTGGGGCCTTTCCATATCCCACTTTCCGGAGGGTGGCATATGGAAAGGTTGTACTTCCAGATGGCAGAGAATTGGCGAGAAGGGTAGTTGTGTTTTCAAAAGATGGCTTAGCTCTGGCGCAATTCCCTTTGCATGGTGAACTACCATATGTGGAATGGAACGCAGGGACTTATATTTTTCCTTAGCGCTAGTAAATGTTTCTTTAGGATGAATAGTGAGAGACCGTAAACTGTGTTCGGCTTTGTGCTATTAAATTGGTATTTGGCCCGTTACTAGGGTTTGGACACGGGTGGTTACACGCGCAAGCGTATACTATACAGTGCAATTACACTTTTTGCTGTCACGTGTCACTTTTAGCAAGGGCTAGGATAGAAGCAACAAGTCTGGGGCTTGTTCGAACAAGTCCCGGACTTGTAAAAAATAGTCCTGGACTTGTTCGTGCTGTGACCTTGGAGCCGAAAAGGCGGAGCAGTGTCCGTATATAGTTTACAAAGTGACGGATGACAGCAAAAATTGCGATTGCTATATACGTACGCGCGAATGAGGCGGAAGAAGTGACGGCAAACACGGAACGCAAAATAGTCTTGCTGTCACCCACAATTGCTGTCACTTTTGGTTTATGTCACTCACTTTGTTGGGGCTGACTCAGACTGACTGCTGGCAAGCTACGTAAGCCGCTTTGTGATAGCAGTAACATGAAAGAAAGCAGTGACTATCGTCCGAAGCGTTTAGCTCAAGTGATAGTCACTGCCTTATGTGTGGATATGACCTTGTTCGCAATATTCAGTTTAGTCGTTGATGGCGCCGATAATGTCCTTGACATTTTCAACGTGGTGGAGGTCAAGCCATTCGTTAATTCCGTCTATGATTTTGATGGTGGCCGTGGGGTCTATGAAGTTCGCGGTTCCGACTTCAATAGCAGTTGCACCTGCCATCAGGAATTCGATGGCATCAGATGCATTCATGATTCCACCCAGTCCTACAACGGGAATTTTTACAGCCTTTGCCACTTGCCATACCATGCGGATGGCCACTGGTTTCACACAGGGGCCGCTGAGCCCTCCCGTACCAATGCTGAGGCGCGAACAGCGTTTTTCGATGTCAATGCTCATGCCCATCAGTGTGTTGATGAGCGAAACACTGTCTGCTCCTTCTGCTTCTACGGCTTTAGCGATGTCGGCTATGTTGGTCACGTTGGGTGAAAGTTTTACGATGAGCGTTTTGTCATATGCTTTCCTTACGGCTTTAACCACGGACGCTGCTCCCTCGCAAGTCACGCCAAAGGCCATTCCGCCGTTTTTCACATTCGGACACGAAATGTTGAGCTCAATGCCCGGAATGTGTTCCAATTGCGCGATACGTGCGGCACATTCTGCATAGTCTTCGGGGGAATTCCCGCTCACATTGACCAGTGCATTCGTGTGGAAATCCTTGATTTGTGGATATATCTTTTCGCAGAAGTAGTCAACCCCTTTGTTTTGCAGTCCTACACAATTGAGCATCCCGGAAGCTGTTTCCGCCATTCTGGGATAGTCGTTGCCTTCTCGGGGATGCAGTGTCGTTCCTTTAACGATAAAACCACCCAGACGGTTGAGGTCAACGAAGTCTGAGAATTCCACACCGTATCCGAAAGTTCCAGATGCGGTCAGCACGGGATTTTTGAGTGTGAGCCCTCCGACTGTAACATTTAATTGAGCCATGATAATTTCTTGATATTGAACACAGGTCCTTCTTTGCAAACGCATACGTTGTGTCCCTCTGCATCTTTTTCGACGCAGCAAAGGCACGCGCCCAATCCGCAGGCCATAAGATTCTCAAGTGACACTTCGCATTCCACCTCATGGTCAAAAGCCCAATGGCCTATTGCTTTCATCATAGGTTTCGGGCCGCACGATGCTATGCAGTCAAACTTTTCGTTCGACAGAATGGAGTGATTGGTTACAAATCCTTTTTCGCCTAAGGAGCCGTCCTCTGTTGTGACGTGCACATTTCCGTACTGATTGAATACGTCCAATTGCATGAGGTCTGATGCGGAGCGCCCACCTAAAAGGAATATGGGAGTATGTCCTAGTTTTCGAAGCACTTTTCCGTATTGCAGCAGTGGCGCTGTTCCAACGCCGCCTCCGACCAGCAGTACCCTTTTCCCGCTTCCTTCGGGAATGGAGAAGCCATTGCCCAAGGGGAGTACGCAGTTTATGGTCATCCCCTCGTGAAGTGCCGCAAGCCTGTGTGTGCCTTCTCCGATGGCATGTACAAGCAGCCACAACTCTTGCTTCTCTTCGTCCACAAAGTTTATGGAGATGGGGCGGCGTAAAAATGTTTTGGGAGATTGGTCAATGCGTATTTCGACAAACTGTCCGGGAAGCATTTCCGGTAGCACCCCGTGGCTATTGGTAAGCTTCAAGAGCACGTAGCCTTGTCGTGGCTTCTCTACGGATTTTACCGTGAGGTCCATGATGTATTTTTTCATGTTGGTCGTTTTGAAAATTCCGTTGGTTGGAGCGTGAAATAACAGATGTACAACACATCATCTTTCAATAACGCTTTTTATAACTGCAAATTTATAAAAAAATAGGGTTCAAGTGGAGTATTAGCCGATTTTTGTTCCTATCTTCGCCGTTGAATCTTGTTTAATAAACAATTGACCTATGATTTTTCAATTGGAAATATGCTGTGGCAGCTATCATAGTTCGGTAGTGGCTATGGAATCGGGTGCAAATCGTGTGGAATTGTGCAGTGGCTTGGGAGAAGGGGGACTGACTCCCAGCGTGGGGCTTATTAAAGCAGTGTGCGCTTTGCCACGCATTGCACATCACGTGTTGATAAGACCTCGTGGCGGCGATTTCCTCTATTCGCTGTGCGAGAAGAGGATCATGCTTGATGATATAAAAACAGCCGTTTCGGCTGGTGCGGAAGGCGTGGTCGTTGGAGCTTTAACGTCAGAAGGCTTGATTGATGTTCCTTTTCTGCGTGATTGCGTGAAGGCTGCAGCGGGTCGTCATGTCACTTTTCATCGGGCATTCGACCTTTGCGCTCAGCCGATGATGGCTTTGGAAGAAATAGCCGAGGCTGGATGCGATCGCTTGCTCACTTCCGGACAGGCCAGTACGGCGGAAAAAGGTATTGGCCTGCTCAAACGTATGGTGGAAGCTGCTCCTTCGACTTTGTCCATTATGCCCGGATGTGGCGTGAATGCATCTAATGCTTTCCGTGTACTTAAGGCTACCGGTGCTCGCGAAATACACGCTTCGGCCCGTGCGTTGTTGAAAAGCCAAATGAAATACAGACATTCTGGGGTGAACATGGGAAAACACGGCGAGGATGAATATGCAACAATGGAAACCTCAGCTGACGAGGTCTTGAGAATCATAAAGTCGTGCCGACAAGAAGGTCTGGAGAATGGTTGACAGAAAGTGGTGCGGGGAAGATGCGCGGCTCCGTGCGTTTGTTGCGAAGCTTTTTATTTCAAATGTTCTTTTGAGCTTAAGTTTAGCTTGGCATGTGGAGTGAAAGGCAGGGTGTGGCTTGCGTTTGGGGCGGCGGTTTAATTGTCGTGCTTGGTGTGCAAGCACCGACGGGCTTTTGTGGAAACGATTTGTCAAAGATGGCAGATTCAGATGGTCGTATGACACAATCTGGGCAGTACCTATGATGCAACTGAAGCGAAATAGACGAAAAATACATGACAATGCAGTAAAAATCAGAGGAAATCTTTGTGGTTTGGGGATAAATGACTAATTTTGCACCGCAATTTTGCAAACACACATATTAATTCATTCAAACGTATTATGATGAATCAGTACGAGACCGTTTTCATTATGACTCCCGTTTTGTCTGACCAACAGATGAAGGAAACGGTCGAAAAGTTCAAAGGT
>DAIRWG010000085.1:0-12258 GCA_036802405.1 Alloprevotella sp.
GCAATGCCAAGGACTTGCAGGGCATGGAGAAGGTGATCACGATGGTGCCCATCATACCTGAGGAAAACGACACGGTGGTCTACTGCTACGAACCGGTGCAGCTCACCATCAAGATCACGGGTGTGGCTCCGAGCATGCTGGTGGGATTCCGCAACAAGGAGGACGTTTACCCCACCTTCTACACGCAGACGGCCATCCGCACGGGACAGGATTTCCTCAACAGCGTGTCGTGCAACTCTTACGTCAATACGCCGGCCCGCATGCTGCGCCTGCCGATGCGCAAGATCGACACGCCGAGCGGCGATGCCGTGGGGGTGATGAAGATCGAGCGCGACGGCGTGGAGTTTGCTCCCATCTACCTGGTGGGAACGGACGACAACCAGATGCAGATCTACGACCCGAAAACCAATTCGCAGTTCCGCATCGTGGGCGTGGTGCACGACATCGTGGCACCGAAAGAATGGAACGAAACGGCCTACGCCGACGTGTATTTCCTCAACGACTTCAAGCCGCGTGAGGGCTATACCTACACGCTGCGCATGGGCTTCGTGGAGAAGTTTGAGAACGGTCACCACAAAACGGACGAGGAAGCTGCCGTGTGCGACGGCTCGCTGGTGTTCCGCCTCAAGATCGTGCCGCGCTATGTGAAGTGGACGGGCGGCACGGCATCGCCCGTCTACGACGACACGGGCACGATGGTGGTGGATTACAGTTACACCTCCGACTGGACCAACGACCTCAACTGGGGGCGTGCTGACAAGGACGACCTCCATCTGCCCTCCGACCGCACTTATGTGACGAACGAGGAGAACCGTTCGGCCAAGGGGTTCGTGCCGCTGAGTTTCACCAACGTGATTGTGGAAAAGCCCGAGATGCTGCCTTTCCAGCCCCAATTGTCGGAATACTTTGCCAACAACCGCGAGGTGGCCAACGACAACACCCTGTGGGAATTCATCCAGCCTGACAAGGATACGCCCGCACTCCGCACGGCTACGGATGACATCGAGTACGACCTCATTGCCGACGACACGGGGCTGCAGGAAACGGACGGCACCTTCCCCACGGTGCGTGCACGTCCCTACTACACCTTCCAGGCCCACGACATCGTGCTCCGCCCTGGCGGTGAAATCGTGCGCAGCGACCTGCTTGCCAGCTACCACAAGGCCTGGATGGAGTATGGGCTCAAGTCCGGCCGATGGTACACGCTCTCCTCGCCGTTCCAGCGGATGTTTGCCGGCGACTGGTATGCCCCCACGAAGGGCGGACAGCAGCTCACGCCTTACTTTGAGGACGTGACCTTCGACAAGCAGAGCTACGACCGCTTCTCGCCCGCCGTCTACCAGCGTGGCTGGGACAAGGGCAAGGCCACCGTCTACTACCTGCAGAACGGTACGGGGCAGGAAACGCTCTCCACCGATGTGGCCATCCGCGCCGACTGGAGCGCCGTCTACAACGATGCCGTGCAGACCTACACGCAGGGGGGCTTCTCCCTCAAGGCCAATGCCGAGGGCACGAAGGGCAACTACACCGACCTGGTGTTCCGCCTGCCGAAGGAGGACGACTCGTTCGACTACTACAGCTTCGACGGCTCGCACATCGGCAACAACCAGACGGTCGACCGCACGGAAGGCATCACCACCGACCTGACCGACCTCACGGGACGTTTCCTGACCGACAAGCTCGTGAACACGCAGTCCGTGCTGACGCAGACCTACACCAACAACGAGGCCGGAAACGCCTACTTCCTTGTGGGCAATCCCTTCCCCTGCGGAATCAACATGAGGGCATTCTTCAATGCCAACCAGTCGGTGCTGGGCAATGGCAGCAAGAATGAGGCTTGGAAGTACTGGGTGCTCACGGCCACCGGCCAGACGGCTGCCATGAAGGAACCGGGAAACGAAGGATGGGTGACCATCAACGACGAAACCTCTTCCACTTCGCAGAAGTTGGTGCTGGCTCCCGGACAGGGCTTCTTCGTGAAGGCGCTGGAGAGTGCGGTGACGCATCCGGCTGGAGGCGGTTCGCAAATCCAGCTCAGCTTCTCGCCCGACATGATGACCTCGGCAACCGAACAGGATGAAGTGGAACTGCTGTCGGTGCATCCCTCGCAAGGTGCTGCTGCCGTGAAGGCTGCCACGCGGACTCCGTCCACCCCGATGCTCCGCATCCGTGCCGAGCGCGGCGACTGGCATTCGGAAACGGTGGTGATGAAGTCGGCCTCGGCTTCCAACCACTACAGCCAAGCCGAGGACATGCCGCTGCTGCTCGATGCTTCGCTCCGCGAAACGCCGGTGGTCTACACCACTGCCGACTCGCTGGCCGTGAGCATCAATGCGCGCCGCTCGATGTGGCGCGTGCCCTTGGGCGTGAGCAGCCAATCCTTGGACTCGGTACGCCTCACCTTCACGGGCATGGAGCAGTTCAACGAGTCGCTCTCGCTGCTCGATGCGGAAACGGGCGTGGCAATGCCGCTCACCCTCTCCACCGATGCACGCGATGGCAGCGTGAGCGTGGAGGTGCCGGGCATCACGGCCGGACGCTATTTCCTGCTCACCTCCGATCAGCCCACCACGCCCGACGACCTGACGGACGACAGCCCCGTGGTGATGGTGGACGGCGATGTGCTGCAGGTGACGGCCAATTCGCTTCACCCGCTCACCGCGGTGCGCATCGTGGCGGCCGACGGACGTGAGCTCTACCATTTCACGCCCTTCCAGCCCGTGCTGCGCATGAAGTTGCCCACGGGCGTGTATGTGGTGGAAGCGGCCACTTCCACACGCTCCACGGTGGCCAAGGTGCGCGCCGCAGCGCGATAGGCGGAGCCTACCCCTGAATCGTATTTCAGCAAATGCCAGCGTGGCCGGAACCTCTTCGGTTCTGGCCGCGCTTTTTATGTGCATAATGATTGGGGAAGAAATGCTTTTTTCGTAACTTCGCACTTGAATCTTATACTTCCCTTCCCTATGAAATATCCGATTGGCATCCAGAGTTTTGAGAAAATCCGTAACGAAGGCTATGTTTACGTGGATAAGACTCGCCTGGTTTACGAGATGGTGCACAATTCCAGCATCTGCTTCTTGAGTCGGCCCCGACGGTTCGGCAAATCGCTTCTGGTGTCTATGCTGGAATGCTATTTTCGAGGGCGCAAAGAACTGTTCAATGGCTTGGCTATGGAATCGTTGGAGAAGGAATGGAAACAGTATCCTGTGTTCCATCTGGACTTCAATGGAAAGAACTTTACGAAGGCAGGTGATTTGGAAGCTACCCTGCAAACGCAGGTGGAGTGCTTTGAAGCCGAATATGGGCGCAGCCCTTTTGCCATCACTCTGGGCGACCGCTTTGCTTATGTGCTGAAAACGGCTCACGAGCGTACAGGCCTTAGGGCGGTGGTGCTGGTGGATGAATACGACAAACCGCTGCTGGATGTGCTGGGTATGGACTTGAAGGTGATGGTGGACGGAGCGGAAAGACAGATGGAAGAATGGCACAGACAAGTGTTGAAGGGATTCTATGGCGTGTTTAAGATGGCTGACGATCATTTGCACTTCGTGTTGCTCACAGGAGTGACGAAGTTTTCGCAGGTCAGCGTGTTCAGCGATTTGAATCAGCTGGACGACATCAGCATGGACGAGCGGTATGATGCCCTTTGCGGCATGACGGAAAAGGAAGTCTGTCGTGTGTTTCAATCGTCCTTGCATGAGATGTCGCAGAAGTTTTGTTTGTCGGACGCATCTATGCTTCAGCGTTTGAAGCGGAAGTATGATGGCTATCATTTCAGCCAATCGCTGCTCGACGTGTTCAATCCTTTCAGCATATTGAGCGCTTTCCGCAAGATGCAATTGGCGGATTTCTGGTTTCGCACAGGATCACCCACCTATCTGGTTCGTTTGCTCTCACGCACACAGGTGCAGTTGAACGACCTGACTGGCCGCTACTATCCCGCGAGTCATTTTATGGACTATAATGCAGAGGTACCCACGCCCTTGCCGATGCTTTATCAGAGCGGCTACTTGACCATCAAAGACTATGACCCACTGACAGATTCCTATTTGCTTGACTTTCCAAACGATGAAGTGAGAAATGGTTTGCTTACCATAGCGGCCACCAACTATCTCAAACCACAGGAGGATGCCGCGGCATGGGTTATTCGTGTGGTGAAAGCATTGGATATGGGGAATACGGAACTGCTTCGTGATTTGTTTGCTTCGTTTTTGGCTAGTATCCCTTACAACCAACGGCGAAAATCAAACGAACGTGAGAAAGAAAGGTATTTCCAATACACATTTTATCTCATTTTGCGAATGCTGAGTTCCTTTACGGTGTTGGTGGAGAGGGAGCAGAGTGAAGGACGTGTAGACTGTATCGTTGAAACAGATGCACACGTTTATGTCATAGAATTCAAGTTAGATGGAAACGCCGAGTCGGCCCTCCGGCAGATAGAAGAAAAAGGGTATGCCCGTCCTTATGCTGCCGATTTGCGCCAAGTTCATCTGATCGGTTGCAGCTTTTCCTCGAAAACCGGAACGATTGATGATTGGGCTGACTGCTAAGCCCTAATCCGCCTTGAAACCAAAACGCCAAAGGCCGATGTGCAACTGCTGCACATCGGCCTTTGGCATCATTTGTATGTTACCCCCGCCGATGCCCGAAGGCATCGGCGGAAGAGGGGATTTTCAGCGCATCAGGGAATCATCACCTTGTGGCCGTTCACCACGTACACGCCCTTGGGCAGGTTGACGTAGCGGTTGCCCTGCACGGCTTCGCTCCATGCGGTGCGGCCCTGCACATCGTACACCTTCACGAGCTGCTTCGTGGGCGTGACAAGGAGGAGCTTGCCACCGCGCACATACACGTCGAGTCCACTGTTGGCGGCTTCCGTTTCGCCGATGCCGGTGGGCGTCTTGATGTAGTCGCCGTCCTTCTGGTAGATGCGCACGTAGTCGAAGTACGTTTCGTACTGGAAGGTCGGGTCGCAGTTCTTAGCCCAGCTGCCGTTGCCCACGCTCTGGTTGAGAATCACGTAGAAGGGCTTGTCGAAAGGCCACTGCCCCTTGTTGAGCAGATCCTGGTCGGTGGATTTGGCATAGGAGAATGCCTTCTTGCCGTTCACATACCAAGTGAGCAGTTCGGGTGTCCAGTCGAAGGAGATGACGTTGTAGTCAGCCGCCGTGGTAGCCACGTTGCCCGTGTTGGTCGGGCCCTGCTTGAGGTCGTAGCTCACGTGCGTGTGGATGGTGTGGTAAGAGCGGTCTTCCGAGTCAATCTGCTCCCAGAGGTCGATCTCGCCTGCATTGGGCCATCCGGCCGAGTTGTCCTCCGGCATGAGCCAGAAGGCAGGGAAGTTGCCCGTGTGCGGCGTGGTGCGCAGGCGTCCTTCGATGCGTCCGTAGTTGAAGTACATCTTGCCCGAGCTTTCCACCGATCCGCTCACCATTTCCACATTGCCCTCGTTGGCGAAGGTGTTGGCCACGCAGCGCGTCACCAGTTTGCCGTCGCTCAAGTAAGCTGTGGCAGCCTTTCCTTCAGCCGACTGTGCCACGAAGCGCTTCCAGGTGGGATTCTCGCGGGTGCTGTACGACCAGAGTTTGGCATCGGGAGCAGCGCCGTGCTCGCCGTCGAACTCGTCGCGCATCACCAGACGGTAGTCGCCCGTGCCGTTGGGGGCAAAGGTGCCCGTGATGCGCACGTCGCCGTTGATGCTGTCGGCCTTGAGGGTCACCAGCTTGCTCTCCTTGGCGTTGGCCACAGTGTATTCACTCCACTGGCGGTTGCCGTGGATGTACTGTTCGCCGTCGAGGTTGTAGCCGTGGCGCACCACGAGGTTCTGGAGGCTATAGCTCGACACGGGAGCCAGAGGCAGCAGGCGGTAGGCCGTCTTGAAGGGGATGCTGGTGGGCACACCCGTGTAGTTGGCACCCACGATGTCGCCGTCCACGCCGTTCACCTCGAGGTTGACGTTCGTACCGTGCACGTTGATCAGGAAGTCCACCACGTAGCCGCCGGTGGCATCGATGTTGTTGGCATCGCCTTCCTTCCACGATCCGGCCGGGTCGATGTTGTTCACGTCCAGCTTGAGGCGGCATCGGTAGATGCCGTTGGGGAGTTCCTCAGGCAGCTGGAACGAAGGCAACGACCATCCTGCGCCCTCGGCCGAAGCCGTTTCGCCGCGGCTGTTGAAGCCGTTGTAGTAGCTGTAGCTCACGAGCTCGCTGTTGTTGCCCGGCGTGCCGTCGGCATTGAGCTCGGAGTAGAAGCGGCCATCGTTGTTCATGTCGATGTAGAGGTAGGCATTCATGGCCTTGTTGGCCGACTTGTAGGTCACCTGGGGCAACACCACGTCGCCAGCCTTGAGGCGGAGCTCCGTCGGGGCAAAGTTGCGGTAGACTTTCTGCGACTTGTCGTTCTTCACCGTGAGGGTCGACACATCACCGTTGTTCACGCTCAGCTTGAGCGAGGTGAGCACGTTGGTGGTGGGGTCCTGCATGTTGAGGTCCTCGCTGAAGTTGATGGCATATTCATCGCCACCCTCCTGGCCGCTGTTACTGCTGAAGTAGGGGATGAAGCGCACATCGCCGTCGACGTACTTGCCGGGGATGGTGAACTCGTCGTTCTGGAACGTGCGGGCATAGAACACCTTCTCGTCCCACTGGCGGTTTTCGCTCACCACGCTGTCGCCCTCGAGGTTGTAGCCGTGACGCATCACGAGGTGGTGGAAACGGAATCCGGGAGCAGGCTTCACCTTCACCTTGAGGTCCTGTCCGAAGGGCACCTTCTTGCCCGTCACGCCCGAACCGTCGGCCATGAGGATGTCGCCGTTGAGGCCTCCGCCGCCCAGCTCGTCGGTGGTGCGGGAGAGGTTCACCACGTCGTTGTGGATGTTGATTCGGGTGTCAAGCAGCATACCGCCGTTGTCGGTGATCTTGTTGCTCGGGCCGGGGTTGCCGCCGGGGTTCACGTTGTCCCAGTCCACCTTGTAGCGCATGCGGTAGAAGCCCGGCTTCAGGTCGGCAGGGATGGTGAATGAAGGCGGGTTGAGGTTGGGGCCGGACTTTCCGTCGATGGCATTGCCGTTGCAGTCGGTGCCTTTGTACTGCGAGTAGGTCATGAGGTCCTTCATGGCCTTCACGCCCGTGTCGTCGTAGTCCACGTCGAAGTTACCGTTGTTGTCCTGGTCGATGTAGACATATCCGGCCATCCACGACATGGCTCCCTTGATGAATCCGGCAGTCACCTTGTCGCCCGGTTTAGCGAGGAAGGTGTTGTTCATGCGCTTGATGTAAAGGCGGTTGATGGCGCTCTGGTCAGCCTCGAGCGACTGTGAGCCATCGCTGCTGACGAGCGTCACGCCCTTGGTGTAGCGGTCGGTGCCGCGTGAGTGTGCCGTTTCCTCATCGTAGTTGATGGGGTAGAGCGAACTCATGAAGTAGGGATCGCTGGCCGAGGGACTGAGGATGATGTCGTCGATGTAGGCGGCATAGTCGGCAGTGAGGTTGTGGGGCGAGTTGCGGTCGACCACCACGAGGAGGTTGCGGATGGTGATGCCGTTCGAGCCCGAGATGGGGAACACGGCGTCGCACCATCCGTCGCTCTTCACCTTGCTGGTGGAAGTGCTCCAGAACTGCTCGGTGAGCGGCGACTGGTTGGGACGGTCATCGCGGTTGCCGAGGCCGATGAGCATGACCGATCCGCCCTTGGGGGTGTAGATCTTCACGTGCACATACTGCACGGTCTTCTTCAGGGCAAAGGGTTCCTTCAGTTCGACGAGTGCGCCGAAGGTGTTCGATCCGAAGCGCGAACGCTGCACGCCGAGAATCCGCTTCGACTCGTTGAGGGCATAGCCCAGCACGGGGTCCACGTCGTTGAGGTGATTGTTCACCACCTGGGCGTTGCCGCTGAGCTGGTGGGTGCGGAAAGGCGAGTTGGCCCAAGTGTCGTAAACGCCAACCGATTTGTAGCTGTCAGTCGTTTCGAAGTCGCAGAGCACCTTGTCTTCTGCGGTCTGCGCCATGAGGCTCAGCGGAAACAGCAGGCCAGCCAGTGAGATGTATTTGATCTTGTTCATGGAATGTCGGGTGAAATGGAGGATTAGTAAACAGAAAGCGTGTGGATGAGCGGGCAAGCCTTGGCATCGTTGATGGTGATGCGCAGTGCCTTCACTCTGTAGCCGCTGCCGCTATAGCTGTCGGAGGTGCTACCGTTGAGCGGAATGATGCGCTTGTAGCCCACGGTCGTGGTCTGGATGCCGGTGGCCCGCTTGGTGAAGTCCTGTCCGTTGGTGGAAGTCTCCACGGTGAAGCTCTTCACGCGCTGTCCGAGCTTGATGTACTCCATGAGCATCACGTAGCGCACGGTGGTAAGCTGGTCCCAAGTCAGTGTGATGGTGGCCGAAGTGGTGCCGTCGTTGGTGGCCCAGTAGGTGTCCTTGTTGTCGTCGGTCATGTTGGTGGCCACGTAGGTGCGGTTGGCTCCTGCCTTGCGCTCTTCGCTCACGGTGATGGTGGCCTTGGGTGCGAGGTCAGTGCCGAGGCGCTCTTTCAGCATTTTGCCCAGATCCTCCATGCGGCTCACGGTGGCGGCAGGCAGTTCACCGCTCTTGTCGGGCGGGAGGTTGAGAATGAGGGTGGCGTTGCGTCCCACGGTCTCGAGATACATCTGGAAGAGGCGGTCGGCGCTCAGCACGCTCTCGTTCTGCTTCCAGAACCATCCGCCCGTGGTGGCCTTGGCGTCGCTCTCGCCCGGATGCCATTCCCATCCGTTCTCGTCGCCCGACTCCGAGTCGCCCATCGACCAACAGGTCTCGCCGGCCCATCCGCTCTCGTTGCCGATCCAGCGTGCTTCGCCGCCCACGCCCCACATCACGCAGTCGGGCAGGAGGTTGTGGATGGAGTCGCGCAGGTTGGGAATGTCGTAGTAGGTCTGGGCATTGTCGATCTTGCGGTAGCCCGTAGAGCCTTTGCCTCCGTAGGCACCTCCGTAGTATCCGGCATGGTCGCCGCCGGTGGCACCGTCGAACCACATTTCAAACTGTTCGCTGCCATACTGGCTGGCCAGCTCGGCGCACTGCGGGAGGAACACCTTCTTGGCATAGTTGTCGGTGTAGTTGCCGTCCTTGTCGGTTTCGCCCCAATACTGGCTGCTCAAGTCCCAGGGCGACACATAGAAGCCATATTTCATGCCGAGGTCGCGTGCAGCTTCGGCAAAGTCCTTGGGAATGTTGGTCTGCGGGCCGTAGGTCGTCTTCGAGTTGGTCACGCAGTGCGTGGTGGTCTTGGTGGGCCAGAGGCAGAAACCGTCGTGGTGCTTCACCACGGCAATGCCGCCCTTCATGCCCGCCTTCTTGGCAGCTTCGAGCCACTGGCGCGGGTTGGGCTTCTTGGTGGGGTTGAAGGTCGATTCGTCCTCGGTACCGTTGCCCCACTCCTTGCCGGTGTAGGTGTCCATGCCGTAGTGGTAGAAGGCGTAGAACTCCGTTTCGTTCCACTTCAGCTGTCGGTCGCTGGGAACGGGGAAGACCGGTGCGGGCACGTTGTCAGGATTGCTCAGGCTTTCCTGCTTCAACTGAAACTCGCTCTGGGCTTGCGCAGCCGTGGGCACCACGGTCGTCAGGCATAGCGCCGAAAGCAAGATGGAGATTTTTTTCATAGTTATTGCGGGTTTAGTAAATAATTGATTTCTGAGTATGTTCGGCGCATACGGTCCGCAAGGCCGTTGCCGCGCCGTGGCCTGGGCGTCAGGCCGGATAGTTGAGGTTGTCGTCGGTGGCCTGCTCAAGCACTTCGTGCAGATAGCGTGCGGCTTCGTAGCGAGCCATGGGCAGGTCGTGCAGCAGATAGGTGCCGCAGTCGCGTGGAGCGGTGCCCGGCACTTCGCCTTCATAGTCGGCAATGAACTGGAACGTCTGCTTCATGAGGGGCAGGATGTCGCGGCTGGTGAGGTTGCCGCGCACGAGCAGGTAGTTGCCCGTGAGGCATCCCATGGGCCCCCAGTAGATGATGCGGTCCTTCCACTCCTCGTTGTTGCGCAGATAGGTGGCTGCCAGATGTTCGATGGTGTGGATGGCCCCCTGTCCGAGCACCGGCTCGCGGTTGGGCAGCTTCATGCGGATGTCGAATGTGGTGATCACTTCACCGCCCACCTCGTCCTGTCGCGACACGTAGATGCCGCGGTTGAGGCGGGTGTGGTCGATTGTGAAACTGGGAATCTTTTGCATATCGTTTCTTTGGAAAATTCTTGGGTAAAGAGGACTTTCGGGCGATTGGCGGAGGAGGTGCTTGGCAGAAGCAAGTGGCCGCCGTCAAGCCGTGATGCCGTTCAGCAAGGCCTTGGTCACGCCGAAGGAGCGGTCGGCCATGGTGCCCCAGAAATTCTGGTACTGGTCGAAGTGGTGGTCGGCTCCCGGCGTGTCGCTGATGATGCGGAAACTGAGGAACGGCACTCCGTAGATGTGGCACACCTGTGCCAAGGCACCGCTCTCCATGTCGACAGCCAGTCCCTCGGGAAAGCGCTGCTTGATCTGCTGCAGCTGCTGGCGGTCGGTGATGAACTGGTCGCCGCTGCAGATGAGTCCGCTGTGGATGCGCGTGTCGGTGTGGAGCCGGCTTGCCGCATCGAGCAGCCAGGGGGCAGCTTCGTAGTAGAGCGGCAACCCCTGCACCTGTCCGTGTTCCGATTCGGGACCGCAGTCCACGTCGTGGTAGGCCACACGCGCTCCCGCCACCACGTCCATCACTTCGAGTGAGGGATCGATGCCGCCGGCCACGCCCGTGTTGACCAGTGCATCGGGCCGGTAGCCCTTGATGAGTTCCACTGCGCCGATGGCAGCATTTACCTTGCCGATGCCGCTTTCCATCAGCACCAGTTTCTGTCCGTTCAGGATGCCTTCCACAAAGGTGAACCGTCCGTCGCGGCGCTCTGTCACTTCGGTGAGCAGGGCCACGAGCTGTTCGTGCTCCTTGTGCATGGCATTGATGATTCCAATTGTCATACTTATCTGTTAGTTCGGGAAGGAAAAACGCGTTTGCCAAGTGCGTTGTTCAAAACGTCGCATCATGCGACGCTACGAAGTTAAGGATTTCCGTTCGCTTGCGGCAAACTTTGGGGAGGCAATCCCGCTATTTCGCACCATAATTCATGTGTAACGTGCGATTCTGCCGCCGAACGGGCGGGTTCTCCGCCTCAATCGGCACTGGCTTCCGGCGTTGGCTGGCCATCGTTGGCCCATAGCTGCCACAGGCCCACGCCGGTGGGGTAAGGCGCATCCACGCTGATGAGTTTGTGGCTCACGGGGTGCTCGAATTCGATGTGGCGCGCGTGCAAGCAAATCGATCCGTCGGGGTTTGAGCGTGGAGCTCCGTACTTCAGGTCGCCCTTGATCACGCAGTGCATGGCCGCCAGCTGGCAGCGTATCTGGTGGTGACGGCCCGTGTGCAGGTTCACCTCGAGCAGTGCATAGCGGTCGCTGCGCCCGATGAGCCGGTAGTCGAGCACTGCCTTCTTGCTGCCCGCCACTTCGCGCGGATGGGCGTAAGCCTTGTTCTGCTTCTCGTTGCGCGTGAGCCAATGCGTGAGAGTGGCCTCTGGCTCCTGGGGAGTGCTGCACACGATGGCGTGATACGTTTTGTGCACCCGCCCCGTGCGAAACATCTCGTTGAGCCGTGCCAGAGCCTTGCTCGTGCGGGCAAACACCACCACGCCGCTCACGGGACGGTCGAGCCGATGCACCACTCCGAGAAACACCTCGCCCGGCTTGTGGTATTTCTCCTTGATGTAGGCTTTCACGGCATCGCCCAAGGGGGCATCGCCTGTTTTGTCGCCCTGCACGATGTCGCCGGGGCGTTTGTTCACGATGATGATGTGGTTGTCCTCGTAGAGAACGTGTAGGGAAGTGGCTTCTGGCATGGACGGAATGGAGTGATAATCGGGCACAGGCTTGGCATCAGGTGCATGGCCGGGTGCCCCGTTGTGAGTCATTTTGATTCAGCAAATTTACTGAATTCTGCGCATGTTCGGGCCAGCAAAAGCCCGAAAAGCGATGGGCGAGGATGAAAAAAGCACCGATTTCTAGCAAAAAGCGTGGCAAAGTTTTGTGGCTCAGCCAAAAAGTCGTAATTTTGCACCGCTTTTCCACCAAGCCGCTGTCGGGATGCAGAGTTCCCCGTTAAGCTTGGTCGGGACGGACAACAATACATTATAATTATCCCATCAAGAAATGGCAGATTTAATTAAGATTGCTGAAGAAGCTTTTGCTACAGGCAAGCA
>DAIRWG010000086.1:0-12047 GCA_036802405.1 Alloprevotella sp.
AACCCTGGACCCACTGATTAAGAGTCAGTTGCTCTACCAACTGAGCTAAGAGTGCGTGTCGGATGACGATTTTCTGCATCCTTGCTTCCGCGAAATTGCTTGTACACTCTCAGGGGTTCGAACCCTGGACCCACTGATTAAGAGTCAGTTGCTCTACCAACTGAGCTAAGAGTGCGTGTCGCATTTCGTTTTTGCGAGTGCAAAGGTACGGACTTTTTACATATTGGCCAAACAATCGCAGCGATTTTTTACAAGACATTCATGACTGATGTGTGGAGAAAGCATTGAAATATAAGGAGCTATGGGCAAAAAAATATTTATTTCAAGGATTCATCCGTAGTTGAAGGTTTACGTGACCGCATGTATTCTGGGGGGACTGATGTGGTCTTTGTTTATAGTTATGGAGTAGGACTGTTTGTCATGGACTCATCGGAGGGTGAGCAGCCTGTGTGTCGTTGGGGACATACGTTCGTGTGGCAAAGGCTTGCTTGCGAGGGCATGCGTTGGGCAAAGGGGGGGGCTCTGCATGGCCCGATTGGTGTGACAGAACCAATGCCTCACGTTGTTGTGCACTGCCGTCCAATGGCTCCGTTTCCGTCTGTTTGTCCGACATTTGTTGAAGGTTCGAATGTTTGAGGGGATAGCACGGAAATTGTTCTATTCCACGGATTTCATGCATTTGTGCACATCGCTTGCTTGCCATAGTGTCGTGTGGCTTTCGTCAGTTTGTCCCACGAAAGTCCCAAAGTCCCAAAGTCCCAGGGGGTGGTACTCTTCTATGCTATCATTGATTATCAGTGAGTTACCTCTCTTTCCTCTCTTTATATAGCACTGGGACTTTTGGGACTTTGGGACTTTCGGACATTTCAGCATGGAATGCATGCCTCGTGGCGATGTTGGGAAAATTGGAACTTTTGTCGGATTTTGCTGCGCTCGAATCTTCTTGGCATGAACATGGTGGGGCGTGTGGGTGGTGTGCCCTGTGGTGGATTCATCCTATTCATACGCAGATGATGTGAGTTGGGTCATCTGCCGCTTTGCTGTATCAGCAGGCGAAGCTTTTCGCTGAATCCGGAGTCTTGAAGCAGCTGTTCCAAGCTGATGTGCATGCGGTAGCGCCAGTATTGGTTGGGGTTGGACGGCACGTTGATTTGCTCTTTCTCCGGGTGTTTGCTTCGCAATGATGCCGATATGGCCGTAAGGTCTTGAAATGAAAGCAGGCATAGCATTGAGGGGCTTTCCAAATGTGCCTTTACCACCTCTTCGCACACTTCGGGAGTGGCTTCAGAAGGTGCCTCGGTGTCGTGGCCCAATGCTTCGTGCCAGAAGGCGGAGGTTTGTTCGGCATTCTCTTTCCACCAGCTCCGCAAGGGGGGCATGTCGTGTGTGGCGATGGTGGCTACGCTCAAGTAGGGGTTGTCGGCCAAACGGCCGAATCGCCGTCCCCAGGATTTGGGCATGCGCTGTATCTCGAGCGACAGGATGTCAAGCCGCTCGAGCACGCCCTTCACGCAGGCAGGCACCATGCCCAGGTCTTCGGCACAGGGAAGCATGCCCGTGTGGCCAAGGGGAGAGAGCCCCTGCTCTTCCTCATTAGCTTGGCTGCGAGCAATGGCATAGTTGACGATGGCGGGCATTTTGCGCATGGCCTCTTTCTCCCAAAATTCATTATGGCGGAAATAGAAGAAGTGGTCGTGCAGCCGGTTGAAGGCCTCCCGCTCGTTGGGTGGCATCTGACTGAAGCGTCGGGTGAGTTGGGCCGACACTCGTGGGTGATAGAGATGGGGATGGTCGGGGTCGCTGATGAACAGCACCTCGGTGGCGATGTCGCAAAGTGCTTCTTTCAGTCCGTAGGCAATGTCAAGCTGCTGTATGGCGCGTTGACTTTCGTGTTTCGGTCTTAACGCATAGTTGCCATGAGGGGCCGCTTCGAAGAATCTGCAGCGTATGTCCTCGCCGAATTGATGGCAGAGTTCGTCCATCTGCCGTCCGCTCACCACGGGGCGAGTGGCCCATTCCATGGGCAGGGTGAACCCGAATGACCGGATTTCCGCTTCGCTCAGCGGCAGGGCGGGCCGGAAGTGTCCCATCACACCGTAGATGTGTTCCTTGGGCACTTCCCATATGCGGAAGAAGCCGAGCACGTGGTCGATGCGGTAGGCGTCGAAATAGCGGCTCATGTGTGCCAGACGCCGACGCCACCAACTGTAGCCGTCGGCGGACATGGCTTCCCAGTCGTAGGTCGGAAATCCCCAGTTCTGACCACGTGTGGCAAAATCATCGGGGGGAGCTCCAGCCTGTCCGTTGAAGTGAAAAAGGCGGCCGTCTTTCCATGCGGGCACACTGTCGGGCGAAATGCCGATGGGGATGTCGCCTTTGATCAGGATGCCCAGTTCCTGAGCCACCGTGTGCGCTTTGAGCATTTGGCGGTGAAGCAGAAACTGCACGAACTTGTGGAACTGCATGTCTTCCGTCATGCCGTAAGCGTCGGTCGATTGACTGGGCCATGCCCGGAAATTGGCCGTGTGGTAAAAATTGCGGAGGGTGCAGAAGGCCGCATAGTCGTCGAGCCAAGCGGATTCTTCCCGGCAGAACGAGCGGAAGGCATCGCTGTCAGTGATGCTTTCGCCAAGTTCCCTGTAGAGTGCATGTGCGAAACGCATTTTCAGCGCATAGGCTGCTTCATAGTCCATTTCATCGCTCTGGTTGATGCGCGCGCCTTCCTTCTGGCATTGCCCGTAGGCCCGTGAGTGGGGCCATTCTTCGGGTGATAGGTAGATGGGGTGCAGGGCGAACACGGAAACGCAGTTGTAGGGATAGGAATCGCGCCAAGTGCCGTTGGTTGTCGTGTCGTTGATGGGGAGCAGCTGGATGGCCTTCATGCCGCAGTCGGATGCCCAGCGGATGAATGCCAGAAGGTCGTTCATGTCGCCTACTCCCCAGCTGTGCTGGCTTTTGAGTGAGAACAGAGGCATGACCACCCCCGCTGCCTTCCATTGGGGCACAATGCCACGGGGCAAGCTGTCGAAGCGGACGACGCTTGTGGCACATTGGCCTTGTTCAGAGGGGGCAAGCGGTTCGAAAAGGCGGTTGTCGCCAGTTTCCCAGACAGGCGACGACCCGTTGGCGTTGACCAGCAGCATCTTGTAGGAGAACCCCAATGCGATGTCATTTCCATCGAGTGCTGCGGCCCATTCGGTGGCGCTGATGCGCTGCATCTGCAGGGCTTGATTTTCTTGCCATTTCCCGAGTGCGACGGTGCTTCCGGCAATGGCCCATGTGTGGCCGTCGGGCAAGGGTGGGGCTGTCACGATCAGTAAATAGGGGGCGGTGAGCAGCGGATGGGCTGATTCGTTGTGGCGGCAGTGGAGCATCGACTTGCTCGTGAAGATGCTTCTGTGAAACAGTGCTGAGGGCTGATGCTCCATCCACACATCGCTGAAGCAGATGCGGCTGCGGTGGTTGATGTGGAAAAGCCTCCAATGGTTTGACTCCCGGCGATGGATGCGGCCGTCCTCGGTGGCAACGCAGTAGGTGTGGCGGATGGTTTGCGATTCGGGAGCGATCGCAATGCTGCCATGCCAATGCACGCCATCGTGGGTGGTGAGGGCTATGTCGGATGGTTGCTCGTTGTCGATGGCATAGTGTACGAGCAGCGACTCGCCCCATTGGGTATGGTAGTTGATGTGGAATTCTACAGATTTCATGGCGGATATGCTGAAATGAGTGATTGGTGTTTGATAAATGGAGGTATTGCCTTGTGGCAGGTGTGAAGAATGGCCTGAGTAGTGCTGCACTTGAGGCGGCAAGTCTTCAAACGGGGGTAAAATTATAAAGAATTTATCAAAAGAGCGAATTCTTGCGAAGTTTTGTTGCTGCTTGTGGGGCAAAACGGTGGTGCCGACTCATGTGGGCTTCTGCCAATGAGGGCAGAGGGCGTGGAATGACACAGAAGCAATCCCGATGCGTGCAGGTGTTCTTTGTGGCGTGTTGTGTAAGTCTTTGCATTGTCATTTATAACTGACAATCTTTGAAATTATAGCGCTTGAAGGCAAAAAAATAGTGCTTTTCCCTTTCTAAATGTTGCAAGGCTTGTTTTTTTTACCGATTTTTGCAGAAATTATGCATAGAATGTGCACTGCAAGGTAGTCGCCCCGAAAGGTGAAAACGCTCAGTCGGAAACTCTGCTTCACAATTATGAAACAAGAAAAGGCTACTTTTGCATCGTCATGGGGAGACCTGTTTCGTTTGATTCGGGCTGCCATGTCATTCTGGCTTTTTTGGAAAAAGAACAAACAAACGCATTATGAATCTGAACAAACTGATTCTTTCTTTTTTCTTGCTGGTAGCGTTGCCAGTCATAGCATGGGCCCAGCACTACACGGTGGTCGTGTCGCTTGATGGCTTTCGCGACGACTATACGCGCTCTTTCTCCACGCCGTTCATGGATAGCTTGGCAAGCAAAGGAGTGAGTGCTACCATGCAACCCTCATTCCCGTCGAAAACTTTTCCCAATCACTATACGATAGCAACGGGCCTTGTGCCCGACCACCATGGCATCATTGCCAACAAGTTTCTGGACAAGGCTTCGGGCGTGACTTTCGCATTGGGACAGCAAACGAGCATGGATCCGCGCTTTTGGGGCGGAGAACCCATTTGGAATACTGCCACTCGGCAGGGACTGAAGGCTGGGGTGGTGTACTGGCCCGGCAGTGATGTGGCCATTGGTGGACATTATCCTACCTACTACCACAACTACATGAAAAAGCCGCTTTTGAGCTATCCCCAGCGCCTGGCCGAAGTGGCACGCTTGCTTTCACTTCCGCTGGCCGACAGACCGCGTCTGGTGATGCTTTATTTCGATGAGCCCGACCATACGGGACATTTCTTCTCGCCTTTTTCCAAAGAAACGCGAAGACAGGTGGAGCACATGGACGGTATGCTGATGGAACTCTACAACACCTTGCAGACTTTGCCAGTGCGCGACAGCGTGAATCTGATCGTGTTGTCGGATCATGGCATGGCTCCAGTGGATGCGGCACATCAGGTGAACATATCCGACTATGTGAAGCCGGAATGGGTGGAACGCATGCAAGTGGATTTGCCCACACACATCTGGCCCAGAAAGGGGTGCGAGAAGTTGCTGCTGAAGGCTTTGGCCGGAATGCCTCATGTGAAGGTTTGGCACAAGGCTGAAGTGCCTGCCTACTTGCAGTATGGTGCAAATGCCAACATCGGCGACATCGTGGTCAATCCCGACTGTGGCTGGCTGCTGACCGAGCGTGTGGTCGTGCGCGAGGGCACACGTGGCACACACGGGTTCGACCCCACTTCCTTCGACATGCAAGTGCCCTTCCGCGCTGTCGGCCCCGATTTCAAACGGGGATACCGCAAGCCTCAGGTGTTTCAGAACACGAATGTTTATCCCTTGTTGTGCCATTTGCTGGGCATCGAGCCCGCGCCCTGTGACGGGTGCCTGGACCAAGTGAAAGATATGCTGGCACGCTGATGCGCATCCTGACAGAAACTACTACTAATCAAATATAGTATGTCACACTTCTCAAAAATTTTGCTCGCAGCACTCACTGCCCCCACCTTTGCCGTGGTGGCGAGTGCGCAAGTCACGACTTCGTCCATCAACGGTCAGGTTGTTGACGAAAACAATGCACCCGTCATCGGTGCGCAAATCGTAGCCGTGCACAACCCTTCGGGCACACGCTACCGTGCAGTGACCAACAAGGACGGCCGCTACACCATTCAAGGTATGCGTACGGGTGGACCTTACACCGTGACGGTGAGCTATCTGGGTTATGCTTCGCGTTCGTTTGAAAAACTCTATCTCGAACTGGGTAACTCGCTCCCCATCAATGTGGATCTCAGTCCCAACGAGAATACGCTGGGCGAAGCTACAGTCAGTGTGGCTCGCAAGCAGAAGGGAGGCGGTTCGCAGAATTTCTCCATGGCGCAGATTCAGAACATCCCGACGGTTGACCGCAACGTGTATGATCTGGTGAAGACTTCGCCGATGGCCATGGCCAACAAGGATGGCGGCATCAGTTTCGCTGGCTCCAACAACCGTTACAACAGTTTCCAGATTGACGGTGTGGTGAGCAACGACGTGTTCGGATTGACTTCTTCGGGCACCAATGGCGGACAGTCGGGTGCAAACCCCATCTCGATGGATGCCATTGAGGAGATTCAGGTGGTTGTGGCTCCCTTCGATGTTCGCCAAAGCGGATTTACGGGCGGTGCCATCAATGCGGTGACGAAGCAAGGTACGAACACGACGCATGCCACTGCCTACACCTACTTCAACAACCAGAACATGTATGGCAAGTACAGTGCGCTCAACGACTACAAGAAGATCCCCATGACGCAGCAGTACGAGCGTACGTATGGCGGTACGTTGGGCGGCGCTTTCATCAAGGACAAGCTCTTCTACTTCGTAAGTGCCGAGGCAAAAAAGCAGAGCTATCCTGTAAGCATCTATCCGGGCTATGCTCCCACCTACCTCGCTGCCGGAACTGCCAGCCAGATTGCCGAGCGCTATGAGGAACTTACTGGATTCCATGAAGGATATGGCCAGCGCAACGTCGACAAGAAGTCGTTCGGACTTCTGGCTCGTGTGGACTGGAACATCAACGACAAGAACAAACTCAGCCTCCGCTATCAGCACCAGAATGCATTCGATGACAAGTATGGGGCAGGTACTTCGAGCTACACTTTCAACAACTCGAGCTACCGCATGAACAATAAGACGAATTCGATTGTGGCTGAGTTGACTTCGCACATCAGCGACAACCTCTACAACGAATTCCGTGCTTCTGCCAATATCGTGCGTGATCACCGCGATGTGGCCTATCAGGGTCCTACCGTGCAGATTTACAATCTGCCGAGTGCCGACGGCACGATTTCCAATATCACGGGTAACATAGGTACGGACTATTCTTCGGGTGCCAACCGTTTGGATCAGGACATCTATTCCTTCGAGGACAACCTCTCTTGGTATATGGGTGACCACACTTTCACTTTCGGAACGCACAACGAGTTCTATCGCATGTCGAACCTCTTCATCCAGGCTTCCAACGGTTCTTGGTATTACGATTCGCTCGACGAGTTCCTCAACGACAATCCGAGCAAGTTTACCTACAAGTACACCGATCCGAGCCTCACTGGCGGTGACACCAAGTATGCTCCTGTTCTCAAGTCGGGCCAGTTCGGATTTTACGCTCAGGACAAATGGGTACTGAACCGCAACTTCAATGCCACACTGGGCATTCGCTTCGACATTCCTGTACTCTTCAACGATCCGACCACGAACCCCAAATTCAATCAGTGGGCTTCGGAAAACACCTATACCGTGGGCTACGAAAAACGTGCCATCGAAAGCCGTGTGGGGGAAATGCCGGGTGCCAAGGTGCTTGTTTCGCCCCGTTTGGGCTTCAACTGGTATACCGATGATAGTCACCGCACGCTCATCCGTGGCGGCGTAGGCCTCTTCACCGGTCGTGTACCTTTCGTGTGGCTTTCGAACGCTTACAACAACACGGGTATGGAGTCGAAGGGCACCACAATCAGCAAGACCAATGTGCCTAAGTTGGGGGATTATGCCAAGGATCCGCTCAAGGCCCTGACCGATCAGGCCGGTGCAGGAAGTCAGGCAAAGCCCGACATCGTTACGGTGAGCAAGGACTACAAGTTCCCGCAGGCTCTTCGCGCTAACTTGGCTGTTGAGGAAATCCTTCCGGGCGATGTGAAGTTCACCGTGGAAGGCGTTTACACCAAAACGCTCAACAATGTGTTCTTCGAGAATCTCGCGCTTTCAAATGCGGGCACCACCTATGCGGTGAGCCCCGAAGTGGAGGCATCAGCTGCTCCTTACTACACGACTGCCAAGAGCAACTATTACTCGATCATCAATCTGAAGAATACCAACAAGGGTTACACCTATGCTGTTTCAGCACAGTTGCAGAAGTCGTTTGACTTTGGCCTCGACCTGATGGCAAGCTACACCTTCAGCCGTGCCAAGTCGGTGAACGATGGCAAGTCGTCGGTGGCTTCCTCGAACTGGAAGAAGAACTTCTCGGTTGACACCAACTCTGACAGCGAATTGGGCTTCTCCAAGTTCGACATTCCTCACCGCATCCTCTTGACTGCAAGCTACACTACGCCCAAATACCTCAACGGATGGATGAGCACGACAGTGGCCGTGACTTACAATGCTTCTACTGGCGCACGTTACAGCTTGACCGTGAGCGATGCTACGAAGACCGATTTCAATGGCGATGGCGCATCGGGAAATTCCTTGCTCTTCATTCCGACGGCTGAGCAGCTGAATCTCATGAAGTTCAAGACTGAGGACGACCGTGCCAAGTTTGCCAATTGGATTGAGCACGACAGTTATGCCAAGGATCACCGTGGCCAGTATGCCGAGCGCAACTCCAATCTCTCGAAGTGGGAGCATGAAGTGGATGTGCACTTCTCGCAGAACATCTACAATCTGAAGGGCATCGGCAAGCTTGAATTCACCTTCGACATCGTGAACTTCACCAACATGCTCAACAAGAAGTGGGGAGCTAACTACGATGTGGATTGGAGCTACTCTCCCTTGAAGATTGCTTCGCTGGACAAGGCTGTGGTTGGCGAAAAGACGGTTTACACTCCGACTTACACTTACAACAGCAACAATGCACCTTCGAAGAAGGACATTTCCTCGCGTTGGCATTGCCAGGTGGGTGTCCGCCTTTCGTTCTGATAAGCATAAGCTGATACTGCCGTTGGGCTGGGTTTAAGCCCAACGTGCGGTTCTCATGATGAAACACAAAGTCCGTCCTTTCCGCAAGCTTGCGTGAAAGGACGGACTTTCCTTTTGGGATTTATGCCACGTCTGGGTTTCTACGGGGCGTGGGGTCTTTTTTGGGGAGGGGGTGTGGTTACGGTATGAGAAACTCTATTTCCTCGGGCAGTATGTCTACGTCTAAAGCTCGTATGCTTTTGTGAAGCACGCGGCCGTCGATGCTGATGAGCGAATGCCCAGTGGAGGTGAAGCAAATGTGATTGGTGCGCCACACGCTTACGCCTCGATGGCTCAGAAAACGCCCGGTGAGCAGTAGCCACAATCCGTGAAAGATTTGAGTGAGTTTGGGCTGCGACACGAGTGTCACATCGAGCAATCCATTGTAGGGCACCGCGCTGGGCGTTTGGCCATAGCCATGCGCCGAACCTATGCACAGGGCCATTCCCTTCTTGTCAACGGTTTCTCCGCTGAGATGGAAGGTGAAACGATGCTGCATTCTTTGGAAGAGAAGCAGCAGCGCGGATGCGAAATAGGAAATGGTGTTGAGCCCGAAGATGCTGCGGGTTTTTCTCCGAAGGTTGGTGATGGAGGCTGATACTCCCAGATTGATGCAATTCAGGAAATAGTGCGTTTGGCGTTGCCCATTGTCGGCTGTTGCTTGAACTCGCCCTACATCCACTTTGCGGGTGTGATGGCGCAGCAGGCATTGGATGGTGCCTTTGTAGTCGTCGGCTGAGAATCCCCAAAACTTGGCAAAGTCGTTGCCGAATCCGTTTGCGATTACGCCAAGCACGGGATGTTTCCCATCGGGGCATTCGGTGGACATGATGCCGCACAGTGCATGATTGAGTGCAGCATCGCCGCCTACGATGATGATGGTGCGGTAGCCTGACCGGGTCATCATGGCGGCGAGTCGCTCGACTGAACCGGGGCCTTCACTTTGAACGTAGTCATAAGTCACACCATAGCTGTCAAGCTGGCGACGGATTTCTTTCCATCGCTTGTGTGTGCGAGGAGATCCTTCTTTCGGGCAATAGATTACAGCCCACGATTTTGATGGCATGCTGAATTGGATTGTTGGTGCCCATACGGGCTTGTTTCGAAGTGGCTTTCAATGCAGGTGCACTGGCTTTGTTTAAGGGGATTCGAGGCATTCCTTGTCCGTCACGGTTGTGGTTAGAACAATTCGGTGTTGTTGGCCAGCTCCCTTACTTTTTCCATTTTCATCCAATGGATGTGGATGCCACGCCGTTCCATGCCTCTGAACCAGGTCATCTGGCGTTTGGCAAATTGGTGGATTGCAATTTCAAGTTGTGTGAACATGTCGGCGTAGGTCAAATGCCCGGTGGCATAGAGCGTCAGGTACTTATACTCCAGTCCGTAGTAGATGAGATCTTCTGGCTTGATTCCTTCGGCAAGTAGCGACCGCACTTCTTCAACCATTCCCTCCTGAAGTCGGCTTTTCAATCTTTCTGAAATCCGTTGGCGTCGTGTTTCTCTGTCAATGTCGATGCCCACTACATAGGAACGGAATTCGGGGAAGGGACGGTTCTCTACGGGATTTTGAGCGTAGTATTCCGCTATTTCAATGGCTCTGATGGCTCGTTGTGCTGAGTCGACATCCGTTGTGTTGTGCAATGATTTCATCCCACTTAGCATTTCTGTCAGTTCACTTAGTGACTTTCCAGCCAAGCGGGCGCGTAATTCGGGATTTTGGGGTACGGGGGAAAGCCGATAGCTGCGCAAGATGCTTTCAAGGTAGAGGCCTGTTCCTCCACAGACTATCACATTCTTGCCGCGCTGCTTGATGTCGTCGTAGGCATGCAGAAAATCCTGCTGGTACTCAAATACATTGTATTTTGTTCCTGGCTCGGCAATGTCGATGAGGTGATACGGGATGCGTTGGCCATTGGTTTCGTAATCGCTTAGGTCTTTCCCTGTACCGATGTCCATTCGGCGGTACACTTGTCTGCTGTCCGCGCTGATGATTTCAGCATGGGTCTTTTGTGCCAATTCGACAGCGGCCTGTGTCTTGCCCGATGCCGTTGGGCCTAGTATGGTGATGAAATCGTACATGTGTATGGGTGGGTAGGATTAGTGCTTTCTTGGGCAGCATTGTCTGTTGGCGATGAATGCGTGGAAGTGCAAGCATTTGTTGAAAATAAATACCGCTGCAACACAGCTTTTGCGTATTGCAGCGGTATGAACCTAAACGGAGATAACTAATCTCGCTGATTTTGGGTTTTGATTAGCCGTTCACCTTAGCCATGTGGGCGATGAGCTCGAGCACCTTGTTAGAGTAGCCGATCTCATTGTCATACCAGCTGATCACCTTAACGAAAGTGTCAGTGAGGTAAACACCGGCGTTGGCGTCAAAGATAGAAGTGTTGGTGCAGCCGAGGAAGTCGCTGGATACAACAGCATCCTCAGTGTAGCCCAGTACACCCTTCAATTCACCTTCGGAAGCTTCCTTCATAGCCTTGCAGATGTCCTCCTTAGTGGCGGGCTTTGCGAGGTTGGCAGTCAGGTCGACTACAGAAACGTCCAAAGTCGGAACGCGCATAGAGATACCAGTGAGCTTACCGTTGAGTTCGGGGATAACCTTGCCTACAGCCTTAGCAGCACCCGTAGTAGAGGGGATGATGTTGCCGCTGGCAGCACGGCCACCGCGCCAGTCCTTCAAAGAGGGACCGTCAACGGTCTTCTGAGTAGCGGTAGTAGAGTGAACGGTGGTCATCAAGCCGTTTACGATTCCGAACTTGTCGTTCAACACCTTGGCGATAGGAGCCAAGCAGTTGGTGGTGCAGGAAGCGTTGGAAACGAACTGAGTGCCCTTCTCGTACTTGTCGAAGTTTACGCCGCATACGAACATGGGGGTGTCGTCCTTGGAAGGAGCAGACATTACCACGTACTTGGCACCAGCCTGGATGTGAGCCTGAGCCTTCTCCTTGGTGAGGAAGAGACCAGTGGACTCAACAACGTACTCAGCACCTACAGCGTCCCACTTCAAGTCAGCCGGATTGCGCTCAGCGGTAACACGGATGTGGTTGCCGTTTACGATGAGCTCGCTCTTCTCAACGTCAGCCTCGATCGTGCCCTGGAATGCACCGTGCATGGTGTCGTACTTGAGCATGTAAGCCAAGTAGTCAACGGGGCAAAGGTCGTTGATACCTACAATCTGGATGTCGTCGCGGTTCTGAGCAGCGCGGAATACGAAACGGCCGATACGACCGAAACCGTTAATACCTAC
>DAIRWG010000087.1:0-1305 GCA_036802405.1 Alloprevotella sp.
TTGTCTGCCCCAAACGAACTTTTGTAAACATAGCAAGATATCAAGTCTGTATCTGAATATAAATACACTCGACATCTTACACTATCTCCTAGAGATATTTTATTCTTGTCCACCACGACAACACAATTTGCAAACGAATCTTTTGCTGGTTTTTTGTTTTTGCGCTTTTTTATGTTACTCTGGCTTTCGCGCGTGCATTTATCCTTGCAAACAAAAAAAGTCAAATCATCAGGAAATGACATTTCGTTATTACTGACTGAATCGATTGCCGAAAGTGTGGGGATACGATACGTTCCCGGCTTCGCGCAAGCAAACCAATAGCTAAATGACACGGACTTGCGTGTTTCCATTTTGCCATTTACGAAAGACGTTGTAGTATGTATACTTACAGAAGGCCCGCTTATCGCCTGCACCGACTCGTTGTTTACATCTATGGGAAGAGGTGAAACGGTTCCTCCCCCCTCAACCACATACTTGATTTCAAACGGTTTTCCGACACTGACCGTATCAGAATATTGCACCGAAAGCTTAACTTGTGCGTTTACATTCAGATGCACACACAAACCGACAAATACACATACGAGCATTTGCCTCAGATTATTCAATTGCTTATTCATTTCCTGAATGTTAGTCGGATTTGTTGTCCGTGATTTTACAAAGCCCTCAGAGCGGCGCGGAAGGGCTGCATCTTGGGGACGGGGTGAAGGGCCCCGCCTCTGTTTGCAGTGCGCGAGGTTCGTTGCGAAGCTGAAAAACATTCGGCGCGCATACTGGTGGGGGCGCATGGCGTTACTGTTTGCTTCTCAATTCGTCTATCAGGGTGTCGACAATGTAAGTGTCGCTCATCAGGTGCAGTCCCATGTCGGGGTCGTGAAGGAAGCGGCAAACGTCTGAGTCGTAGAAAATTTGCAATGCTCTGTCGGTCGAAATGTCAAGCGTTTCGGCCAACTGCATGATGATGCGGGCGATTTTGTTCCATAACAAGAAGTCTAACATGTCGTTACAGCTTTTCGAATGATTGGAAATGTAGGCATTCGTCTGTTATCTCTTGATTCAGCAGGCAGATTTGATAGTTTGGCTTGTGGTAAATAAGCTGCCGTAAAGTGTGCTCTACATCTGCATATCCGTTGATGTACGCTTCAACGGCATCAATGACTCGATCATCGGCCACGCCACCTTCGATGATGTCATAGCCGTCCCAAGGCCGTTTGCCCGTCCTGCTGTCGACAATGAAGTCGAGCCATTCCTTGTCGTAAGCATCAAAGCGCTTGATGCGGCAGTCTGTGGGGCCAATCATTTCATATG
>DAIRWG010000087.1:1405-11893 GCA_036802405.1 Alloprevotella sp.
GGCTCCTGCTGGAAGATCTGGTCGTCGTAGAGTTGTCCGGCGCAGCGGTTGTCGGCAATGACCTTGAATCCGAGGGGCGTTTTCTGCTGCACGATGGCTTCCACTTCCTGTCCGCGGTGGTAGTCGAGCGGGGTGGCGGGCTGGAGGTAGCGCTCCACCTTGGCCGAGGCCACGATGCGCTGCGTTTCCTGGTCGATGTGGATGTGTACGAGGTAGGAGCGTCCCTGCTGCATGGGCATCTTCTGCTCGCGGAAGGGCACGAAGAGGTCCTTCATCAGTCCCCAGTCGAGAAAGGCTCCGAACTCGTTGACCCATGCCACACGGAGGAAGGCGAAGTCGCCCACGCGGGCGAGGGGCGTTTCGAGTGTGCCGACGAGCCGTTCGCTCTGGTCGAGGTAGACGAACACGTTGACTTCCGTGCCGGGGCGCATCTCGCGGCTGACGTAGGCTTTGGGCATGAGGATTTCGCCGACGGTTCCTCCGTCGAGGTAGGCTCCGTGGTCGGTGAAGCGCGTGATGCGCAGGGTGTTGTAGTTGCCGAGTTTGATCATGATGGGTGGTGGTGTTCGGGGGTGGGGATTACTGTGCTGTCGGTGTTTCGGGGTTGGCCACGAGTCCGTCGACCAGGTGGATGGTGCGGTCGGTGAGGGTGGCGAGCTGCTCGTCGTGGGTGACGATGACGAAGGTTTGGCCCATCTCGTCGCGCAGGCGGAAGAAGAGCTGGTGCAGCTCCTCCTTGTTGTGCGTGTCGAGCGAGCCCGACGGTTCGTCGGCCAGGATGACGTCGGGCTTGTTCATCAGTGCGCGTGCCACGGCCACGCGCTGCTTCTCGCCGCCCGAGAGCTGGGCGGGACGGTGGTTGGCGCGGTCAGCCAGGCCGAGGTAGTCGAGCAGCTCAAGGCCGCGGGCCTTCACTTCGCTCTCCTTGCGCCGGGCGATGAGGCCGGGGATCATGACGTTTTCGAGGGCCGAGAATTCGGGCAGCAGCTGGTGAAACTGGAATACGAAGCCGAGGTGCTCGCAGCGGAAGCGCGAGAGGCGTGGTCCGGAGAGCCGGAGCACGTCCTCACCGGCAATGTTCACTTCGCCGGAGTCGGGGGCGTAGAGTGTGCCCATGATCTGGAGCAGGGTGGTTTTGCCTGCACCGCTGGGGCCGACAATGCTGACCACTTCGTGGGGCTGGATGTTGAGGTCGATGCCTTTGAGCACTTCGAGTGTGCCGAAGGACTTGTGGATGTTGCGGAGGGTGATCATGGTGGAGTGGCTGTGGGGGGATGGATGGGGAAAGATGTGTGGGGTGAAGAACCGAAAAACGGCACATGGACTCTTGGTGCGAGCCGATGTGCCGTGAATGGTGTGTGTGCGAGCCTGGGCTCTGGCATTGCCTCGGGGAAAACGGGTGAGGCTTCCTCGCCCGGGGCTTGCGCTTCATGCAGCCGTGGCGTGGCTTATTTGGCCGTGGCCGGGGCTGCGGAGATGCCGAGCTTCTTCATCACCGTGGCGGTGACGTCGGAGCTGAGCGTTTCGTTGATCACGATGCCGGCACCCTGGGCAGCGTTCTTGTCCATGATGTACACATAGCCGCCTTCCTTGGCCACAGCGTTCACGGCGTCCATCACCTTCTGCGTGATGGGCTGGATCTTGGTCTGCTGTGCCTTCTGGAATGCTTCGGTGTTGTCCTGCTGGGCCTGCTGCAGACGCTGGTACATGTCCTGCAGCTCCTGCTGGTGGCGGTCCTTCATGTTCTGGGGCGTGTTGGGGTCGGCATCGGTCTTCTGATAGTTTTCAGCCTTGGTCTGGAGTTCCTTCTGGAGGTTCTCGAGTTCGGTCTGATACTGCTTGCCCATGGTTTCGAGCTCGGTCTGTGCCTTCTTGTATTCGGGCATGGCCTGCATGATGGAGGCATAGTCGAAGTGGGCGAACTTCTGAGCGCAGAGGCTCAACGGTGCCACGAAGAGCACCAGCATCAATAATCTTTTAAGCATTGTTGTCGTTATGATTGTATTGTTTGTTGTCGGTTGTGTGGGGTAAACGTCTGAGTGCAAGGCTTTTGCCTTGCGCGGGCGCATATCGGCGGCAAAGTTACAACAAATTATTTGGTTGTGGCCCAAGGGCTTTGTGAAAAATTGGCAAAGGTTGAGGTGAATGGGGCCGTGAGTGCCTGCGGATGCGGATTTTCCTGCGGAGGGGTGATGAATGCGCAAGCCTTGCGGGGGGGAGGGGATTTTATTTCCCGCGCCGTTGTGCTTCGGCCACTTCTTCGCGGGTGTGTTTCCACCGGCGGTGGCTCCAGAGCCAGAGGTGCGGCGTGTCGTTGATTTCCTGCTCGAGCCGGTGCATGTAGAGTTCGGTCACCTGGAAGTCGGGCAGGAGCTTCATGTCGGGGGTGAGCCGCTCGAGGTGGCACTCGTAGTAGCCGCGGCGTGGACGGGTGACGTGGGCAAAGTAGGCAGCCGCTCCCACTTTCTTGCCGATGCGTTCGGCACCGGTGAAGATGGGCGTGTCCTGGTGGAGGAATTGCACCCAGTCGTGTATGCTGACGGGGGTGGGGCTTTGGTCGGCTATGAAGCCGATGTGGCAGCGCTTGCCTTCGCGGCGCAGGCCGAGGATGTGGCGCAGGGCATCGTATTTTGAAATGTTGTCGTTGCCGAAACGGGTGCGCAGATGGTAGAAGAGGCGGTCGAACACGGGGTCGCGCAGGGGGCGGTAGAGCTGTCCGCAAGGGGTGGATGTCCACATGCCCATGGTGCTGATCCATTCCCAGTTGCCGTAGTGGCCGAGCATGAGAAACACGAAGGGCTGCTCCTTGAGTTCGGCATCCATCTGCTCCACGCCGAAGAATTTCATGCGGCGCTTCATTTCGTCGGGCGAGATGGTGAGCATCTTGATGGTTTCGACGGCGTAGTCGCAGAAGAACCGGTAGAAACGCCATTCGATGGCTCTGCGCTCGACGAGCGAGCGGTCGGGGAAGGAGTGTTCGAGATTTTCCCGTACCACGCGCCGGCGGTAGCGCACCACGTAGTAGAGGATGGGCATGACGAGGTCGGAGAGGCGGTAGAGCCACCACAGGGGCAGGCGCGAGAGCTGGTGTAGCATCCAGCCTCCGAGCTTGACGTACCATTTCGACAGGTGCTTTGGGGGTTCTTGCATAGGGGGTAGGGGAATGGGTGTGGGAAAAGTTGGGCTTCTTGTTTGTTTCGCTTTTGGGGGAGCTTCTTGGGGCCTATCGTCCGAGCCAGGCTTCGGGGTTGAGCTTGGAGGTTTCCTTGCGCAGCTGGAAGTGGAGGGTGCAGTTGCCGGAGGCGTCGGTGGCCACGGTGCCGAGCGTTTGGCGTGCGCTCACTTCCTGTCCCCGGCGCACGGCGATGGATGACAGGTTGCAGTAGACGGAGAGGTAGGAACCGTGGCGCACGATCACGTTGTAGGTGCCTCCGAAGGGGAACACCGAGGTCACCTCGCCGCGGAAGATGCTGCGGGCCTGTGCCCCCGGCCGCCCCGTGATGTTGATGCCCTTGCTGTCGAGCTGCACGCCGTGGAGGCCCTCCACGTTGTAGGAGCCGAAGTGGGTGGTGATGGCGTAGGATCCGGTGATGGGCATGGGCAGCCGTCCGCGGTTGGCCGCGAAGTTGCTCGAGAGGGCGCGGTCGGCATTGTCGGCCTCGTTGAAGGAAGGCATGGCCGTGGTGCGCGGCGTTTCGGCCACTTCGGCCGAAGCCGTGGTGCGTTTGCTGCTGCGCGAGGGCTTGGGCGCAGCGGCGGTGGCTTTGCCCTTGGCCTTAGCTTCGGCAGCTTGGGCGTTGCGTTTGGCCGTTTGTGCCTGCTGTTGCGCGCGGCGGCGCTCGGCCTCCTTGCGGGTCTGTTCGCGCTTGGCTGCTGCAGCGGCCTGCTCACGCTGGCGCTTGAGCTCGGCCTGTCGCTTGATTTCGGCTTGGCGTGCCAGCTCGGCCTTGCGGCGGCGCTCGGCCTCGGCCTTGCGGCGGCGTTCGGCGGCAGCAGCTATTTCCTGCTGGATGAGGCGGTCGATCTGTGCATCGAGAGCGGCGGCCTTCTTGCGCTGCTGTGCGATGGATGCCTGCAGCTGGGTCTGCTTCTTGTTGAGTTCGTCCACCACTTGCTGGCGTTCGGTCTGCTGGCCTTGCAGCTTGCGCGTTTCGGCTTGCCCTTCGGCGAAGAGGCGGTCTTTCTCCACCTTCACGCCGAGCAGTTCGGCGCGCTTGCGGGCCACTTCGTCCTCCTTGCGGGCAATGATGCGGGCCTGGGCGCGCTGGTAGCGCGAGAACTGCGTCATGTAGCGCATGCGGCGGTACATCTGGCGGAAATCGCGGGCAGAGAGGATGAACTGCCACTTCGAGAGCTGCAGACGGTTGCGGAACATGTAGTTCACCGCATGGCGGTACTTGTGCTTGCACCTCTCGAGGTCGGCTTCGAGCAGCCGGAGCTGCTGCTCCAGTCCCTGGATGCTGGTGGAGAGGGTGGTGAGTTCGGCGTGGATGCCGTCGACGTATTTCTGCTGGCCTTCGATCTGTGCGTTGATCACGTTGAGGTTGGCCAGCTGTGCGTTCACATCCTTCCGGGTGGAACGCAGCATCTGTTCCTGGTTGGCTATTTCCTTCTTGAGTGACTGCTGCTGGCTCTGCAGGCGGCGGATGTGGCGGTTGGTCTGTGCCATGACGGGGGCGCAGGCCAAAAGCAGGAGGATCAGCAGGTGGATGAATCTGGACATGGGCGGATGGAGGTGGTGAGTGGGGATGGGGTGGATGGGGGTGACGTGGGCTTACTTCAGCAGTCGGCCCAGCACTTCTTCGGGGGTGCGGCGGGTGTATTTGCCCGACACGGTGGTGCGCTGCTGCCAGTCGGAGTCGGTGGTGAGGCGCGAGAGGCGGAGCGTGAGGCTGACGTCGTGGCCCGTGCCGCTCACGGCCATGCACATGGTGGTGGGGAAGGGGCGGGCGTTGAAGGTGGCGAAGTCGGAGTAGGTGAAGGCAAAGGTGCCTTTGTCGTCGGCCTTCTTGCCCTTCACCTGCAGCTGCTCGACGAGCGAACGGGTGGTAGAGGCCAGGAAGGTGTAGGTGAGCTGCGGCGTGTCGGTCAGGGTGAGGGTGGCGATGGAGGATCCCGTTGAGGCCATGCTGAAACGCGCGGTGTGGCCGGCCACGGTGCGTTCGCCGGGAATGAAGAGCTCATTCCAGAAGAGTGCCTGGAGGGAATAGAAGTCGAGGTTGGCACGCTTGAGGAAGCTCACCTCGGAATAGGCGGCACGCACATACTGCTTGTTCATGCGGTCGACAATGAGCACGTCCTGCGGGGTGAACTCCATGCGTCCCACTTCCATGCCGAGGAAGCTGAGGGAGAGCTGCACCACATCGTCGCGCTTCATGCGCAGCTGCCCGTTGATGCTGAGGCTCTTGCCCATGCCCTGCAGTTCCACCTTGGCCTTGGCGGTGAGGCAGGGGGCCGTTTGTGCCTGGGCCGCCACCTTGCGCACGAAGGCGTCGGCCGTGGCCGAGGCGGAGGTTGTGGCGGGGGCCGTTGTGGGGCCTGTCGTGGATGGTAGGGGAGCAGAGGGGTTCACCACTCCCTTGGTGGATCGGCAGGAGGTCGTGGTGAGCATGGCAAGCATGGCGAGCACGGCGGCCATGGCAGGAATGAACGTATGGAGAATGTGTTTCATAAATAGTAGTGTGCTTGGTGGGGTGAGGCAAGCGTCAGGGCCGCTGGCGCTTGAGTTTGGCAGCCAGACGCCGGCGGTCGGCCTTGGCGGAGCTGAGGCGTAGGGCTTTCTTCCAGAAGGCGATGGCCCGCTGGCGTTCGCCGTTGTGGAAGTAGATGTCGCCCGCATGGTCGAAGAGGGTGGCGTTGTCGGGGGTGCTTGTGGCGTGGCGCAGCATCTGGTCGGCATAGATGCGTGCCTCGGCATAGCGCTTCATGCAGCAGAGCACCCAGGCGTAGGTGTCGAGGTAGGTGACGTTGTCGGGTTCGGCCTCCACGGTGCGCAGGCTCATGCTCCGTGCGCGGTCGAGGTCGGTGCCGCTGAGCGTGAGGAAGTAGGCATAGTTGTTGAGGCAGAGGAGGTTTTGCGCATTGAAGCGCAGGGCCTCGTCGTAGGCCTGAAAGGCCTGCTGGCGCCGGCCGTTCTCGTGCAGCACGTCGCCGAGCTGGGCATAGAGGTCGGAGGCCAACTCGGGGTCGGTGTCGGGGCCGGTGCGCTCCGTGCCACGCCGCAGGGCGCTGATGGCTTCGGCATCGCGTCCGAGGCGGTAGAGGGCCACTCCCTCGTAGTAGTAGTAGGTGACTTCGTCGGGCGTGTAGGCCTCCCCCTCGCGGCAGATGTCGGCCGCCTGCTGCATGCTGTCCTTCTGGAGCATGAGCTGCAGGAGCTGCAGGCGGGCGCGGTTGTAGTCGGGCTCGGCCTCCAGCATCAGCCGCATCACGGGTATGAGGGAGTCGGCAGGCAGCTGGATGGCGCTCATGTAGTAGGCGCAGAGCTCGGCCATGTCGCGCGTGTCCTGCGGCTGGCGCAGGGCCTGGCGGAAGAGGGAGAGCACGGGGGCGGGGTCGGCATGCCGGTTGACGTGGTCGATGGCATAGGCCTTCATGGCCTCGATGCGCGCCTCCGATGCCGTTTGCGGGTTGAGCACCACGCGGTGGAGGAGGTCGGCGTAGAGGGAGTCGGCCTCGGCGGCCTTGTAGTAGGCCAGGAGGGAGAGCTGCGCATAGCTGTTGTTGGGCTCGGCGGTGAGCACGTCCTTGTAGATTTCGATGGCGCGTTCGTGGTGGCCGTGCTGGTCGTAGAGGTCGCCCAGGAGCACACGGTAGCGGAGGTCGAGCGGATACTCGGCACAGAGGTCCTCGATGGCCTTGTAGGCATGCTCGTCGTCCTTCATGGCCAGATAGGTCTGAAACTTTTCGAGGCTGAGCGCTTCGCTGCGTCCGTCGATGCGCTCGAGGCGGTCGATGGTGCGGATGGCTCCGGCGTAGTCGCCGTTTTGCTTGTAGAGCCACACGAGGGTGGCGAGCGTTTCGGAGGTGGGCTTTGCCTCGGCTATTTCCTCGTAAATCTGGATGGCCTCGTGAAATTTGGCGTTGTTGGCCAGAAAGATGGCGAGCGTTTCGCGGTAGTGCAGGTTGCCGGGGGCCAGGCGTGCGGCCTTGTGGAGCAGCGAATCGCCCTCCTGGCGTGTGAGCGTGTCGGAGTAGGCCGATGCCGAGAGCTTGAGCAGCCCCATCTCGAAGCAGGCATCGGGGTCGTCGGGCTTGAGGCGCAGGGCCTGGTCGAGCAGCTCGTATTCCGCATCGAGGCGTTCGGCCTCCTTCTGGCAGATGGCTTCGAGGAAGAGTTCGTTGAAGCGCCGGTCGTCGGGCCCCTCGCTGTCGGGCACGGCACGCTCCGTCTGCTGCCGGGCATCAGACTTTCGGGGCATCGGCGTGCGGCACGAGGCCAGGGCGCAGATGACCAGCAGGAGGATGGCTATGCGTGGGTGCATGGATGAAGGATGGAGGAGTGATGGATGGATGCGGATGAATGAGGTGCTTGGAAACATAAACGCGCCGATGGGGCACACCTTGCATGGTGTGGCCGCATTTTCCGGCCGTTTTGTGGTGGAGACGGGCGAAACGGGCGGTGCGGAAAGCCGCACCCCGCTCTCAGCGGCGGCCGCTGTGTCCGAATCCGCCTTCGCCGCGCTGCGTGTCGTCGAGCGACTCCACGGGCTCCCATTCGGCCACTTCGTGGCGGGCGATCACGAGCTGCGCGATGCGTTCGCCGTCGGCCACGGTGAAGGGCTGGGTGGAGAGGTTGACCAGGATAACGCCGATTTCGCCCCGGTAGTCGGCGTCGATTGTGCCGGGCGTGTTGAGCAGGGTGATGCCGTGCTTGAGGGCCAGGCCGGAGCGCGGACGCACCTGAGCCTCGTAGCCCTGCGGCAGGGCGATGCGCAGTCCGGTGGGCACCAGGCGGCGCTCCATGGGCTGGAGCACGATGCTCTCGTCGAGGTTGGCACGGAGGTCAAGCCCGGCGCTCTGGGGGGTGGCGTAGGCGGGCAGCGGGTGGTGGGAATGGTTGATGATGCGTATTTTCATAAGTCGGGATGGATGCTTGGTGGAAGCGGCTTTGGCGCGGGGCCGTGCCTTCCAAGTATGCAAAAATACTGAAAACGGCACACATAGGGCTTTCCTTGGGGCGAAAATGCGTTTTCCGACCATCTTTTTCGTAAATTTGCCCACCTATCCAAGCATCTTTTCCGACTATGAATTGGCAAACTCTCATTTCCTCCAAGCGATTGGGCAAGGAGAACCGGCAGAAGCCGCTTGCGGAACGTCGCACCGAGTTTCAGCGCGACTACGACCGGCTCATCTTTTCGGCCGCTTTCCGCCGCATGCAGAACAAGACGCAGGTGTTTCCCCTTCCGGGCAGCGTGTTCGTGCACAACCGTCTCACCCACAGCCTCGAAGTGTCGAGTGTGGGCCGCTCGCTCGGCACCGACATCAGCCGCGTGCTGGTGCAGCGTCATCCCGAGCTGGCCGACACCGAGGTGACGGGCATGGGGGCCATCGTGAGCGCGGCCTGCCTGGCGCACGACATGGGCAACCCGCCCTTCGGCCACTCCGGCGAACGGGCCATACGCACCTACTTCAGCGAGGGGCGCGGCCGTGCGCTCCACGACCATGTGAGTGCCGACGGGCAGCGGCTGACGGAGGAGGAATGGCTCGACATGACGCGCTTCGACGGCAATGCCAACACGTTCCGACTGCTCACGCACCACTTCAACGGGCGGCGGCGCGGAGGCTTCGTGATGACTTATGCCACGCTGGCCTCCATCGTGAAGTATCCCTACGGGTCGGACCGTGCCGTGGCGAAGCCCAAGTTCGGGTTCTTCGAGAGCGAGCGCCGCATCTTCCTCGACATTGCGGCAGAACTGGGGCTGCGCTGCCTGGAGGATGACGGGGGGTCGGTGCTCTTCGCACGGCATCCGCTGGTGTATCTGGTGGAGGCGGCCGACGACATCTGCTATGAGATCATGGACATCGAGGATGCCCACAAGCTGCGCCTGCTTTCCGACGAGCAGACGATGGACCTCTTTCTCTCCTTCTTCGAGTCCGAGGAGCGGGAACGCCTCTCGCGGGCCTATTCGAGCGACACGGACACCGACGACCAGATCGTTTACTACCGTTCGTGTGTGATCAATGCTTTGGAGCGCGCCTGCGTGGCGGTGTTTCTCGACCACGAGGCGGAGATCCTCGACGGCACGTTCCGCGGTTCGCTCATCGACCACATACCGCCGCTGCTGCTGCAGGCCTATCGCCGCTGTGAAGCGGTGGCACGCGGCCGCATCTATTGCTGCAAGGAGGTGACGGATGTCGACCTGGCCGGCTACCACATCATCTACACGCTGCTCGAGCTGATGACGGATGCGGTGCTGGCGCCCGAAAAGGCTTATTCGCAGCTGCTGCTGGCGCAGGTGCCGTCGCAGTATGAGGTGCATGCGGAGCGCGAGGGCGACCGCCTCATGGCCGTGCTCGACTACCTCTCGGGCATGACCGACGTGTATGCGCTCGACCTCTACCGCAAGATCAACGGGCATTCCCTGCCGAGCGTGTGACGGCGGGGCGACCCGTGTGGGCATATATGTATATGGAAAGGGCGGGCAGAAAGCCAAACAATGGCTTTCAGCCCGCCCTTGGCGTGTGCTGAATGTGGGTGTACGTCAAAACCGTACGCCCTGTCCGTTCATCGGCTTACATTCTCTCCGGCATCTCGATGCCGAGCAGGCCCATGCCGAGGCGCACCACCTTGGCCACGTTTTGCGAGAGCACGAGGCGGAAGAGCTGCTTCTTGCTGTCCTCCTCACGCAGGATGCTGAAGTCGTGGTAGAACTGGTTGTACTCCTTCACCAGCTCGTAGCAGTAGTTGGCGATGGCAGCGGGCTGGTATTCCGTGCCGGCCTGGCGCACCACGGCGGCAAAGTCGGCCACGTGCTGCACGATCTCTTCCTCCTTGGTGGAAAGCTCCACGTCGGCGGGCAGCGATTCGGGCACCTGGATGCCGGCATCGGCAGCCTTGCGCAGGATGGAGCGGATGCGGGCGTAGGTGTACTGGATGAAGGGGCCCGTGTTGCCGTTGAAGTCGATGCTCTCGTCGGGGTTGAACAGCATGTTCTTGCGAGCGTCCACCTTGAGCAGGAAGTATTTCAGCGCGCCCATGCCCACGATGCGGGCCACTTCGGCCTTCTCCTCCTCGCTCATGTCGGCAAACTTGCCGGCTTCCTCGGCCTTGGCGCGGGCCTGGGCCACCATGGCGGCCATGAGGTCGTCGGCATCCACCACCGTGCCTTCGCGGCTCTTCATCTTGCCGTTGGGCAGTTCGACCATGCCGTAGGAGAAGTGCACGAGGTCCTTGCCCCACTTGAAGCCGAGTTTGTCGAGCAGGATGGAGAGCACCTGGAAGTGGTAGTTCTGCTCGTTGCCCACCACGTAGATCATCTTGTCGAT
>DAIRWG010000088.1:0-11775 GCA_036802405.1 Alloprevotella sp.
TCGTCGAACGACCTCTGCGGCGGCACCGGCCCCGGCATGACCCAGGACGAGTATCGCACGCAGTTTGCCCTGTGGTGCATGTGGTCGTCGCCCATGGCCCTGTCGTTCGACCCGCGCAGCAAATACATCACCGACGACGACTATGCCATCATGAAGAACCGTGAACTCATTGCCCTCAACCAGGACCGCATGGGCCAGCAGGCCGACCTCATTGCCGAGAAGAACGGCATGGTGGCCTTCGCCAAGGACCTGGAGAACGGCGATGTGGCCCTCTCCGTGACCAACACCGGCGGCACCGTGCGCAATTTCACCTTCGACTTCAGCCAGATTCCGGCACTCTGCGCCGACTCCGAATACGTGGCCCGCGACCTCTGGAAGGGCGAACAGATTGACACGCTGGTGAAGGGACGACTCTCCACCCGTGTGCGCAGCCATGCCACCCAAGTGTATCGCCTCTCGCTCAACAAGAAGGCCACCGGCATCAGCTCGCCCCTGTCGCAGAAAGGATTTTCCATCCAGCCCTCGAAGGGACAGATTGCCATCCACATGCCTTCCACCGAGGGACTCGGCAAACGCATCCTGGTGAGCGACACCGAAGGCCGCGTGATCCGCTCGGTCAGCACCAATGCCAAGGTGGAAAAGCTGAAACTGCCCGCAGGCACCTACGTGGTGAACGTGGTCTGCCAGGCACAGACCGTGTCGCGCAAGGTGGTGCTCTGATGCAAGGGCAAGTCACAGCCGCGCAAATGCAATAAGTGCTATCACTGAACCGTCCGGCCGTTCCCACATCAGTGGGCACGGCCGGGCTTTTTTCTATCAGTCAAGGGACTTCTGCCGCCCAACCTTGGCGTTGCAACACCATGCGCGAGCGAAATCAAGGGCAGCCTTTCCTCTCTCTCGGAAAAAATGCCTACCTTTGCTCTCTATGAAGGCAACAAACGAAGCAACAAGGCGCGTGTCGGTGGTGATGTGCACCTTCAACGGACACAAGTTCCTGCGCGAGCAGATGGATTCCATCCTGGCGCAGGACTATCCCCTGCACGAGATCATCGTGCAGGACGACGGCTCGACCGACGACACTTTCGACTTGCTTGAAACCTACCAGCGCGACCATCCCGGACTGGTGAAAGTGCACCGCAACATCGAGCGGATGGGCTTCAACCGCAATTTCCACACCGCCATGCTTCGCGCCACGGGCGAGTTCATCGCCATCAGCGACCAGGACGACATCTGGTTTCCCCAGAAGATCCGCCGCCAGGTGGAACGCATCGGCGAAGCCGACCTCTGCTTCTCCGACTACTACACCGACCTGCACTACGTGCAGCCGCTCCGCCAGCACGTGCAGCCACGCACCGACTTCGAGCATATGCTCTTCTACGACAACACGCCCGGCCACACCATGCTCCTGCGCGCCGACCTGCTCCAGCGCATCCCGCAGTGGAACTACGACATCTACTACGACTGGTGGCTCAGCATGCATGCCCAGATGGGGCGCGGGCTGGTGAAGGTGGACGAACCGCTCAACTGGCACCGCCACTACGACGGCTCGGCCACGACACACGTATACCGCCGCGGATTCTACGAGGCAGTGCCCCACCCCACCTGGCAACCCTACGTGTGGGGCTATTTCCACCGCCTTCACCTGCAGCGCAAGCGCAACTACCGCTTCTTCTATTCCTATCTGGCCGAGCACATCGATGCCCGGCGCCACCCCCTGCCCGCCGAAATCGCACGGCTCATGCTCCGCCGATGCCCTTTTGCCGTGCTCAAGCTGTGCTGCCTCTGCGGCCGGAATTTCGACAAAGTCTACCCCGGACGTCCCAAAGGACTGAAGGGACGCATACACGGATTCTTCTATCCGCTGATTTCGGCCTACGGCAACGACCTCTTCAAACTCGAAAAGTAATCCCCACAACGACTGGGGGAAAGGCCCTGCGGCCACTTTCCCGATGAAATCTGCCGCATCTCCCATCCCCCACTCCATATATATATCATACACCACACACTCACTCGCCATGATTCGCAACATAGCCATAGTGCTGGCCGGCGGCGTCGGTAGCCGTCTGGGCATGAGCACCCCCAAGCAATTCTTCAAGGTGGCCGGAAAGATGGTCATCGAACACACCATCGACACCTTCCAGCGCAATCCGCACATCGACGAGATTGCCATCGTTTCCAATCCCTACTACGTGGCCGATGTGGAAAACATCGTGCTGCGCAACGGATGGAGCAAGGTGAAGAAGATACTCAAGGGAGGCAAGGAACGCTACGATTCAAGCCTCTCCGCCATCCATGCCTACGAGGGTGGCGAAGAGGTGAACCTCGTGTTTCACGATGCCGTGCGACCGCTCGTGTCGCAGCGCATCATCGACGATGTGTGTGAGGCCCTGCTCACCCACGAGGCCATCGACGTGACCGTGCCGGCCGTCGACACCATCATCGAGGCCGAGAACGACCACATCGCCTCCATCCCCGACCGCTCACGCCTGCAGCGTGGTCAGACGCCGCAGGCTTTCCGCCTTTCGGTGATCAGCGAAGCCTACCGCCGTGCCTTCAAGGACCCGCAGTTCAAGGTGACCGACGACTGCGGCGTGGTGGTGAAATACATGCCCGAAGTGCCCGTGCACCTGGTGGCCGGCGAAGAGAGCAACATGAAGCTCACCTACAAGGAGGACACCTATCTGCTCGACAAGCTCTTCCAGCTGCGTGGCAGCAGCCTGCCTTCCGCCTCCGAGGCCCAGAAGGAGCAGCTGCGCGGCAAGGTGGCCGTGGTGTTCGGCGGGTCGTACGGCATCGGCAAGGACACGGCCGACCAGCTGCGCGAGGCCGGAGCCGTGGTGCACAGCTTTGCCCGCAGCCTCAGCGGCACCGACGTGGGCAACCGCCACGATGTGGCCCGGGCGCTCAAGGAAGTGGCCGACCGCGAGGGGCACATCGATTTCGTGGTCAACACCGCCGGTGTACTCAACAAGGAACCGCTCTGCACCATGGACTACACGCTCATCGAAGCTGCCGTGCGCACCAACTACATGGGCACGGTGAACGTGGCCCTCGAGGCCTACCCCTATCTGAAGCAGACGCAAGGCAAGCTCGTGTTCTTCACCTCAAGCAGCTACACCCGTGGCCGCGCTTTCTACAGCATCTACTCTTCCACCAAGGCTGCCATCGTCAACTTCGTGCAAGCCATCGCGCAGGAATGGGAGCCCACCGGCATCAAGGTGAACTGCATCAACCCCGAACGCACCAAAACACCCATGCGCGTGAAGAACTTCGGCGTGGAACCCGACGACACCCTGCTGCGCAGCGAAGTGGTGGCCGAAGCCACGGTGCGCTGCCTGCTGGCCGACTACACGGGCCAGGTGATCGACGTGAAGCGCAAGTAAGGCCACGAAGTGGCGTTTTCCCCCCAACAAACAGATTCTTACCCCATCATGCCCCTGAAAAAATATCTTGAAGCGCACCGCCGTGCCGTACAGCTCAAGCAGCTCTCCATCCTCAAGGAAATCGACGCCATCTGCCGCCGCAACCACATAGACTACTGGCTCGACGGCGGCACCATCCTCGGTGCCGTGCGCCACGGGGGCTTCATTCCTTGGGACGACGACATCGACATTGCCATGCCGCTGGCCGACCTGCCCCGCTTCGTTGAGGCAGCCCAGCGCGAGCTGCCCGACGGGCTTTTCCTCCAGTCGCCCGACACCGACTACGATGTGCGCATGCCCATCTACAAGGTGCGCGACCGCAACTCCTTCCTCGTCGAGAGTGCCGACGACTTCACCCGCGACTACTGCAAGGGACTCTATGTCGACATCTTCCCCATGATGCCCTATCCCTCGTGCTCGCCCCAGTTCATCAAGCGCGTGGCCAAGGGCTACTGCCGGGCCAATGCCATCCTCAACAGCCAGCACTACTATTCGTGGCGCTCCTTTGCCGAGTTCTTCTACTTCGGTCTGAAGCGCGCCTTGTGCAAGCTGCAGTGGAACGTGGCCTGCCGTTTCCGCAGCAAGGGCGAATACACGTCCAACACGCTCAACAACAACGGCTACGGCATCATGCACCGCACCGACAGCATTTTCCCTACGGGCCGCATCCGCTTTGAAGATGCGGAATTCAATGCCCCGGCCGACCCCGATGCCTACCTCACCGACCTCTATCACGACTACATGCAGCTGCCGCCTGCCGACAAGCGCGGCGGCCATGCCGTGTTCTATGCCGAAAAGCTCATCTGAGCCTTCTCCGGCCCGACGGAAATAGCGGCACTGCCCATTCCCCCGAGTGCGGCCAATGCGGCCTTTCCCAAACAACCGTTCCACCTTACTCACCAAACCGAAAAACCCTATGGACATATCCATTCTCATCCTCTTCTTCAACCGTCCCGAACTGCTCCGCAAAGTGTTCGACGAAGTGCGCAAGGCACGCCCCGCCCGCCTTTTCCTCTACCAGGACGGGCCGCGCGGCGAACGCGACCTGCCCGGCATCGAAGCCTGCCGCCAAGTGGTGGCCGACATCGACTGGCCCTGCGAGGTGCACCGCATGTACCAGGAGAAAAACTTCGGTTGCGACCCATCCGAATTCATCTGCCAGCGTTGGGCCTTCTCGATGGTCGACAAGTGCATCGTGCTTGAGGATGACGACGTGCCCACGCAGTCTTTCTTCCGCTACTGTCAGGAAATGCTCGACCGCTACGAGCACGACGAGCGCATCGGCATGATCCAAGGCTGCAACTTCGAGGAGCACACCGACGACGTGAAGGACAGCGACTACTTCTTCACCACCAATTTCTGCGTGTCGGGCTGGGCCTCCTGGGCCCGCGTGGTCAACCGTTGGGACGAGCACTACACCTGGCTCGACCAGCCCGAAGCCGTGGCCCGCATCGAAGCCCTGGTGAAGGAGCGCAAGCTGCGCAAGGATTTCCTGCCCATGGCCCGTGCCCACAAGGCCAGCGGCAAGGCATTCTACGAAACGATCTATTCGGCCCACCTCATGCTCAACTCGCAGCTCAGCATCGTGCCGCGCCTCAACCTCATCAACAACATCGGCGTGCTCGAGGAGTCGGCCCACTTCACCGGCGGCGTGCAGTCGCTCCCTTCGGGCTACCGCCGCATCTTCACCATGAAGCGCTACGACCTCGACTTCCCGCTCCGCCATCCGCAGCACGTGATCGAGCACGTGGCCTTCCGCCAGCGCATCTACCGCATCGTCGGTTGGGGACATCCCTGGGTAAAGGCCTACCGCTCGCTGGAGGAGCTGTGCATCAACCTCCGCCACGGCCAATGGTCCTACATCGGCAAAGCCCTGGCCAACCGCCTGCGCATCATCTGCGGCGGACGGAAGTTCAAATGAAAGCTATGAGGTGAGAAGCAGAGCTTCAGTATGAATGATTGAATTGTAGCCCCATGTACATTCAGAATATCAAACTCCAGAATTATCGAAATTTCGCCCAATTGAATGGTGAGCAAGGGCTCCGATTAGGCAGAAAGGTCACACTGCTGATAGGTAAAAATGGCGCAGGAAAGTCCAACCTGATATCTGCATTGAAGCAGTCGCTGAGTTTCATTTTCTCCAAAAACAAGAATATTCACCATCGCAATTTCATTGCCGACTCCATCCAAAGCATCAGAAGTTTTGAAACGACAGATGCAACGAGACAGGTTGACACCGACGGGAGGCAAATGCAAACGGGGCAATGGCCTATACGTATAGAGATACAGGTCGACATCGACGAGGAAACGCCGTTGAACGTCGTGTTTGAACGCGAAAGCCTTTCATCCGGCATAAAGGAATCCTATAGTGCAGCAGCAGTGCGTTTCTGGAACAGATATGAACGTCTGGAGAACCTGCCCGTCATGGCTTTTTATTCCGACTCTTTTCCACACGAGAAGGTGACTGTGGGAAAGAAAATCCAAGATTTGCTCAATTCGGAATTCGGCATTTCCAAGCCCGCGGGTTACTACAATTGGGATGATCCGCGTGACTGCAGCAATGTGTGGCAGCAGTTTTTTGCCATGCAGTGGAAGAACTTCAAGTTCGGGCACGACCAAAACCATGAAGCCGAATACCTGAGGTGCGTGACTGACTGCATGAAGCGCTTTTCACAACCGTTGGAGAATGCTGCCGACAACCTTGATTTCCAATTGACTGATTTGACTGTTGTGGCTCGTGGCAAGTCGGAAGTAGTGGTACTGCGGTTTGCCAACGGCATGGAATCTGACTTCTATTCGCTTCCGGCAGGCTACCGCCGTGCGTTTTCCATGGCATTCGACATGGCTAACCGAGCATTTCTGCTCAATTCCAACTGCAATCCCGAAGGCATCGCCTTTATTGACGAGGTTGACCTTCATTTGCATCCCTCCTTGGCTCAAGAAATATTGGAACGCCTGCAGCTTACATTCCCAAGGATGCAATTTGTCGTGTCCACGCATTCTCCTTTGGTATTGTCCAACTTCCGCCCCAATGGCACCGATTGCATCATCTATCGTCTGAGCCGTACTGCGGACTTTTCGACAGTCATCGACCGGGCAGACTACTCGTATGGCATAGACTACGGCAGCCTGCTGACCGACTTGATGGACACAAAGGTGAGAAACACCGTACTGCGCAAGCTGATAGACAGTTATCTGTATTGGAAATCAGCCGATGAGGAGAAATTGGCCGAAAAGGAACTGCAGAACATTGTGGACTTGGTGGGTGAGCAAAGTCCGTTGGTGGAAAAGCTGAGAAACAGATAACCATGGAGTACATCGACAAACTGAATAGTCCGCTGGCCACAGAAGCCCATGAATTGCTGAATCGTTTTTTGAACCGATGTGACAAAGGTGGATTTGCGGCGCATGACGACCTGTATGCCTTGCTCAAGTCCGACAAAGAAATGGATGCCCCATCCTCGAATACCACCTACCGAAGTTTGCGTAAGTTGCTGCTTTCTGAAAATGAATCGCGATGCTGCTATTGCATGAGGAGATTGGATGAGGAGAAAACAACGTTGGAACATGTCATTCCCAATAAAACTCCTTCGCAGGAAGACTACAACAATTATCAGCCATTCTACAAAGAGGGACTGTGGCAGAAGCTGGTGTTTGCGAAAGCCTTCCTATTGCATCACATGTGGCCAGGAACGGCATATCCGCACACAGTGGCATACGAGAACCTGCTGCCTTCCTGTGATGGGAAATTTGCCAAAGTAACAACATCGGAATGCCATGCCCGTGACAATCGCGTGTCAAAGTGCTGCAACAATTTCCGTGGAGAAAAGTTCGTCATTCCATTTGTACTGAATGCTCAAATGGTGTCGGAGTTTCGCTACAAGAGCAACGGCATGGTGGTGTGGCCAGTGCGTTCGGATGTGGTCGGCGACTTGCGCATGGAGCTGCTTCTTCAGCACAAGGAAACCATCGACAAATTGGGCTTGAACTGTGCCGAACTGGTGGCTATCCGCAGGATCTGGTTCTTTCTTTCCGCGCTGCAACGGGATTGTGTGCCTACTGAAAAGGAAAGAACCATATTGTATTTGCTCGAAGACAAAAATCTGACCAATCCCGAAAAAGCCATGCTTGAAAACTTCTGGTCCGACAATTATTGGGATCTGCTTTCCGACTTCCGCTATTTCAAGGACCACACCAAATTCGCGGACAATCCATCGTGAACAACAGGTCTGCCGGCCATGCCGGCGGGCCTTTTTTGTGCTTCGGAAGGGCAGCTGTGGAACTTTGTTATTCTCTTCCTTCAAAATCCCCCGAATCGTTGCCCGTAATCCGTTTTTTATGCCTAACTTAGCTTGCTAAATTGGGACAAAACGGCTGCATCCGTGCAGCCGGAAACATCGTTCTACACATTCTACAAGCAAACAATAAAAAATGATATATCAGAATGAACTACAAATGGATTTACGAGGCACCTTCGCCCGACGAGGAGGCTGCTGCTCGCGAGCTGGCCAAGGAGGTGGGCATACACCCGGCTCTTGGCAAACTCCTGCTCGACCGCGGCATCCGCACGCCGCAAGAGGCCAGGCACTTCTTCCGTCCCCAGCTCACTGAACTGCACGACCCCTTTCTGATGGACGAAATGCAGCAGGCTGTCGACCGCCTGAATGCCGCCATGGGGCGCAAGGAACGCATCCTCGTCTATGGCGACTACGACGTGGACGGATGTACGGCCGTGGCGTTGGTCTACAAGTTTCTGCTGCAGTACTATTCGAACATCGATTTCTACATTCCCGACCGTTACGAAGAGGGATACGGCATCTCGAAGAAAGGCATTGACTTTGCCGCCGAAACCGGCGTGAAGCTCATCATCGTGCTCGACTGCGGCATCAAGGCCGTGGAGGAGATTGCCTATGCCAAGAGCCTGGGCATCGACTTCATCATCTGCGACCATCATGTGCCCGACGAGGTGCTTCCCTGTGCCGTGGCCATTCTCAATCCCAAGCGTAGCGACAACCACTACCCCTTCAACGAGCTTTCGGGCTGTGGCGTGGGATTCAAGTTCATGCAGGCCTTTGCCGTGAGCAACGGCATCGAGTTCAACAAGCTGGTGCCGCTGCTCGACCTTTGCTCCGTGAGCATCGCATCCGACATCGTGCCGGTGATCGGCGAAAACCGCATCCTGGCCTACCACGGGCTGCGTGGCCTCAACTCCAACCCCAGCATCGGCCTGCGGGCCATCATCGAAGTGTGCGGGCTGGCCGACCGCGAACTGACGATGAACGACATCATCTTCAAGATCGGGCCGCGCATCAACGCCTCGGGCCGCATGCAGAACGGCAAGGAAGCCGTCGAACTGCTCGTGGAACGCGACTACCCCTCGGCGCTCGACCGTGCCGGGCGCATCAACCTCTACAACGAGGCACGCAAGGACCTCGACAAGAAGATGACGGACCAGGCCGTGGAGCAGGTGAAGGAACTTTCGCACTTCGACGAGCGCCGCAGCATCGTCATCTACAACGAGGAATGGCACAAAGGCGTGATCGGCATCGTGGCTTCGCGCCTGACGGAACAGTACTACCGTCCGGCCGTGGTGCTCACCCGTTCGGAGGACATGGCCACGGGGTCGGCCCGTTCCGTCACGGGCTTCGACGTCTACAAGGCCGTGCAGAGCTGCTCCGACCTGCTCGAGAACTTCGGCGGCCACACCTACGCCGCCGGACTCACCCTCAAGGTGGAAAACCTCGACGCATTCAGCCACCGCTTCGAGAGCTACGTGGCGGAGCACATACTCGACGAGCAGACGAAGGCCAGCATCCGCATCAGTGCCGTGCTTGACTTCAAGGACGTCACCTTCAAGTTCTACCAGCAGCTCAAGCGCTTCGCCCCGTTCGGCCCCAACAATCCGAAACCCGTGTTCTGCACGCGCCGCGTCTACGACTACGGCACCAGCAAGGTGGTGGGCCGCGGACAGGAGCACATCAAGCTTGAACTGGTCGACAACAAGAGCAACAACGTGATGAACGGCATCGCCTTCGGCCAAAGCTCGCAGGCCCGCTACATCAAGACGAAGCGCGCCTTCGACATCTGCTACACCATTGAGGAAAACACCCACAAGCGTGGCGAGGTGCAGCTGCAGATCGACGACATCCGTCCGCTCAAGTCGGAATGACCGTTCGTCGGGCGGGCAGCCCACGGGCAGCAGCCCTGCGCGCTCGACCATCTTCCTGCGGCCGGACGGGACAAACGATTTTCCCGTCCGGCCGCACGTTTTTTTCACCTACTTCAAGAAATCCATGGACCGTTTTCGCGAAATACTTCAGCACTACTGGGGCTACCCCGATTTCCGTGGCATCCAGGCCGACATCATCCGAAGCATCAGCCAGGGGCACGACACGCTCGGGCTGATGCCCACCGGCGGCGGCAAGAGCATCACCTTCCAGGTGCCGGCCCTGGCCATGGAGGGAATGTGTCTGGTCATCACCCCCCTCATCGCGCTAATGAAGGACCAGGTGGAAAACCTTCGCAAGCGCGGCATCATGGCCGCGGCCATCTATTCCGGCCAGACGCGCGACGAAATGCTGCGCCATCTCGACAATGCCGTGTTCGGAGCCTACAAGTTTCTCTACGTTTCGCCCGAACGCCTCACCACCGACCTATTCCAGGGCAAGCTGCAGCGCATGAAGGTGTGCCTGCTCACGGTCGACGAGGCCCACTGCATCTCGCAGTGGGGCTACGACTTCCGCCCGCCCTACCTGAAGATAGCCGAGGTGCGCAAGTTCCTCCCCGGTGTGCCCGTGCTGGCCCTGACAGCCACGGCCACGCCCGATGTGGTGGACGACATACAGCAGCGTCTGGCCTTTCGCGAGCCTCGGGTCTACCGCATGAGCTTTGCCCGCCAGAACCTGCGCTACGTGGTGCGCTACACCGACGACAAGCTCCAACAGCTCGTGCACATCCTGCAGTGCGTGCCCGGGTCGGCCATCGTCTACACGCGCAACCGCGAGAACACCCGCCAGATTGCCGACCTGCTCAACAAGGAAGGCATCCGCGCGCTCCATTTCCACGCCGGACTCACCTCGCTCGACAAGGACACGCGCCAACGCGCCTGGCAGAGCGACGACACCCGCGTGATGGTGGCCACAAATGCCTTCGGCATGGGCATCGACAAGCCCGACGTGCGCCTGGTGGTACACATGGACGTGCCCGACTCCATCGAAGCCTACTTCCAGGAGGCCGGCCGTGCCGGACGCGACGGCCACACGGCCTATGCCGTGCTCCTGTGCGACCGCGGCGACCAGGGCCGCCTCACGCGCCGCATACCCGAAACCTTTCCCGACCGCGACTACGTGCGCAAGGTCTACGACGACCTGGCCTCATTCTTCCAGATTGCCGAAGGCGAAGGCCAGGGCTTCACCTACGAGCTCGACACCTACAAGTTCTGCCACTATTTCCACCACAACGAAAACTATCTGCACAGTGCGCTCAGCCTCCTCACGCAAGCCGGCTACATCCAGTTTCGCGACGAGGACGAAGCCAGCTCGCGCCTCATGTTCATCACCACGCGCGACGACCTCTACCGCATGGACTACCTCACGCCCCACGAGGATGCCGTGCTCAATGCCGTGCTGCGCATTTATGGCGGCGTGTTTGCCGACTACGTGATGGTGGAGGAAAACCGTCTGGCCAAACTCTCCGGTCTGACGGCGCAGCAGGTGTATGAATCGCTCAAGCAGCTCACGCGCCGCCGCGTGCTGAACTATGTGCCGGGCAAGAAGGTGCCGCGCGTGACCTACGTGACGCGGCGCATCGATGCCCGATGGGTGGAAATCCCGCGCAGCATCTACGAGGACCGCAAGGTGCTCTACGAGCGGCGCATCCGCTCGATGGTGCACTATTTCACCCAAGGCACGCAGTGCCGCAGCCGTGTGCTGCTCCACTACTTTGCCGACGAGGGTGACGACTGCGGCCATTGCGACGTGTGTCTGGAGCGCCGGCGCCATCCGCAGCCCGTGGACGAGGCCGATGTGCGCGACCTCATGGAGCGCTATCTGGAAGTACTCCACGATGGCCTTCCACACGATGCGCTCCACCTGCCCCATGCCGACTTCCCCACCGAGGTGCACCGCGAGGCACTGCACCGCCTGGTGGAGAGCGAAGTGGTGAAGGCCGATGGCGGGCAAGTCGTGTTGGCACACTGACGGACAGCACACAAAAGCGACGAGGTGAAGCCGTTCCTGCTGCAGACAGGAGGCTTCACCTCGTTCCTTTCATACATTCAGAGTATTGTCCTATTCAGTTTTCTGTTAAGTAGGTGTTCAGAATTATTTTTAGATTAGAAGTGCTTTATCGGGAT
>DAIRWG010000089.1:0-11440 GCA_036802405.1 Alloprevotella sp.
TGGTGGCTTTGGTGGCTGGATGGCTGCGCAACCGCCATCTCAAACGCCAGCTTGAACGCGGCGAGATCGATGCCATGCCCTCCATTCGCGAAGCACGGCCCAACGGCTGCTGCGGACAGCACGAAGTGTGCGAAAAGGAGAGTCTGCTCACGGCTGTGAGCAAGGGCCGCATCGACTACTACGAGGATGAGGAGCTTGACCGCTTCCGTGGCCGTGCTTCCGACAGCTACTCTGCCGATGAGGTAGAGCTGTTTGAGGAGGTGCTCACCACGATGCGCGAGGAGGAAGTGGCCGGTTGGGTGCGCTCGCTCCAGCTGCGCGAGGTGAACCTGCCCGATGAGCTGAAGGACGAGGTGTTCCTCATCATCGGCGAGAGAAGATTCAATTGATGGCCGGAAGGCCCGCTTCCCAAAAACTCGCCTGATGCATCCGCATGGCTCCTCCCCCTTTTAGGGGGATTGAGGGGGTCTTTAGGGGTGGTTAGGGTTGTTAGGGTGATTAGGGACATTTACTTATGATTTACGACTATAGTTTTTTTCAGAATGCTTTGCTGGGGTCGCTGCTTGCTTCGGTGCTCTGCGCCATTGTCGGCACCTACGTGGTGACGCGCCGCCTCGTGATTGCCGGCGGCGGCATGGCCCATGCCTCGCTCGGCGGGGTGGGCATGGGTGCCTATTTCGGCTTCTCTCCGCTGCTTGGCGCTGCGGCCTTTGCCGTGGCCTCGGGCTTCGGCATCGGGTGGCTCAGCCGCCAGCGCAACGTGCGCGAGGACTCGGCCATCGCCATGCTCTGGACTTTCGGCATGGCGCTGGGCATCCTCTTTGCCTATATGGCGCCGGGCTTCATGACTGACTTGCCCAGCTACCTCTTCGGCAACATCCTCAGCATCTCGCGCACCGACCTCATTGTGCTCGGCGCCCTCACGGCCGTGGCCCTCGCGGTGCAGACGGTGCTGCGCCGCACGCTCGTGAGCGTGGCGTGCGACCGCGACTTCGCACGCACGCAGGGACTGCCCGTGCGGGCCGTCGAAACGCTCATGACCGTGCTCATGGCGCTGTCCATCGTGGGGTGCCTCCACATGGTGGGCATCGTGATGGTGGTGTCGCTGCTCAGTGTGCCGCAGGCCACGGCTGCCCTGTGGGTGCGCACCTACGGCCGCATGGTGTGGCTCTCGGCTGCCTTTGCCTATGCCGGCTGCCTCGGCGGCCTGGCTCTCAGCTACTGGGCCGACGTGCCGGGCGGTGCCTCAATCATCGTGGTGAGCATCGGCATCTATGCCCTGTGCCGCGCCTGGGGAGCCGTGGCTTCCAAGCCACGGGCCCGGTGAAAGGGTGACGGGTAAGTTTGTGAATTTGCGAAGCACCTGTCCTTTCTTTCCCTTGACCTATCTTCACCTTGACAATTCCTCCACTCCAAACAAGAAATATTCCGCCTCATGCGCAAACACCTCCCCATATGCATCGTGCTGGCTGCCGCATTCTGCCTGTTGATGGCCTCGTGCTCCACCCGCAAGAACACGGCGGCCACCCGGTGGTGGCACTCCTTCAACGCCCGCTACAACACTTACTTCAACGGACACCAAGCCTTTCTGGAAGGCGAGAAGGCCAAGGCCAGCGGCCACAAGGACAACTACACGGAACTGCTCCCCGTGTTTCTCGTGGGCAACGAAAAGTCGCGCACCACGGGCAAGAGCAACTACGAAACGGCCATCACCAAATGCCAGAAGGCCATCCAGCTGCACTCCATCAAGCGGCGCCCCGTGATGAGCGCCGGCAAGAAGCGCACGGCCAAGGTGAAAGCCTACCTGCAGCGCAAGGAGTTCAACCCCTTCCTCAAGAATGCCTGGCTGCTGATGGGCGAGGCGCAGTTTGAGAAAGGCGAATTCCTGGAGGCTGCCGCCACCTTCTCCTACATCACGCGCCTCTATGCCCCCGAGCCCGAGGTGGTGGCCGAGGCCCGGCAGTGGCTGGCGCGCTGCTACGTGCAGACGGGCTGGCTCTACGATGCCGAGGATGCTCTGCAGAAGGTGCGCCGCGACTCCGTGGCCACCCGCGTGAGCCGCGAGGCCGACCTCACGCAGGCCGACCTGCTGCTGCACCAGCAGCGGCTCGACGAGGCCCTGCCCTATCTCACCCGCTCGGCCCGCCACGCCAAGGGCAAGCTGCAGCGCGCCCGCCTGCAGTTTCTCCTCGGGCAGGTGCACCAGCAGCTGGGCCACTGGACGGAGGCCCGCAAGGCCTATGCGCGCTGCATCCGCATGAGCCCGCCCTTCGAACTCTCGTTCAACGCCCGCATCCGCCAGACGGAGGCCATGGCCGAACAGGGCGGGCAGAGCCGGCAGATGATCGGCAAGCTCCGCCGCATGGCCCGCAACGAGAGCAACAAGGACTATCTGGACCAGGTGTACTACGCCATGGGCAACATCTACCTCTCCGAACGCGACACGGCGCAGGCCATCGGGGCCTTCGAGAAAGGCCGTGCCAAGTCCACGCGCAACGGCATGGAGAAAGGCGTGCTGCTGCTCCGCCTGGGCGAACTCTACTGGACGCAACGCCGCTTCGACCGCGCCCAGGCGTGCTACACCGAGGCCATCGGACTGGTGGACAAGCAGCGCTCCGACTACGACGAGATCAAGCGCCGCTCCACCGTGCTCGACAAGCTGGTGCCCTTCACCTCGGCCATTGCCCTGCAGGACAGCCTGCAGGAGCTCTCGCGCATGAGCGAAAAGGACCGCAATGCGGCCATCGACCGCGTGATCGAGGCCCTGAAGCGCCGCGAGGAGGAGGAACGGCGCGCCAAGGCCGACTCGGCCGCCGAGGCCCGCGCCCAGGAGAACGGGCAGGGCAGCGACCTGCGCGGGCAGAAGCCCGGGCAGCAGACGCGGCCGGGGCAGCAGAAGGGCACATGGTACTTCTACGACCCGATGCAGGTGATGCAGGGCAAGCAGGACTTCAAGAAGCGCTGGGGCAACCGCAAGAACGAGGACAACTGGCGGCGCTCCAACCGCACCATCCTGGCCAACGACGAACACGAGGGCGTGGACTACGAGGCAGAGGACTCGCTGCAGGCTGCGGCCGACAGTCTGGCCCGCCTGGACGACGGCGGCAAGGCTGCCGAGGAACAGGCCGACTCGGCAGCCAACGATCCGCACCGCCGCGAATACTACCTGAAGGACATACCCTTCACGCCCGAGGCCCTTGTGGCCTCCGATGCCGTGATCATGGACGCGCTGCACCAGGCCGGCGTGATCGAGAAGGACGACCTGGGCGACTTTGCCCTGGCCGAGGAGTCGCTCGGCCGGATCACGCGGCAGTATCCCACCTACGCGAAGCTGCCCGAAGTGTACTACCAGCTCTTCCTGCTCTACTCGCGCTGGGGCCGCCGCGACATGGCCGACCAGATGCGCCGCCACATGGCCAGCCAATGGCCCGCCGACGAGCTGACGCGCACCATCACCGCCCCCGACTTCGAGCAGCTGGCGCGCTACGGCAAGGAGATGGAGGACTCGCTCTACACCGCCACCTACGATGCCTACCGCCGCCGCGACATGGCCACGGTGGAGCAGAACGTGCAACGCTCCACGGAGAAGTTCCCCAAGGGTGCCAACCGTCCGAAGTTCCTCTTCGTGCACGTGCTGAGCCGCCTGCAGTCGGCCCCCACCGCCGAGCTGACCGAGGAGCTGCGCCAGCTGCTCAAGGACCATCCCGACGCCGACGTGGCCCCCATGGCAGGCGTGCTGCTCAAGGGGCTCGAGAGCGGACGCCAGCTGGGGTCGGGCACCTACGACCTCGGTTCGCTGTGGAGCCGCCGCGCGGCAGCGGCCGACTCGGCACAGGCCGATGCGGCCCGCCAGCGCACGTTCACTGCCGAGCGCACCGCGCCCTTCCTCTTCGTGCTGGCCTATCCCACCGACTCGGTGCAGAACAACCAGCTGCTCTACGAGATGGCGCACTTCAACTTCACCACCTTCGTGGTGCGCGGCTTCGACATGGGTTTCCTTTCGGCCGACGGCGTGACGCAGTTCCGCGTGTCGGGATTCCACAGCTTCGACGAGGCGCACGCCTATGCCCAGCGCGTGTTTGCGGCGCCCGACCTCCAGCCCTTCGTGCGACGGGCCCGCGTGCTGATCATCTCGAAGGACAACCTCGACCTGGTGGGCACCGTCTTCAGCTACGACGACTACCAGCGCTTCTACGACTCCACCTTCGCCCCCATCAAGCTGCCCGCCCCGCTGCCGCTCGACCAGACGGCCCCCGTGGAGCAGCACTACGAGGATGAATATCCCGACGGGCAGGCCCCGAAGAAGGGCGACCCCGATGCCGACGACGGCGGCACCTACTACGACGATTCCTCCTCCACCTCCGACGACGGCGAGTGGTACAGCGAATGAACGACATATGGCAAACCGTGTGGATGCCACCGGCAGATGACATCCGCACGGTTTGTAACATTTCACTTGTTAAATGTGCGACAAAGCGCTTCATTTCCTCCCGAAAAGTCTTTGTGATATTGAATAAATCGTAACTTTGCCGCGGTAAGCAACACTAACCGCCCCGCTGCAAACGTGCAGGGGATGACAGCCGCAAAGGGCGGCTGAAGATGAAGTAACCCGATGTTCAATCTCAAGACCAACCAAAGATGACTGACGAAGAGATTGTTGCAGCGCTGATTGCTCACGACGAGCAAATGACAGCGCAGTTTTTTTCCACTAATTGCCGTCCGCTCATCATGAGCGTGATCGCGCGCGTGTTCGACACACAGAACGTTGACTATAATGAAATCATCAGCGAGCTGTACATCCTGCTGATGGAGGACGATGCCAAGCGTTTGCGCCAGTTCAACTTCCAGAGCAGCCTGTACCAATGGCTCAAGGTGACGGCCATCCGCCACTGCCTGCGCTTGAAAAATGCGGGGCGAGTGATAGAAGATGTCTCGCATGAGCCTCTTGACAGTAGTGCACAGTACGAACCGGCCTGCATGGCTCCGCAGCAAGACGAGATGGATGTGGAGAAACTGCTCTCGCAAATGCGCAACCAGCGCTACGCCCTGGTGATCCGCCTCACCATGCTCGAAGGACGATCCAACGAGGAGGTGGCCCAGATAATGGGCGTGAGGGTGGAAAACCTCTACAACATCAAGCGACGCGCCATACAGGCTCTGGCCGATCTGGCACTTAACGACAAAAAGCTTTATGAAGGATAATATGAAAGTGAACATTTCTGACGAATTGCTGGCGGCGTTTCTCGACGGAAACACCACTCCCGAAGAGTCGCGACAGGTGCTGCAAGCCGCGGCCTGCAACGAGGAACTGAGGGAGATCATCCAGCTGGCGGGCGAAGTGGACACCGATATGGGCCTCCGCCAAGTGCCTGCTTCAGCCCGGAAAGTGCTTCCTGCCACTGCATTGGCAGCCAAAAAGAAGGAAAACTACTTGTGCGACATCGAGTGCGAGGAATTCGTGCTGCACCAGCTGGGCATCGAGTCGACCCACAAGACGCTGCTCGACGAGGCTTACCGCAACAGCTGGCTGAAGGAGCGCGGCATGCCGCTCTACAACATCGGCCGACTGCTCGAAAAGAACCATCTGGCCGTGAGCCGACGCTACGATGCCTCCTTGGCCGACATCGTCCGCCTCTTGGCGCAGGGCAACCAACTCATTGCCGTGGTCGACAGCGAGGTGCTCAGCCCCGAGTGCGACCTCCAGCCCTCGGCACAGCCCAACCACGCCGTGGTGGTGCACGCCATCGACGAGGAGCAGCACACCGTGCGCCTGCTCAACCCCAATGCCGACGAACGGCTGGCCGACTACCCGCTCGACCGCTTTGCCGAAGCGTGGAGCCACTCGCGCCACTACCTGGTGGTGGCCAACACCACCGAAAGCTTTGCCTACGACCCCTCGCCCATCGACCTGGAGGACGTGACGCTCGACGACGACCTGCTCGAACTGCAGGAGGCCATTGCCGAAAACGCCCACGAGGTGTGGGCCTACAGCCGTCAGCAGCAGGGCTGGAGCTATGGCCCCGAACGCAACGACACGCTCAAGCAGACGCCCGACTTCGTGCCTTACTGCTGCCTGCCCGAAAGCGAGAAGCACTACGACCGTGCCCTGGCCATGCAGACACTCAAGCTTGTGAACAAACTGGGATTCGAAATCCGCCGGCGCAAGTGATCCGTGCGGAGCACCGCCCGTGCCGCAGGACTGATGGCCGACACCACTTTCTGAAGGCATTCTTCCCCGAAGAAGATGCCCCGCCCCCCTCTTCCATAAGCCGAAGCCGACCGTGCCCACCCGCATGGCCGGCTTCGGCTTGTTTGAGCCAACACCATGCGCCCCAAACAGGCGGAAGCCACATGCCACACACCACTAAAAGATGACACAGCATGGAAACGTGTGGAGAAAATGTCGTAACTTTGCCCAGGATTTTGCCCGGCCACCATCCGGGCACGCCCCAAGCATCCACATTCATGGACCATTCACCCCATATAGCAAGCAAATGATTGACATTTTCATCGTAGTGCTCCTGCTCTGGGCCGCCTTCAGCGGCTGGCGCGCAGGTTTTCTGAAAGAAGTGATCTCTACCGTCGGATTTCTCGTCGGACTATTCGTGGCCGCCACCTGCTACAGCGCCTTCGGCGAAGAGCTGGCCGTGAGCGGCACGGAATTCAACATCTACACCAACATCGTGGCCTTCTTCCTGCTCTGGATCATCGTGCCCATCGTGCTGGGCTTTGCCGCCAACGTGCTGACCAAGGCCCTCAAAGGCATGCACCTGGGCATGCCCAACTCGATGCTCGGCGCAGCCGTGAGTTTCGTAAAATACTTCGTGCTGCTGAGCTGCGTGCTCAACGTGATGGGTGCGCTGCACATCATGAACGAGGAGCGCGTGGCCTCCTCCCACCTCTACGGCCCCGTGACGGGGGCCCTACAGATGTTCCTCCCCGAGGGCGTGGCCGACAACGGTGAGAAGGACGATGCCACCGCCGACTCCGCCGCTTCGCGCCCCGACACCGTGTGGGTCGACATGAAGCAGCCCGCCAAGAGATGAGCTGAAGCACGGCAAGCACCTCCCCCGGACGGCCCCCGCGTGTGCACACCCGAAGGCAATGCACATTCACGCTTCGCTCCATAATCATATATACATTAAAACCGGGAGAACCGCTCCCCGAGGAACGCGTTTTCTCCCCCCAAAAAACCTCTCTCCTCACCCTGTGACCTATATCCTGTGACCTATGGCAGACAATGAACTGGTGAAGGAATTCGCCGACAAGCAGTACGAATACGGATTCACCACCGACATACACACCGAAATCATCGAACGCGGACTCAACGAGGACGTCATCCGGCTCATCTCGCAAAAGAAGGGCGAGCCGGAATGGCTGCTCGAATTCCGACTCAAGGCCTACCGCTACTGGCTCACGCTCGAACAGCCCGACTGGGGCCACGTGCGCCTGCCGAAGCTCGACTACCAAGCCATCTCCTACTACGCCGACCCCACCAAGAAGCAGAAGGACGAGGGCAAGAAGGAGATCGACCCGGAGCTGATGAAGACCTTCGACAAGCTGGGCATCCCCCTCGAGGAACGCATGGCACTGGCCGGTGTGGCCGTGGATGCCGTGATGGACTCGGTGAGCGTGAAGACCACCTTCAAGGAGAAGCTGCAGGAGAAAGGCATCATCTTCAGCTCCATCTCCGAAGCCGTGCGCGAGAATCCCGAGCTGGTGCGCAAATACCTGGGTTCGGTGGTGTCGTATCGCGACAACTTCTTTGCCGCGCTCAACAGCGCCGTGTTCTCCGACGGCTCGTTCGTCTACATTCCCAAGGGCGTGCGCTGCCCCATGGAGCTGAGCACCTACTTCCGCATCAATGCGCGCAACACGGGCCAGTTCGAGCGCACCCTCATCGTGTGCGACGACGGCGGCTACGTGAGCTACCTCGAGGGCTGCACCGCCCCGATGCGCGACGAGAACCAGCTGCACGCCGCCATCGTGGAAATCGTGGTGAAGGAAGATGCCGAGGTGAAATACAGCACGGTGCAAAACTGGTATCCGGGCGACAAGGAAGGCCGCGGCGGCGTGTACAACCTCGTGACCAAGCGCGGACAGCTGCGCGGCAAGAATTCGAAACTCTCGTGGACGCAGGTCGAAACGGGTTCGGCCATCACCTGGAAGTATCCCTCGTGCGTGCTCATGGGCGACAACTCGCAGGCGGAGTTCTACTCCGTGGCCGTGACCAACAACCACCAGGAAGCCGACACGGGCACGAAGATGATCCACATCGGACGCAACACGCGCTCCACCATCATCTCGAAGGGCATTTCGGCCGGACACAGCCAGAACTCCTACCGCGGACTGGTGAAGGTGGGGCCAAAGGCCGAAGGCGCACGCAACTATTCGTCGTGCGACTCGCTGCTGCTGGGCTCCACCTGCGGTGCACACACCTTCCCCTACATCGACGTGGCCAACGACAATGCCACCGTGGAGCACGAGGCCACCACGTCGAAGATTTCCGAGGACCAGCTCCTCTACTGCAACCAGCGCGGCATTCCCACCGAGGACGCCGTGTCGCTCATCGTGGGCGGATATGCCAAGGACGTGATCAACAAGCTCCCCATGGAGTTTGCCGTCGAAGCCACCAAGCTGCTGAGCGTGTCGCTCGAGGGCAGCGTGGGATGAGGCATCTGCCATGTTTTCTTGAAGTCAACGAACGGGCGAGCATAGATTACCCGAAAACCGAACTTTGAAAAAAGAAACACTCCAAGCACAGAAAACCATGGTTTCAGTCATCATCCCCGTCTACAACGCCGCCGCCTTCGTGCGGCAGACCGTGCAGAGCGTGCTCGCCTCCACCCATGCCGACCTGGAGGTGGTGTGCATCGACGACGGTTCCACCGACACCTCGCTGCAGGTGCTGCACGAGCTTGCCCGGGAGGACAGCCGCGTGCGCGTGCTTTCGCAGCCCAACGGCGGCGTGTGCCGCGCACGCAATGCCGCCATCGCCGCCTCGAAGGGCGACTACATCCTGCCCCTCGATGCCGACGACCTGCTCATGCCCCGCTTCATCGCGCAAGCCGTGGAGGTGCTGCGCACGCAGCCCGAAGTGAAGGCCGTGGCCCCCACCGCCGAATTCTTCGGCGAGCGCACGGGACTGTGGCATCTACCCCCCTTCGACCTTCGCACCGAGGCCCACCGCAACATCCTGGCCTGCTGCGCCCTCTACCGCCGTGCCGACTTCGACCGCACCGACGGCTACTGCGCCGACATCATCGCCCGCGAGGACTGGGACTTCTGGATCAGCATGCTGCACGACGGCGGACGCGTGGTGCGCCTGCCCGAGGTGGGACTGCGCTACCGCTATGCCCGCGGTTCGAAGCGCGACCGCGACCGACGGCTCAAGCGCCATGTGATCCGTGTGCTCAACCGCCGCCATCCGGCCTTCTTCGAGCACTGGCTGGGCGGCCCCCTGCGCCAGCAGCGCTCGTGGTCGCACTGCATCAACCGCCTCGTGCGCCTCGTGTGCCCGCGGCGCGTGCATGTGGAGCCGGGCTTCGAACGGCTGCGCGACTTCTGTGCCTCGCTGCCCGTGCAGTTCTCCTTCAGCGAGTGCGGCCGCACCATCTACAGCGGGCGCAACGAGCTGCGCGAATTCCCCACCCCACAGGGCACGGTGGTGGTGAAGTCCTTCTGCACGCCCCATCTGCTCAACCGCGTGGCCTACGGCCTGCTGCGCAGCTCGAAGGCCCAGCGCTCGTGCGAGTATGCCGCCCTGCTGCGCAGCCACGGCATCGGCAGTCCGGCCCCCGTGGGCTGGTGCACCGTGCGCCACGGCCTGCTCTTCACCCACAGCTACTACGCCTCGCTGCGCAGCCAGCTGCCCTTCACCTACATCGACCTCATCAAGGGCCGCGTGCCCGAAGCCGACCGCGCCGACCTGCTGCGCGAGGTCGGACGCACCGCCGGCCGCATGCACGAGGCAGGCATGATCCACCGCGACTTCTCGCGCGGCAACCTGCTCCTCGGACGCGATGCCGAAGGACGGCCCCGCGTGGAGGTGGTCGACCTCAACCGCATCCGCTTCCACGCGGTCAGCCCCGCCGAAGGCATCCGCAACTTCGAACGCCTGCCGGCCACGCCCGACATGGCGCGCCTCCTGGCGGAAGGCTATGCCGAAGTGCGCCACCTCGACGTGGAGCAATGCCTCAGCCAATGGCCCGCCACCGAAAGCATCGACAGCCCCGAGGCCGGCATTCGCCCGGCATGAACGCCCCGTGGAACATGAACTTGGGGACAAAACGCCACAACGCGCCGCATATTGGCAAATGAACGTGCTAAAAACGCATCTGTTCGAAGAAAAATGCTTACTTTTGCAGTGTACTCGCACAGGGGCGGAAGTTTCCGACGCCTCGGAGCGAACACTTCAAACTTCAACTGTAACAAACAATAGGGCCCCAAGCCATGCCCGCCGCCCGGCACGCCGCTGCGTGCAGCCCGGCAGGGCTGCCTCCAGCCTCTCCCACACCGAGGCGAAGCCCGCCACAGCCCCTATCATGAAAATCATACTGAACCCGAAATACGAGCGTCTGCGCGACTACCTCACCCACCTTGAAGACCACTTCAACAACGAGGGGCACGAGATCCATGCCGGACGCAACGTGATACGCACCCTGCAGGTGGACGGACTGACGCTCTGCGTGAAACGCTACGCACAGCCCTCGCTCCGCCGCCGCGTGCAGCAACTCCTCTACAAGAGCAACAAGGCCAAACTGGCCTATGTGCGCCCCATGCTGCTGCGCGAACGCGGATTCGAAAGCCCGGAATCGGTGGCCTCGGTGATCTACCGCACGGGACTGCTCAACGTGACCACCTACTTCGTGTGCCTCCTCTCCGACTATCGCTACAACATGGAGCACACCCTCACGCTCGATGCGCAGGAGCAGGCCGAGGTGGTGACGCATTTTGCCCGATTTGCCGCCCACCTGCACGAGGACGGGTTTCTCCACCGCGACTTCTCGTCGACCAACATCCTCTACGACATGGTGGACGGACGCTACCACTTCTCGCTCATCGACACCAACAGCATGAAGTGCGGACATCCGGTGAGCATCGAAGCGGGCTGCCGCAATCTGGCCCAGCTCACGGGCAACGAAGCCTTCTTCAGCCTTCTGGCGAAAGCCTATGCCGCCGAGCGCCACGCTGACCCCGCGCTCTGCGCACGCCTCATCAACGAGGCACGGCATTGACAGTCCCCCTACGGGGAGAAATACCCACTGAAAGGCGCACACCTCATTCGCGTGAGGTGTGCGCCTTTCCTGTTTTATGACGGGAAAAACGCCCCCGTGCAAGGCTGTTTTTTAGGGTGTACAGTTTGATGTTCTCATTTCGCATGCATCAAGGGCGGGCTGAAAGCCCAACTGAAGCTTTCAGCCCAGGGCATCGCCCTGGG
>DAIRWG010000090.1:0-11106 GCA_036802405.1 Alloprevotella sp.
CCAATGCCGAAATGCGTCAGGACATGAATGTGGAGGACGAATACTATCAAGCCATCGAAGACCGCGATACGGCCATCATGGAAAGAGATCAAAAGCTGAAAGAGCAGGAAGCACAGCTCACCCAGCAGGAAGCACAGCTCACCCAGCAGGAAGCACAGCTCACCCAGAAGGACGAACAGCTCACTGAGCAGAAAGCACAGCTTCGCGCCATGATCAAAGTGTTGCAGGACAAGGGAATACAAAACGAGCAGATATTGCAAATCACGGGGTTGAGCGAAGAGGCACTTCTGGCTATTCTTGGCCAATAGGAAACACATCCGTACGGCATGAGAAGAGGCATTCACATGGGCCATCACCCCACGCGGATGCCTTTTTTTTGCGATTCGGCCAGAATTCGGGTGGGCTTTCCGCCCGACTTTCCATGTCAGCCCACGCCGATTCTTGTATGCGCCAAAGCAATCCGAGCTTCTGCCCATTAAGCAAGAAGTCCCGTTTCCCCTTCATTTCAGGAGAAACGGGACTTCTGTCCGTCACGGCAATTGCCGTTTCCTAAGGCCGTTCATCAAGCATCAATGTTGGCATACACCGCATTCTTCTCGATGAATTCACGGCGCGGGCCCACATCATCGCCCATCAGCATGGAGAAGATATAGTCGGCATCGGCCGCATTCTCCAGCGACACCTGCTTGAGCAGGCGCGTTTCGGGACACATGGTCGTTTCCCACAGCTGGTCGGGGTTCATCTCGCCCAAACCTTTGTAGCGCTGCGTGTCGATGCCGTCCTCGGTGCCGTCGCCGTATTTGTCCATGAAGATCTGACGGTCGCGGTCGGTGTAGCAGTATTCCTCCACCTTGTTCTTCTTGCTCTTGCAGCGGTAGAGGGGCGGCATGGCGATGTAGAGGTAGCCGTCCTGGATGATCTGCGGCATGTAGCGGTAGAACAGGGTCATGATGAGCGTGGCGATGTGCTGACCGTCGACATCGGCATCGGCCATGATGATCACCTTGTGGTAGCGCAGCTTGTCGAGGTTGGCCTCCTTCGAGTCCTCGCCCAGCCCGAAGCGCACGCCCAAGGCCTGGATGATGTTGTTCACCTCGTCGCTCTCGAACGCCTTGTGCCACATGGCCTTCTCCACATTCAGGATCTTGCCTCGCAGCGGCAGGATGGCCTGTGTGGCGCGGCTGCGGCCCTGCTTGGCCGAACCGCCTGCCGAGTCACCCTCCACGAGGAACAGTTCGCAGGCAGCCGGATCCTTCGAGGAGCAGTCGGCCAGCTTGCCGGGCAGTCCGCCGCCCGTCATGGGGCTTTTGCGCAGCACGTTCTCGCGTGCCTTGCGGGCAGCCACGCGGGCCGTGGCAGCCAGGATCACCTTGTCGACAATGAGTTTGGCCTCCTTCGGATGCTCCTCCAGATAGTTGGTAAGGGCCTCGCCCACTGCCTGGTTCACGGCACCGGCCACTTCGTTGTTGCCGAGCTTCGTCTTGGTCTGTCCTTCAAACTGGGGTTCGGCCACCTTCACCGAAATCACGGCCGTGAGGCCCTCGCGGAAGTCCTCGCCCGATATTTCCACCTTGGCCTTCTCCAGCTGCTTGCTGGCCGTTTCCTCGGCATACTTCTTGAGCACGCGGGTCACAGCCGAACGGAAGCCCATGAGGTGCGTACCGCCCTCGATGGTGTTGATGTTGTTCACATAGGAGTGGAGGTTCTCGCTGTAGGAGGTGTTGTACATGATGGCCACCTCGATGGGAATGTTGTTCTTCTCGGTGTTGATGTAGATCACATCGTCGAAGAGGTGGGTGCGCGAGGAGTCGATGTAGCGCACAAACTCACGCAGGCCGAGATCGGAGTGGAAACGTTCCTGACGGGTGTTGCCTTCCTCATCCTTGCGCAGGTCGGTCAGCGTGATGGTGATGCCCGCATTCAGATAGGCCAGCTCGCGCATGCGGTTGGCCAGGATGTCGTATTTGTAGGTGGTGGTGGTGAAGATGGAGCCGTCGGGCCAGAACTGCTGGCGCGTGCCGCGCAGCTCGGTGGTGCCCACCACTTCCACGGGAGTGACGGGTTTGCCTTTGGCATACTCCTGACGGTAGATCTTGCCGTCGCGGAACACCTGCGACACCATTTTGGTGGAAAGCGCGTTCACGCAGCTCACGCCGACACCGTGCAGACCGCCCGACACCTTGTAGGAACCTTTGTCGAACTTGCCGCCGGCATGGAGCACGGTCATCACCACTTCGAGGGCGGAGCGGTGCTCCTTGGGGTGCATGTCGACGGGAATGCCTCGTCCGTTGTCCTGCACGATGATGGAGTTGTCCTCGCAGATGGTCACCTCGATGTGGGTGCAATAGCCGGCAAGGGCCTCGTCGATGGAGTTGTCGACGGTCTCGTAAACCAGGTGGTGGAGACCCTTTTCGCTGATGTCGCCGATGTACATGGCAGGGCGCTTGCGCACAGCCTCCAGGCCTTCGAGCACTTGGATGTTGCTGGCGCTGTAGTTGGCGCCTGTCGTTACGTTTTCTTCCATATGGTTGTGTTGAGTCTTGTTGCTTTCTAAAAACGTACAAAGATACACATTTTTTCCCGTTTGCCATGCGGCTGACGGCTTGATTTTGACCTTGCAAGCACGAGGTTTTCGCTTGGGTGAACTCCGCAAGGGGCAAAGGCCTGACCACATGTGCGAAAGCGTGCCGCAAAAGCCTTGCCGCGAATGCTTTACCGGTGCATGGGCTATGCCTCAAAAGGACACGGAGCCTTGCGGCTGCCGAACGCAAAAAGGCGTGCGCCCGAAGAGGGGCGCACGCCTTCATTGTTATGCTGTCATTCCAGCCGGCAATCCTTCGTGCGGAAGGACGCGGCCGAAGCGGTTCAGCGGGAAAGGGATCACTTCACGATCACCTTCTGGCCACCTACCACGTAGATGCCAGCGGGCAAGCCGTTCACTGCGTTGGCCGACTTCACGTTCTTGCGAACGAGCACGCCGTTGAGCGAGTAAACGTCTACCACCTCGGGCAGAACCACCACGTCGGCGATGCCGTTGATCACAGCGCCTTCGGGCAGGTCGATGAGTGCGTCAGCACCCTCGGTGGAAACACCCGTGGCGTGGGTGCCGTTGAAGTAACCGCTGTTGTTGCCAATGGCCACCTTGCCCTTGGAGCCCGTGGTGCGGAGTTCACCGGCGGCATCGAAGTAAGCACGGTCCTTGTAGCAAGTGTCCACAGCGGCCACCGTACCGGTCAGGCCGTTCACTGACTTCGGAGTGAGTGCGTAGGTGAAGAGGCCGTCGACATCGGCAAAGCCGCCTTCAGCCGTCATGAAGTAAGCGTTGGGCAGGTTGTTGTCGTCAAGCACCTCGTCGTTGGCCTTGAAGATGAACGGAGTGCCTGCCTCCACGGTGCCGTTGAGCTTGCTGAGCACGAGCTTGTTGTCGTCGCTCTGGCCCACGAGGGTGTAAGCCGTACCGTTGCCGCCGTTGCTCGGATCCTTCACAGCCACGGGGAGCGTGATGATCTGCCATGCGCCCGGAGTCACTGTCCACCAGTAGTCCTCGTCGTAGTACATGTTCTTGGCAGCTTCCTCAAACTTGATGGAACCGTTGTCGTCGGTGTGGTCGCTCCAAGCCACCATGGCACCGCCGAGCTGTGCGTTGGCATAGATGCCCTCGCCCACCTGGATGTAGAAGGCACCAGCCTTCGAGAAGCCCACGGTGAGTTCTTCGGGTTCAGTGCTCTGAGCCAGCTGGGCATTGTTGCTGGCGGTGCGGTTGCTGAGGTACATGCCCGTACCCACGTTGCGGAGCACGATCTTCTGGTTGCCGCTCTTCTCCACATACCAGAGGTACTTCACGTGGTTGTAGAGGTTGATGGAGTCGGTGAGTTCGCCTTCGGCCTCGTAGCCGTTGTTGGGCATGGTGAAGCGTACGGCACCCGTGAGGGCATTGTCGCGAGAGTAGATGGCAGCCTGCTTGGAGTTGTAGCCCTGGTTGGTCTGCCAGTTGGCCTTCTCGGAAGCGCTGCGCACGAAGTAGTACTTGCCGGCTTCGGGCAGGATGAGCGTGTTGCTGAATGCGTCGATGGCAGCCTGCAGGGTGCTGACCGTTTCGTTCACCTGAGCCACGGAGAGGCCCGGCTGAGCCTTGGCCTCGGCAGCGGCAGCGGCAGCGTTGAGTGCGTCAACGGCAGCCTGCGGATAGTAGCCCGGCTCTTCGCCCACGGCAGCAGCCTTGGCCGTTTCCTTGGCGGTGTTGGCCAGTGTGGTGATGCGGGTGAGGTCGGGGAGGTTGTTCATGAGGTTGTCGTAGGCAGCCTGGAGTGCGTCGATGCCTTCAGCAGTGGCCGTGCCGGCCTCGAGGGCTGCAGCGGCAGCAGCAAGCTGGGCTTCGAATGCGGAGCGGATGGAAGCATCCACCATGTCGTAGTTGGTGGCACCGGCTTCAGAGCTGAGGAAGCGGAGTTCGGAGAGATACCAGAAGGGATAGTCGCTGAGCTTCTCCTCACCCTTCTCCGTGTCGCTGGCCACCGTGTTGAGCACCTCGAAGCGGAAGTAGCGGTAGTTGCCGTCGAAGGGGATGCTGAGCTCGCCAGCCATGTTCTCCACGGTGTCCTTCTTGGTGGCGTTCACCTGGAAGATCACGGGTTCGGTGTAGGTCATCACGGCTGTGCCGAGATCGTTCCAATCGCCGCTGGGGTCGTTGGTCACATACACGTTGATCGTCTTGGGCTGGTTGCCCGGACGGTTGTTCACACCGCGGTAGCGGCCGGTGTAGACCAGCTTCACACCGTTCACGGCACGGCCGAGGTCGGCCTGCAGATAGTGGTAAGCCTTGGGGTCGTTGCCGGTGGCCGACCACTCCGTGTGGAAGTAGGTAGCGTTGTCGCCGTCAAGCAAGCCGGCCAGCGAGCCTTCCGACTTGCAGGTAGCGTTGCTCGAAAGGGCGGAAGCATCGGTCACGAGCCCGTAGGAACCGTCGTTGAGGCTCTTGGTGCGGGAAGCTTCATCGTAGAGCTTCTGCAGACGGTCGTTGAGGGCCTGCTGGCGCACGGTGGCCTCCAGCTGGTCGATCAGGCTCTGGTCAACAGTTTCGAAGTGGAAGCAGTTGCCGGCATCGCCGGGCTGGCTGTTCCAGCTCACGATGTAGCCGTTTGAGGTGTTGAGCTGTTGGCTGTGGTCAGACTCTTTGTCCTGCGGCACATAAATGAGGAAGGAAGGCGTTTCCACCTGGCCCTCCATGGCCACACCGATGTTGGCCTGCTTGCCGAGGTTGAATCGTCCGGCGCTGTTCTTCTGGCCGGTGATGTAGCTCTCGGTGTAGTAGTTCTTGATGGTGAAGATGTTTTCCTTGTCGCCGGGAGTCACATACCAGATGTACTTGGCATCGTCGGTAGTGAGTTCCTCACCCTGCGTGTAGTTGCCCGAACCGATGAGTTCGTCGCTGCCGCTGGTGGTGGAGAACATGTAGTTGTGCGGAGTGCGGCTGTCGCGAATCAGGTAGTAGCCCGCTGCGAGGGGGATGACATTCGCCTGCAGTTTCTCGTAAGCTTGCTTCAAGCGTTCGCACATGGCATCGTATTCGGCGTCAGTGTGCGTACCGTTGAAGAGATCGTTGGCAGCCAGATAGGCTTCGTTGGCTTCCTGCCATGCCTCTTCGGCATACTGTCCCGGGTTCTTGCCGTGGGCAAGGGCATCGGGACCCTGGCTGAAGTAGTAGTCGATGTAGGACACCAGCTTGTTCACGCCCGTGAGGGTGTTGAGCGTATAGATGCGCCACACGTTGGTGTCCACATAGGGAGACCAGAAGAGCGAGCCGATGCTGCCCAGGTACACGGCGGGCCAATCCTGTGTGTTGGCCGGACGGGTGTAGCGTGAGAACACAAAACCGATCTCGCTCAAATCCTGCTTGGCAGGAGTGGCAGCGGTGCGCCAGTTCTCGTCATCGAGTTGGAAACTGCCCGGATCCTGTTCCTCAAACACCATGGAAGTGAACTTGTAGGCTTCGCTGGCGTTGGCGGTCATTTCGACGGGCGTGTCGTCGTCGGTGCCCCACACCGTGGGATCCTTGTAGTAAAGGCCGGTGCTCTTCTGCTTGAGACGGTAGAGCTGCTGGCCATCGGCCGTTTCTCCGTCTACGGCTTCAAACACATAGATGTTTTCGGCGCCGATTTGCGAGGACAGGTTGTCCGTGCCGTTCATGTAGCCGGAGGGGTGGTCCCATGACACACCACCAGGGCAATAGACAAGGACTTCCTTGCCCACCACATCATTCATGTCGGTGAGCAGGTCTCCCTGTTCGTATTGCTGAGCCACGGCTTGCGTGATTCCCACTAACGAGAGCAGGAACAATGAAAGGAATGTGTAAAACCTCTTCATTTGATCAGATTGTAAAAAAGTAATTAATTGAATAAATGTTTCTCGATCGTATAGGCTATTTGCGTCTGGCTCGCGCCAGCAGGTGGGCACGGGCCAAGCTTTCGGGTGTTCTGATTGAAACTGTCGCAGTACGCATCCGCCTGCAAGGTCCTTGCATACGGACTGGAGAGGTGCAACGTTGTGTTTTCCGCAGCTTTACACGGGATAGGTTCAACACTGCAAAGGTAATGATTATTTGGTTCACGTGGCAATCAAAGCCGAAAAATCATCCGGATTTGAAGTTTTTTAGTAACCAACCATAGCTTTTCGGCTCGCATCACGCGCGCGCGTTACAGCGCAATTGCACTTTTTGCTTTCATCCGTCACTCCGAAGGGCAGATCGGACAACAAGCCCGGGACTTTTTCTGGCGGCCTCGCCACTGCGTGAGTGCCCCGTTTCCGCCCGTCCTGAAAGTCAGGCACGGTGTCACGCCGCCGATGGGGCGCCGACGGAGGGCATCGGCAACTTTTCGACGAAAACGCCGGGCGGAATGACAGATGACAGTAAAAAACGTGATTCGCTTGTATACGTGCGCGCGCGTAAGAGCAAAAAAATCGGTACGCTGGCGCAAAATACCCAAAAGTAGGTATTGCCCCCGTGTGGGAATCGCCGTACCTTTGCACCGAGTTAAGTAGAATACTAGATTGTTATGTTCTTGTCCAAAATCGGGGCTGCGCGAGAGGCGTGGCCCCGTTTGTTTTTTGCCGATTTGTCTTTTTTGATTGGGTGTACAGTTTGATGTTCGCATTTTTGATTCAACGAGCATTCGTGTGAGTACACATGGAATGGGCGGGCTGAAAGCCCAACTGAAGCTTTCAGCCCGCCCTTGACGCATGCGGAATGAGAACATCAAACTGGACACCCTACTTTTTTGACCGAAGCCGAATTTGCTCAGTTGCCCGTTTGGTGGCATACAACACACACATCCGCAAGCCCGCATGTGTGCTTCGCACCGCGCGAAGCGAATTTTCACGGCATGCCGGTGACGGATTTACGGCACCGCGGTAGAATTTTTACGGCACCGTGGTACTGTAATTACGGCACCGTGGTGGAATTTTTACGGCACCGTGGTGGAATTTGAAAAGGCTTGGGACTTTTTCACCGCGGTGCTTCAACACGGGAAACCGCCTTGCACCCGGGCCTGAGTCCCCTTTCAGAGTGGCTGCAACGGGCATGCGTGCGGGTGGACATGGAAAGGGCGGGCTGAAAGCCAAACTGCAGCTTTCAGCCCGCCCTCTGCGTTTGCAAAATGGATAGACTTCACGGCACACCCTTCGTGCAGGGGGAATCATTCACTCCATGCCGCTTCACGCGGCCAGGGGCGAAGCTGGATCAAAGCTTGTAGCCCAAGGAGATGAGGGCCGACACGTTGCGGTCGCCCGCCGTGTTGAACTTCGTCAGCCCGAAGTCTGCCTCCACGCCGAGCGTGAAGCCCGAGGGGAAGGCATAGCCCACCATCGTCTGTATGCCGGCATCGAAGCGGTGCGTGCCAACTTCGTTGAACGTCTTGTCCTCATAGTAGAGTTTCTCGCTGCCGGGCTTTTCGCCGTCGCCCTTGGTCTTCTGCTTGCCGCTGATGCCGCAGGCCACGTAGGGGCCGGCCGAGAACACCACATAGCGCGATTCGCCGGTGCGCAGGTAGTAGGAGAAGAGCAGGGGCAGCTCCACATAGTTGGCCGTGGTGGTGCGGTTGCGGATGGAGGTGAGCGGTTGCCCGGTCACCTCGTCGAAACGCTGGTGTCCGCTGTCATCGTAAACGAAGACGCGCTGGTTGGGGTCCTTCCACCCCTTGCCGTAGACGGAGAGGGTGGGCATGAAAGTGAAGTGCTGGTTGAACTCCCATTCGTAGCCCACGCCGATCTTGAAGGCACCGACCAGCTGCGACTCGCTGTCGAAGTGGGAAGAGAAACCGCCGCCCAGCTTGAACTGCACGTTCTGTGCTCCGGCCGTGAGGGCCGTGAGGAGCAAGGCGAAGAACAATTGGATTTTGCGCATAGTTAAAGGGGGATGAGGGGAAATGATGATTGCGGGTGGGGGGATGCCGGGGAATCAGTCCTCGAAGAACTGCTTCCAGTCGTCCTTGCGGGCCTTGCGGGGCACATCGTATTCCTTGGGCTGCTTCTTGGCTGCCTTGCGGGCCTTCTTCTCGGCCTTCCAACCCTGTTTGAGCTGCTGGGGATCGGCGGCTTCGGCATAGGTGCGTGCCTTGGCCGTGCGGCGCTCCTTGCGCGGGGCGCGGGCGGGGGCGGAGTTGGGGGTGCCGTCCTCGCGGTCGGCGTGGTCCACCACCACCTTGCGGTCGCCCACCTTCACACGCTTCATCTTCGAGAGCACGAGGTCGGCATCCTCCGAGGGCACCTCGAAGAAGGAACAGTTGTTGGTGAGGTCGATGCGTCCGATTTCGATTTTCGTACCACGCACGTAGCGGTTGACCAGATTGATAATCTCGCGGGCATAGAAGTTGTCGCGCTTGCCGAGGTTGATGAAGAGGCGCGTGTAGCCCTCTTCAGCCGCGTGCTGCGCATCACCGCGGCGGCGTTCGCGGCGGCCTTCGGAGGCGCCCTCCTTGTCGGCACGGGTGCGGCGCTCGGTGGGCTGCTCGATGACGGGGGCGTCGGCATAGTAGCGGAGGAAGTGGCCGAACTCGCGGCTCACGATGCGCTTGATGAGGTCCTCCTTGGTCAGCCAGTCGAGCTTGCGGAAGATTTCGGGCAGGAAGGGGGCAATCTCGGTGTCGTTCACCTCAATGCGTTCGAGCTCGTCCATCACCTTGTAGAGCTGCTTGGTGCAGATTTCCTGCGGTTCGGGCAGTGTGCCGGCTTCAAATTTCTTGCCGATCACCTTCTCGATGATGCGCACCTTGCCCTTCTCGCGCAGGTGGATGATGCTGATGCTGGTGCCGCGCTTGCCGGCACGCCCGGTGCGGCCGGAGCGGTGGGTGTAGTTCTCCACGTCGTCGGGCAGGCCGTAGTTGATCACGTGGGTGAGCTCGTCCACGTCGAGTCCGCGGGCAGCCACGTCGGTGGCCACGAGGAGCTGGGTGTGGTGCTGGCGGAACTTCTGCATGGTGAGGTCGCGCTGGGCCTGCGAGAGGTCGCCGTGCAGGGCCTCGGCGTTGTAGCCGTCGCGGATGAGCTGGTCGGCCACTTCCTGCGTTTCGAGACGGGTGCGGCAGAAGATGATGCCGTAGATGCGCGGATAGTAGTCGACCACGCGCTTGAGGGCTGCATACTTGTCCTTGGCATGCACGAGGTAGTAGATGTGGTTGACGTTTTCGGCTCCCTCGTTGCGCGAGCCTACGACGATTTCCTTATAGTCGTGCAGGTAGCTCTTGGCAATGCGCTCGATCTCCTTGCCCATGGTGGCGGAGAAGAGCAGCGTGTTGCGCTCGGCGGGCACTCCGGCCAGGATCTCGTCGATGCTCTCGGTGAATCCCATGTTGAGCATCTCGTCGGCCTCGTCGAGCACCACGTTCTCCACGGCATCGAGCTTGGCCACGCCGCGGTGCATGAGGTCGATCAGGCGGCCGGGGGTGGCCACGATGACCTGCGCGCCCTTGCGGAGCGAACGGATCTGGCTTTCGATGCTCGAACCGCCGTAGACGGCGAGCACGTGGAGGTTGTCGATGTAGCGGGAATAGTCCTTCAAGTCGCCGGCTATCTGAAGGCAGAGTTCACGGGTTGGACTGAGGATGACGGCCTGCGTGGCGCGGTTGTCGGGATCGACCTTCTGCAGCACGGGGAGTCCGTAGGCGGCGGTCTTGCCGGTGCCGGTCTGCGCCAAGGCTATCACGTCGTTTCCCACTCCCAGCAAATAGGGGATCACTTCTTCCTGTACGGGCATGGGCTGCTCATAGCCCATTTCGCTGATGGCGCGGCGGATGGCCTCCGACACTCCCAACTCTTCAAATGTTTTCAATCTGTTTCGTCTGATTTCGGTGGAGCGACTTTGCTCCAAGGTGCAAAGTTACGGCTTTTCGGGCGTTTCTCACTCTCTTCCAGTGTTTTTTTGCTTCCCGATGCTTCTTTGCCGCGATTGTTCGGGCTTCGGTTTTCCGCTGCCAAGGAATCGTGAGGGGATAGGAAGGGAGCAGTTGCGAGAAGCGTGTCCGTACAACGAATCCTTCATTCGCCCAGCTTGCCGCTGCGGCGGAGCCAAATGTAGGCACCGACGCAGACGAACACCGACAGCACGGAACCGGCCGGCGAAGCAAGGCCCATGGGATAGAGCGTGTCGGGGTAGGCCTGCGAAAGCACGTAGCTCAAGGGCAAGCGCGCACAGAGAATGGAGATGACATTGTGAACGAACGACACGATGCTGTAGCCGCAGGCTGTGAAGTAGCCGCTGAAGCAGAAGTGAATGCCGGCCAGGGCGCAATCCCACACGTAGCTCTGCAGATAGTCGGCACCGGAGGCAATGACGCGGGCATCGGAGGTGAAGAGGGAAATGGGCCATTGGGGCACAAACTGAAACAGGATGGAGACCGCGAGGCCGAAACCGGCCGTGATGCAGATGGCACTGCGCATGGTGCGGCGGGCACGCTCGCCCTTGCCGGCACCGAGGCATTGGGCGCTCACGGCGCTCACGGTGCTGAGCATGGACGAGGGCACGATGAAGAGCAGGCCGATGAACTTCTCGACTATGCCCACGGCTGCGGCATCGTGGAGGCCGCGCAGATTGGCTATGACCATGATGAAGAGGAA
>DAIRWG010000091.1:0-11049 GCA_036802405.1 Alloprevotella sp.
GGGCTTTCAGCCCGCCCTTGACGCATGCGAAATGAGAACATCAAACTGGACACCCAAGTTGTTAGGTTTGATTTATTTGGTGGGAAACGGTCAATCCTGCTTGATGTCGATGCGCACTTCCTTGCCGCCGGCCTTCACCTTCATGTAGTCGGAGCGGGCAGCACCGTAGTTGGCCTCGCACTGCAGGGTGAACGAGCCGCTGTCCTTGCGGATGACCTTGCACCACGACGGCACTCCCCAGGTGTCCCACGACGAGGCATCGGTGCGCACGTAGAAGGTTTCGGTGCCGCCCTTGTAGGTGAACGAGGTCGACACGGCAGTCTTCCCGTCGACGGTCAGGCTGCTGGCCGCCCCTTCCTGGTGTGCCACATTGACAGTGGTTTCATACACCTTGTTGCCGTCAATCCAACATTCGAACTTCGTGGCTCCGGCAGGGTATGCACCGCCCGACTCACGGCCGTATCCACTCAGCTCAATCGTGTTGGTACCCGGCTTGATTGTCACTTCTTCGCTATAGGTGTAGCCATTGGGCGAATCCGAGCCCGATGCCATTTTTCCCGATGAATAGAACACACGATAGTACAGTTTGATGTTCTCATTGCTGGAACGAAGGCCCACATAGGTCATCTTCGGCTTGAGATACTTGAGGGTTGCATCGTAGAGCGTCGAACCATAGCTCGACAGAATGTTGCCCTTCGAGTCACCATTTGCAAAACTAATGCTGGACACCCGGAAGTATCTGTTGCTGGCCACCGAGTGGGAACCCGAATACAAGCGTACGGATTTCTCGTAGAGGACGTTTCCGTTGTAGCAGAACTGGAACTTGTACTGCCCCGGCGAATAAGCTCCTCCATTGGTTCTGCCCCATCCGTTCAAGTTCATGACGCCGCCGCTGCCTGGTTTGACTGTCACCTCTTGCGAATAGGTGTATCCCGCCGGCGAGTTTTCACTGCTATCCAGTGTGCCGTCTTCCTTGATGATTTTGACCTTGAGCGTGATGTCGTGATCCTCCGAAGCCAGACCGCGGTAGTAAATGCGGGGACACAAGTACCGCACCTCGCTAGCATAGAGCATGCTGCCATAGTCATCGATTACGGTAAGGCTCATGTCCGTATTGGCAAAGCTCACTCCCGTGATTTCCATGTAGCCCGAGGCAGCATAGCGTGCATCGGGATCCGCCTGCCGGGCGGAAGCGGCGGGGCGCTTCGCAGCATTGCTTCTTTTCGGTGCGGCGGTTCTCGCCTTTTGCGACGATACCTTCGGTGCGGGGGCCGCCTTGGCCGCCTTGGCCGCCTTGCCGCCGGCAGCCAACTTGCTGCCGTCGTCCTTCTGGGCGAACGCCCCCACGGACAACAGTCCCATGCAGAGCGTCAGAATAAGGGTTTTCATAGCTTTTTCGTTTTTGAGGGGTTGTATAAAATCGGAAAGAAGGGCCAGAGAAGAGGCATCTTCGCCCACCTCCTCCCCAGCCCTTCACCCCATATATATTGTGTGTGCGCCGATTTAGTCTTCCGACACGCCGAGTCGGCGGAGTGCCTGACGGGCATCCGATTCGGCGGAATAGTTGCTGTGCACGCACTTGCGATACCACTTGATGGCATTCTCGCGGCTGGTGTTCACACCCATGCCGTCCTCGTAAAGCTTGGCCAGCTCATACATGGCCATGCCCTGTCCGGCCTCGGCGGCCTGCTCGAAGAACTTGGCAGCGTCGGCATACTCCATCTCCTCCTTGCAGATCAGGCCGAAGCGCCAAGCCGCATTCTTGTCGCCCAGCAGGGCACCCGCCTTGTAGTAGTACTTGGCCTGCTCCGGGCTGGCCTTCACGCCCTGCCCGTTCTGGTACATGTAGCCCAGCTCATAGCAGGCATTGCCGCTGGTCTTCTCCTTCTGCTTGTAGGCCTTGAGGGCCTTCTGGTAGTATTTGTCCGACTTCGCCTTGTCGTGGAAGGGGTAGTACTTGCTCACGTAGATCTCGCCCATCTTCGCGAAGGCGTCCGTGTAGCCGGCATCGGCTGCAGCCTTGTAGTAGGCATAAGCCTTGGGCAGAGAGATGAGCTGGCCTTTCAGTCCGTGCTCGTGGGCATATCCCTTGTCGTACATCTCCTTGGGCGAGAGGCCCATCAGCATCGTGCGCGTGGCCTCGGTGAAGTCGGAGGGCTTGTCCACCGTTTCGCCCAAGCGGGCGAGGGCCGAGCGGGCGGCGCATTCCACCATCGAAGCATGCTGTGCCGACTTGCGGTAGCACACGATGGCCTGCTGCAGGTTGCGCGTAGTGCCTTCGCCCTTTTCGTACATACTGCCGGCCTTGTAGTAGGCATTCGAGCAAAATCCCTTGCCGTTGGTGGCACACTTGAGGTAGTTGTTCAGGGCTTTGGTGTAGTCCTGCTTGCTGTAGTAATAGCTGCCCAGGCGGTAGGCACACCAGCTCTCGCCTTTTTCGATGGCCTTCTCGTAGTTGGCCACCATCAGCTCCTCATCCTCCTCGGTGCCCTCACCCAGCTCGTAGGCCAGGCCGAGGTAGCCGTAGGCGCGGCTGTAGCCCACATCGGCCAGGGCCTTGAACATCGGGAAGGACTTGTCGTAGTCGTCCTTGTCGTAGTACTTCTTGGCCTGGTCGAAAGCGCCGTCGGGATTGCCTTCAAGGTCGAGCTCGGCCAAGCCCGAGTCCACACGCTTGATGATGCGCTTCTTAGCATTCTTCATGCACTTCATCAGCTGCTGGAACGTTTCGGTGAAGAGCGTGGCATCCTGGCAGAGGATGTCGGCACGGAGCGTGAACGAATTGTCGCTGCAGTAGAGCTTCACCGCCTTGGTGACTCCGGCATCGGAAATGCACTTCTCCACGTTCTCGCGGCCGTAGCCCTCGTCCTCGTCGTAGCTGTACTGGCGGTAGAGCGTCACGAGGAAGGGGTCGCTCCACATGTCGTTGATGATGGCATAGTACGTTTCGTCTTCATATTCGAACTTCACGTCGCCGTCCTCGTCAATGTTGGGCTTGAGGCCTTGCTGCGACAGATAGCGCACAATGTTGAGGCGCAGCTGCAGCTGCTCCTTCGTGAAATCCTTGGCTTGTGCCCCGGCCACGCAGAGGACCAGGAGCAGGAGTGATATGATTCTTTTCATGATCAGGTTGCTTGAGTGGGGGATTAATCTTCTTCTTCAACGAGTTCGACGCCCGATTTCAGCTGCGAGAACATCGAGCTGAAAGCGTCAGTGAACTGGGAGGCCTTCGTCAGAAACATTTCCGAGGCCACCACGATGCTGCTCTTCAGGCAGCGCACCTTCACGGCATACTTCACGTTGCACTTGTTGAGGCGCTTCGCCATCTTCTCGCGCGTGTGGTTGCCCTCGTAGGCCAGGTAGGTGCTGAGGCTCAAGTACATGGGATCCTCGTTGTTGCTGTCGATTTCCACATAGTAGGTGGTGCCGTCGTCCTTAAACTTCAGCCCGTCGTCCTGCATTTCGGGCTTGTAGCCTTCACTGCGGAGGAAGGCACTGATGCGGCTGCGCAGGGCCTCCTGCGCGGGAGTGTAGTCCTCGGCGCTCATCGTCATCGAGCAGAGGAACAGCAGCAAGGCTGCCAGTTGTCTCATTCTTTTCATGATGTTTTTACTTTTGGTTGTTAGGATTCTTTCTTTGCACTTTGTCAAGGAGTTCTTTCAAGTATTTGGTGCGGATGCCGAAGGCATAGCCTTGCGCTCCGGCAAGGCCCGAATTGTTCACGGCCACCAGCTGCCCCTTCTTGTTGAGCACGGGTGCCCCACTGCTTCCGCCCAGCGTGTTGGCATTGTAGCCGATGCGGAACTCATCGGTGCGGATGGTCACCTTGCCCGCCTGTGGCTGCGGATGGATGCCGTGCTTGATGTCGGCCAGGGTCGGGCCCGCATTGTAGCCCAGCACGGTGATGTCGTAGTCGTCGGGAATCTCGCCGTCCATCAGGTCGTGTTCGGGCACTTCGAACACGTAGGCTCCCTCCGGTACATCGCGATCCTTTTTCTTGAGCTGGATGATGGCCACGTCCTTCTCATCCACACCGCCCGGATCACCGCTGGCAAGCAGCGAGCAGCCCACGAAGTCATCCCAGGAGTCGACGATGGAATTGACAAAGGACACTTTGGACATGCAGTCTACCTTCACGTTGAATTCGCTCAAGGTGAGCATCTTTTCCAGCATCTGGATGTTCTGCTGCACCAACTGCTGCTGTGCGTGAGCCTCATCGTATCGCTTTTCGGCCTCGGCATTGAAACCACGCAGAGGGCCGATCGAGCGAAGCACATCGCTGAGCGAGTCATTCAGGTTCTGCCACTGTTCCTTCTGCCGGAGGAAGTACTGCTTCACCAAAGAGGAAGCCTCTTTCGGCGGAATCGGGTCGGCCACATGGCGGTTGGTGGCAATGAGTCCGTCCTTCGAAATCAGGAAGCCCGTGCCGGAACTTGGTTCAAAGTAACGTTTGTTCTCATCGAAGGTGATGTTGGAAAACTCGTGTTTGTTGAGATCGTAGTTAAAGTAGCAGCAGATCTTCTCGCCATCTTCATTAACAAATTCCGTATCAACATAGTAGTTCGTGTACGAAAAGACCAGCACCACGCCCGTTTCCATCTCCTTCACGGAGGGGGTGCCCCACGGCCCGTGGTTCTTCAGGAAATAGGCACCGCCGCCAAGCAGCAGGAGCAGGGGAAGAAGGCAGAGCCACTTCCAGTTGAACCTCCGAGGCTTGGGCGCAGCGGCATCGCGCAGCTGCACGGTATACTCCGTCACGTCGGGCGCGAACTTGAGGTTGGCCTTCACCTGTCCGCTCCCCGGCACATGGAGGTCGACGGGGATGTCGCCTTCGGCAAACAGTTCGTAGGGAAATTCCGCCTTGCCCTCGGGGCCCGTCAGCTGCTGGCAGGGCTTTCCGCCCAGCAGGAGGTCGACGGTGGCTCCCTGCACGGGGCGGCCCTTCGCGTCGAGCAGCAGGATGCTCACCATGCGGCGCGCGGAGGCCTTCACCCGGAACACGTAGGGCGACTTGGCCTCAGCCTGCGTCACGCAGTATTCGGCGGTGTTGGCATAGTTGGCCGTGTCGATCACCACAAACTTCTGCCCCTCGAGCATCACGGGCAGCTGGATGGTGCCGTCGGTGCCCGAACTGTAGACGGTGTCCTGACCCTTCACCGCCACGCGCACGCTGTAGTCGGTCACGGGCTGGCCGTTCTGGTCCACCACCAGGAGCAGGGGCGTATACTTCACGAGCTTCATCACGAAGGCTTCGTAGGTTTCGACGCCCGGTTCCACTTCGAACAGGCGGGCGTGGTTGCCCTCAATGTCGGGAAACTCCACCTCGAAGGATTCGCCGTAGGGCAGGTTGCCCACTTCGGCCAGTCCGGCCTCGGTGGTCACCTGGGTCAGCTCGCCGCCGTTCCACTTCACGCGCACCACTTCGCCGTCCACGGGCTTCTTGTTCTGGTTGGTCACGCGCACCACCACGTGCTGCAGCTTCTTGGCCACGGGCTCGGGCTTGGCAGGCGGAGGCGGGGGCGTGACGGGAATCTCGGGCTCGGGCTTTGGTTCGGGTGTCGGCTGCGGCTCGGGTGTCGGCTGCGGCTTGGGCTCGGGCGTTGGTTCGGGCTGCGGCTTGGGCGTTGGATTGACGGGCTGCTCCCCTTGCTGGGGCGAAGGGGGCGGAGGCGGAACCACGGGCGTATCACTGGGGGGTGCGGGTGCATCCAGACTTCGGGCCACGCGGCTGATGAAGCCTGCCGAGGGATCGTTGTTGCCCTGGTGGGCAAATTTGCACCCCCATCCGGCCAGCACGAACTTGTGGCCCGACACGTCCTGACGGTAGAACACGAACGACTCGTCGGGCACCTCGAGGATGTCGTCAACATATTTCGCCAGCTCGGGTGCCTTGGCCAGCCGCTTGCGCATGTTCTTCACCACTTCGGCCAGCTCGGCCTGCAGGGCATTGCGCTCGGCTGCGGGGGCTTCGCTCAGCGGGGTGTACTGCGCATCGTCGTCGGCATACCAAGTGGTGGCCACCGACTTCGTGGAGATGTCGGCAAAGAGCGATGCCTTACGCCCCAAGAGCATCTTCAGCCGCGAGTAGACGTTGTTGTAGTTGAGGTTCAGCCGGAAACTCAAACTAGCATTGCTGATTTTCAATAGCTGTTTCATGGGCTAATCATTCATCGGTCGAGGAAGAATTATCCTGCATTTTGTCTTTACGGGAACTTTCAATCGGGGTTCCATCGGCCGTCTTCCCATCGCCACCGATACCTTTCTTCCGTTTCTCCAATTCATCCTGAGCACGTTTTTTTTGATCCGCGTTATTCTTGTCACGCTTCATTTTTTCTTCGATGTACCCATTAAGTTGCTTGAGGGTGTAGGGAACAGCTTTCACGAATTCTATTTCAAAATCATTGTCCAAGGCTTCGATGTATTGTTGCTGGGATTCATAATTCATTTTATCGACAAGCTTCTTCACTTTTTCCAACTCGTCAACGGCATCTTTGAACACCACTATCTGGTTGGCCAAATCATTGAAACTTTCCAAAAGCGGGGATTTCTGCGCTTGCAGTTTTTTTCTCAGTTCAGGAATCGATTTCTTAAATTGCTCATTATCCTTGGGAACATACTTTCCATTATCGTTGACCGATTCATACATTCTGGCCAAAACTTCATACACTGGCTTCAGCGAATCATTCTCCGCCCAATCCTTTCTTTGGGCCAGTTCGGCTACTGATGCATAGGGCTTTGTTTCCCTTGGGGAAGCATTCGACTTCGGGTGCGACGGTGCGGGAACAGCATTCAACAACGAGTCGCGTTGTCCACGCATATAGCGAAGGGAGTCCAACTCACGCTGAAGCAGGTCCAGATCGCATTTCAACTTATTGATCAACACCTTGTTGTATTCCATCCAAGGCTTCTCCAGCTTGTCATACTTCTTGTACGGCTGCCCGTACAGGCACGAACTCACGGCGCAGAGCAATGCCGTGATGATGAATTTCATTCTATTCATAGGGGTATTCATTTACGGTTCCACCGTTGTTTCCTGACATTTCTCCTGTTCCTGGGGCAGCATCTGATCCATCATCTGCGGGCTTGCCGTCATTCTTCGAAGAGCCATTGCCGTTGTCCTTGGCTTTCGACTTGTTCTTCTTATTGGCCTTGTCATTGTCTTTGCCCTTGTCTTTCTTGTCAGCGGCAGCCGGATCTTTCACATCGGCCGCAAGCTTTGCAAGGGCGTTCTGAAGGCGATTGAACAAATCTTCGCCATCCACGTTGAGCAGGGTCAGCTTGAGCAGTTGCTGCAGCTTCTCCTGATCTTCGGACTTTGACAAGTACTTCTCGCAAGTGGTGCGCCAAAGGGTTTTCTGCTTTCCGAGCGCCTCGCGCTCCTGCGCCACACTGTCGGTGAGCTGCTGCACGCGGCCCAGCAAGCTGTAGAGCTGCTCGATCTGCATCCTCTGCATTTTATACGGTTCGCCCCCCTTGGGGCTTTGGGCCATTGCCGTACTGGCTGATGCCAGCAGCAAGAGGCCCATGACTATTTGCTTCATTCTCATAGGTCGTTAACGGTTAGGGTTGTTCACAAATTGGTTCAGTCGCTCGGTGGCAGCCGAGTTGGTGGAGATTTCACCGAACCGGATCTGGTCCGACAGGAGCTGGTCGAGATTGTGCGTGCGGCGGTACTGCTGCTCCACGAGCTGCTCCAGCTTCGCATAGTAGCTGTGCTCGCCCCCGTCCTCGCCGAGTCGGGCCACCTGGCCCTTGATGGAGGAGTTGCGGGAGAAGTGCGACTGGTAGTAAGGCATGGCCTGGACGCGTGCCTTGCGCCCCTTGGCATCGGCATTGCTGTAGGGCTTGAGCGGACGGGTGTAAGCCACGGCGGCAGCCTTCTGCGTCAGCGCGCCGAGCAGCTGGCGGTAGGCCGAGAAGAGGCTTCCGGCCTCGGTGAGGTTGCTGTTGCTTCCCTGCACCGCGGCCTTCTGCTTGAGCAGGTTCACGGCACCCTCCAGGAAACTGACGCTCGCCGGCGCATACGTGCTTTGCTGGAATAGCTTGTCGGTGTGTTCCTTCACATAGCTGCAGGAACTGGCATAGAGGTACATGCGGAGCGAGCGTGCCTCCATCATGTCGATGTTCCCATTGGTGCTGTCGGTGTGGATGCGCGACTCGATGCTGGCATAGCCCCCCGCATTCCACTTTCCGTCCTGGCAAAGCGTTTGGACCTGTTCCTTGATTTTCTTGGCCGTGACGGAGGTCACATCGGGGTCTGGTACCGGCAGCTTTTGGGTCGAACCAAATAGTTCGTCCCAATTGATGACGACCACAATGGCTCCTATCAGAACCGCTGCGAGTAGAATGAGTTTTAGTATTTTCATTGTTGTATTTTGCTTATTAGTCAGAGTGTACAGTTTCGTATTCTCATTTAACCTGAGAAAAGGGTGGGCTGAAAGCAGCAATTGGGCTTTCAGCCCGCCTTTTCCATGTACACTCACACAAATGTTCTTTGAATCAAAAATAGGGGAATCAAACTGTTTACCCTATTTTCTATTTCTAGCTGCTTTAATTGAATCATGGAGGGCTGAGTAGGTTGTCACATTAGAGCCGTTGAATTTTCCTATCTTCTTTTCGTTAAACAAGTTATTATAAGCCTGTAATATGTTCTTTTTCGTTTTGTCTTTCAAATCAGTAGGGATACTTATGCTTTGCTTTTTGGCAACTGCCTCGGCAATATCCTTAGGCAAATTACCACCTCCTTTTGAGGGGGCTGGATTTTCATTGCTTTGTGCAGGTTTAGGCTTAGAAGGATTGCTCTTATCTTCCACAGACGGTTTCTTTTCACTAGCAGTTTCAGCCGCCTTCTCATCAAGCATTCTCATTAGTTTATCCTTCAGTTCACGCTTTAATTTACTAATTTCCCCAATAACGGTATCGTAATCTTTGCATGCTCGATAGGGAGTGGTGGTTTCTATCCATTTTTTCTTGCTGAAATACAACTTGATTTCCGAAGCCTTCACCTGAAGCCTCAGAACAAGGCCACTATCAATAGCACTCAAACTACGTTCTTCGCTGCAAACATTCACTCCATCGACTGCCACAGAGAAAACGAATTTCTGATTCTGCTGCCCGGTCAATTCATACGTATAGGCCAATTTACCCGAATCGAATCCAACTACGTGTTGGGCGGTGTCGGGAGCAACAAAGCACTTCATGCTACCATTTTCGAAAAGATTTTTAATCACCGAAGGAGTCAACGCATCGCCAGAAGCATCCACAAACGTCACGCCCACAGTCCTGGTGATTGCAGAGTCTGCCACCAGCTCGCCGCCTCCTGCATCAGAAAGGCTGTCGGCAAAAGGCCACCAATGCGTGAAAGAAGCCACCAGCAGATAGGCTGCCACGCAAACACAGCCCAGGATGCCCGCCACCTTCATGTTGAAGTCATTCGGTCGGGGATTGGGAGTGGGGTCGGGGGAAATGATGGCACGTTGCCTTCTCTTCCTGGGATTCGGTTCCGGATTCGGCCCAGTATGCACCGTGACAGTTGCCCGGGACGTGGAAGACTGGGAAGTGGAATTCCGCGTTGTGCCACCCTGCTGATCAGTGCCGATGCGAGCGATGGGGTCAGTGGTGGAATCTGTGCCCGTGCTAGCGGTGGTGGCGGTGCCCGTGCGAGTGGTGGTGGCAGTGTCGGTGCGAACCGTCACCGCCTGAAACGGCCGTTGTTCGCTCATCTGGCGCTCCACCAGCTGCAAGGTACAGACATCTTTATGCTTCAGGCGGCGCAAATCAACCGTTCCGCCTTCCACTTGATAGTGCGGATCGCTGATCAGCACCGTGACCGTGGCATTGATTTCGGCCCCAAGTAAGAGGCAATTCTCGTTGGGAAGCGGCATTTCACGGTCACCGGCAAAACGCAAACGGGGCATGACCGACTCGAACTTCACCTTCTTGCCGTTGTGCATGAAACGGAACACAATCTCCTTCTCCTCCTTCTCAAACCGATAGTTCAGTTCGATGGTTTCATCCTGCAGTTTGGCCACAATGCCTTGGGCCTCGCCGTTGAGCACCTGCTGATAGGTGAAGTCCTTCGAGGCGATGTCCTTCTCGCCCTCACCCGGCATGACCTGCGGAATTCGGTCGGTCAGCCGTACGGCGGGAATCGTCTGCCCCGTGTTGCTCACCGTCACGCGATAGAGCACCACCTCCTCGGGCTGCTCGTCGATCAGGCTTTCCGTGGGGTGCTGCGCCAGAAACACGTGGTGGAAACCCTCGTAGCCGCGGCGCCAAGGCGTGGCCAGATAGAGCGGCACGAGGTTTTCGGGCGTCTGCACATAGCCCGAGCGCTTGATGTTGGTGCTCACGTTGATGGCCATGTTGACGGCGCGCTGGCGGCCGTCGGGAGCCAGGGCATAGCGGCCGACGATGTCGGCATAGTAGTCCTGCATGAGCACGGCACTGTTCTGGTTGAGCATGCCGTTCATGAAGCAGTGCTCCATGAATCGCTCGTACAGCTCGTTGAGCAAGCGGTAGGCCGCATCCGGGCTCTGCCCGGCGGCCGGCACCACCTGCTCGCCACGCGGCACGAGCAGCGTGACGGTCAGCAAGCCCGGACGGCGAAACGAATCGAGAATGCGCGTCACCAGACTCATGGCCAGCACGCGCGGGGCGAACGACAGGACATAGGCCTTCTCGCCGCCATTGAGAAACGTGAGGTAATTGCGGTAGTCAAAATCGAAGGGGGCCTCGCTCAGCAGACTCTTGGCCTGGGGCGAAGCATAGAAGTGGGAGAAACCGGTCAGGTTTCCCGATATCACCATATGAATCATATTCGACAGGATTGTTTCAAAAGTTAGATGTTGGATAGGGTGCAGCGTTTCGCGTTCGCATTCTGCATGCACCAAGGGCGGGACGCGGGACAAGGGCGGGCTGAAAGGCACAATGGATTGACCGGCACACGTACAGGGGCCATCAGCATGCGCCAAGGGTTGTGCAAGGGCGGGCTGAAGGCACGATGGATTGACCGGCACACGTACAGGGGCCATCAGCATGCGCCAAGGG
>DAIRWG010000092.1:0-3254 GCA_036802405.1 Alloprevotella sp.
GACTCCCGTTTTGTCTGACCAACAGATGAAGGAAACGGTCGAAAAGTTCAAAGGTGTTCTCACTGCCGCTGGTGCTGAGATTATCAATGAAGAAGAATGGGGCCTCAAGACGATGGCTTATCCCATTCAGAAGAAGTCCACCGGTTTCTATGAACTTATCGAGTTTAAGGCTGAGCCCGAAGTGGTGGCCAAGTTGGAGCTCGGTTTCCGTCGTGATGAGCGAGTGATTCGTTACCTCACAGTGAAGATGGAGAAGTATGCAGCTGAATATGCTGCAAAGCGTCGTAACAAGTTTAACAAAAAGGAGGACTAAAATCATGGCACAAGCACAATCTGAAATCCGTTATTTGACTCCGCCCACCGTGGACGTGAAGAAGAAAAAGTATTGCCGTTTCAAGAAGAGCGGTATCAAGTATATCGACTACAAGGATCCTGAATTCCTCAAGAAGTTCTTGAATGAGCAGGGTCGCATCCTTCCCCGTCGCATTACTGGCACTTCCTTGAAGTATCAGCGTCGTGTGGCACAGGCTGTGAAGCGCGCTCGCCACTTGGCACTTCTTCCCTTCGTAACCGATTTGATGAAATAATAAACAGAGGAGGTATAAGATATATGGAAATCATTCTGAAAGAAAACGTTATTGGTCTGGGTTATAAAGACGATATCGTAACCGTAAAGGACGGCTATGGCCGTAATTACCTTATCCCCACTGGCAAGGCAATCATCGCTTCAGAATCAGCCAAGAAGGTGCTCGCTGAAAATTTGAAGCAGCGTGCTCACAAGATTGCGAAGATCAAGGCTGAGGCAGAGGAACTCGCAGCTAAGCTCGGTGCCATCGAACCTTTGAAGATTGCTACAAAGGTTAGTGCCACTGGTGCTATTTATGGCTCGGTGAATGCACTTCACATCGCAGATGCTCTTTCAAAGCTCGGCTTTGACATTGACCGCAAGATTATTGTCATGAAGGATGTGAAGGAAGTAGGTTCTTACACTGCTACGGTAAAGCTTCACAAGGAAGTTTCTGTGGAAATTCCTTTTGAGGTAGTAGCCGAAGAGGCCTAATGCTTTCTCTGAATTAGTTGAGACTATTTTGTCTTGAAATATGTCTGTGCTCTATGCTGTAGGGCATTGACATGGTTAGATAGAGAGTCATCTTTCATTATGAAAGGTGACTCTTCGTTTTATCTTTTCAGCAACAATCTCTATGAGATACTTTATTCGTTTGTCATTCGATGGATCGGCATATCACGGATGGCAAATCCAACCCAATGCAATGACTGTTCAGCAACGATTGGACGAGTCTCTCTCCACTATCCTGCGTCAAGAAATCAGTACTGTAGGAGCTGGGCGCACAGATGCGGGCGTCAATGCCCATTGTATGGTGGCACATTTTGACTGTCAGCAACCGGAAGGTGCTTTGCTTGATTTGAAGGACTTGCGGTTTAAGCTGAATAGGCTTCTTCCACAGGATATCTCGGTTCAACGAATAATTCCTGTGTCGCCTGATGCGCATGCCCGTTTTGATGCTAGAAGCCGTACTTATCGATATTGGATTTATAGGGAGAAATCTCCTTTTCTTCGTCATTATGCCACGCGTCTGAATTTTCCGGTCGACTTTGACAGAATGAACGAGGCCGCTGCCATATTGCTTGAGACACGTGATTTCACGAGTTTCAGCAAACTGCACACAGATGCGAAAACCAATATTTGCAAGGTGACTAAGGCTGAATGGACATGCATCGACGGAGACTGTTGGCAGTTTGAAATAACAGCCGATCGCTTTTTGAGAAACATGGTTCGTTCGGTTGTGGGGACACTTGTTGACGTGGGCCGTGGCCGTCTGTCCATAGATGAATTCCGTCGGGTGATTTCCTTGAAGGATCGCTGTGCTGCCGGAGAATCAATGCCAGCAAAAGCTCTATCTTTATGGGATATTTGTTATGATTTTGACGTGTGATATATGCGTTGAGGTCGTTTTGTGTAATGCGAGCTTTTTATGTGGATAATATTTGCTTTTGTTTCGGCAGCGTTGTTGGGCCTTTATGACGTAGCGAAGAAACAGTCATTGCAAGGCAACGCGGTTTTGCCCGTATTAATGATTAATACAGTGCTCTGCGCCATATTGTTTGTGCCCTTTTTGATTTGGCACAGCAAAACCTGCGATGGGGTAATGGCCTACGGCGATTTACATGCCCATCTGCTGGTGATGATTAAGGCTTTGATAGTGCTTGCCTCATGGGTGTGTGGCTATTACGCCATGAAGCATTTGCCATTGACAATAGTAGGTCCCGTTAATGCCACACGTCCGGTGATGACATTGGTGGGGGCGGTGCTTATATATGGTGAATGCTTGAATGCTTGGCAATGGTCGGGGGTGGTCCTGGCTTTTGCCTCTTTGTTTATGCTTAGTCATAGTGGCAAACGTGAAGGCATATCTTTTGTCCATAATCGTTGGGTACTGTTGCTGTGCGCTGCTGCATTGACAGGCGCCATGAGTGGGCTGTATGACAAGTTTCTGATGTCTGCGGTTGATTTGGGTGGAGTCGGGCTTGACCGCTATTTCGTGCAAGGGTGGTATAACATTTACCAGGCTTTCATCATGACGGCTGTGATGGCATTTGTTTGGTGGCCAAATCGAAAGCAAGGCAATCCTTTTCGATGGCGTTGGAGCATTGTTTTCATATCCTTGTTTCTGACGCTGGCCGATATGGCCTATTTTTATGCTCTTTCGTGTCAGGGTGCTATGATTTCAGTCGTTTCCATGGTGAGACGCGGCAGCGTGGTTGTTTCCTTCCTTTTTGGCGCAATCATGTTTCGCGAGGCTAATTTGCGTAGCAAGGCTTTCGACTTGCTTTGGGTGATGTTGGGGCTGCTTTGCCTTTGGATAGGCTCAAATTGACCTCGCTTCGTTTCCGTAAGTGCCGTTCCCGATGCAAACTACTGTTGGCATATGAATGATAGAATACTCAAAAGTTACTATATTGTGGTGCTTCGCCAATAAATAAATAGGATGGAGTTTGGATGATTTGCGGAAATGTGGTAATTTTGCACACGCAATTCAGGATGAAAATCCTATTTGTTATTACATCGCGGAGTGGAGCAGTTGGTAGCTCGCAAGGCTCATAACCTTGAGGTCGTTCGTTCGAGTCGAGCCTCCGCAACAACATAGCAATGTTTTGAACCCATTTTGTGGTTCACTACATTACATCGCGGAGTGGAGCAGTTGGTAGCTCGCAAGGCTCATAACCTTGAGGTC
>DAIRWG010000092.1:3354-10843 GCA_036802405.1 Alloprevotella sp.
TAGCTCGCAAGGCTCATAACCTTGAGGTCGTTCGTTCGAGTCGAGCCTCCGCAACTCATAGTAAAGAGTCAAATAGTGATTGGTGTGAGGTTACATTTCCATATGTGGAATGTAGTCTCATTTTTTTGTTTTTCCAGACATAGAGATTGTGGTACTTTCCCCGCGCAACACGATTTATGGGTATTTCCCCTATAGGTCTGAGTGTAGTTCTAACTCTTTTTGACTCCCGATAATTTTTGTGGAAAAGGGAAAAGATGTACATTTGCATCGCTAACAAGAAGACTAACCGTTTTAATATCGAAGCTAGTGATGAATAGAATCGTAAGGAAGCAGCAGCTGTCGGCACGGGTATTCCTGTATGAAGTAGAAGCTCCGCTAATTGCTCGCGCACGTAGAGCGGGGCATTTTGTCATCGTAAGGGTTGACAAGCATGGCGAGCGAATCCCGCTTACTATAGCTCAGGCGGACATGGCAAAGGGCACAATTACATTAGTGGTGCAATCAGTAGGCGTGTCGACACGTAAACTGGTATTGCTCAACGAAGGGGATTGCTTGGCCGATGTGGTTGGCCCATTGGGCAAGGCTACGCATATTGAACACTTCGGCACAGTCGTGTGTGCAGGAGGTGGGGTAGGGGTGGCACCTTTGCTGCCAATCATGCAAGCTCTTAAAACTGCCGGCAATAAGGTCGTTGCTGTGTTAGCAGGTCGTAGCAAGGATCTCATCATTTTGGAAGATCGTGTGCGGGACTGCTGCGACGAGCTCGTCATTATGACCGATGATGGCAGCTATGGGCAGAAAGGGCTCGTGACGAACGGCATAGAGCAAGTGCTTAAAGACCAGAAGGTCGACCGTTGTTTTGCGATAGGCCCAGCAGTGATGATGAAATACGTGTGTCTGCTGACTGCCCAATATAAGATTCCTACAGACGTTTCATTAAATACGATTATGGTTGACGGTACGGGCATGTGCGGCGCTTGCCGTGTAAGTGTCGGTGGGGTCACCAAATTCGTTTGTGTGGATGGTCCCGAGTTTGACGGGCACAAAGTTGACTTCGATGAGATGATTTGCCGCTTGAAGGCATTCCGCCCAGAAGAAACCGAGGCTTTGAAGCAATATGAGGAGGCCTTGAATGATTGTGTGGGCATTTTGCAGACAAATGGAAAGACCGTAGAGCAGGACAAGGAGGGGAATGCCGATAGTGGCCAAATCGGGGTAGGGCCATTGGGCCTGCAGTATGGAAGTGAGCTCAATGAAGGGCGTGAATCGGAATGGCGTTGTGCGTTAAGGCGAAAGATGCCCGCAAAACAGCGCATGGCCATTGAAAGAGTGGTCATGCCGCAATTGCCCCCCGAGCAGCGTTCGAATCTGTTGCGAGATGAAGTCAATCAGGGCTTGACTTTGCAAATGGCGCAACTCGAGGCATCTCGTTGCCTGGACTGTGCCAATCCGGGATGTGTGGAAGGATGTCCTGTGAAAATAGATATCCCGCATTTTGTGAAATGCATTGAAGTGGGGAGGATAATTGAGGCCAATGATGTCATACGCCAAACTAGTTCTTTACCTTCCGTTTGTGGCCGTGTGTGTCCTCAGGAAAGACAATGCGAAAGTAGGTGTATACATCACAAAATGAACTCAAAGCCAGTGGCTGTAGGCTATTTGGAACGCTTCGCTGCCGATTATGCCCGTGTTCTGGAGCCTCAGCATGGCAAGAAGCGTATGGATAGTTCGTGCATTGCAAGAAAAGGCAAAGTGGCAGTAGTTGGAAGTGGGCCTTCCGGCTTGTCATTTGCTGGCACGATGCAGAAGTATGGGTATGACGTGACCGTGTTCGAAGCGTTGCATGAGTTGGGGGGAGTTCTTAGATATGGCATTCCGGAATTTCGTTTGCCAAACGAAGTTTTGGAATATGAGATAGAAACGATGAAAAGTGGCGGTGTGAAGTTTGTAAAAGACTGTCTCATTGGGAAAACATTGAATATGGCCCAACTTCAGGACATGGGGTATGAAGGCATTTTTGTAGGCAGCGGTGCCGGCCTCCCTAATTTTATGGGAATCCCTGGAGAGAATGCCACAGGTGTCATGTCGAGCAATGAGTATTTGACTCGTGTGAATCTGATGAGTGCTTCAGACAATAATTCAGACACCCCTATTCCTTTAGCACGCCATGTGGTTGTGATTGGAGGCGGAAACACTGCGATGGACTCTGTTCGAACCGCACTTCGCCTGGGGGCTGAAACTGCTACAGTTGTATATCGCCGTTCCGAAAACGAAATGCCTGCACGGGCAGAGGAGGTGGTTCATGCCAAAGAGGAGGGTGTTCGTTTTCTCACGCTTCACAATCCTCTGCGTTATGTTACAGATGAAGATGGCCATGTAAGGCTAGTAGAATTGCAACAAATGTGTCTAGGTGAACCTGATGCCAGCGGCAGGAGAAGTCCGGTACCGATATCTGGAGCAATTGACATGATCGAGGCAGACTTGGTGATAGTAAGCATTGGTGTGTCGCCCAATCCGATTATACCAAGTTCCGTGTTGGGCCTGGAAACCGGGTGGAAGGGAACTATTACTGTCGACGAGTGTATGCAGACTTCCATTCCTACGATATTTGCTGGAGGTGATATAGTCAGGGGTGGAGCCACGGTAATCCTTGCTATGGGAGACGGCAAACGCGCAGCCGAAGGTATGCGTGCTTGGTTAGAACAAGCGAAATAGGAGAAATGGCAAAAGATAGGCTTTGGTGTGCATAAAGTACAGCGAAAAAGTGTGACATTCCTTTATTCGTTATACCTTTGCATATCCAAAGCCTGTTTCTTATGGGCGTAACGATTTCAGAGTTATCAAAATTAAGAAGAATATGCAAGGAGTCTATACTGTTTTGTTGTTGTTCCTGTCCAACATCTTTATGACCATAGCCTGGTATGGCCATCTCAAATTACAGCAATCAGGAATCAGTTCAAACTGGCCGCTAATAGGTGTGATCCTGTTTTCATGGGGTATTGCTCTGTTTGAATATCTGTGTCAAGTTCCGGCAAATCGTTTGGGAATAATTGATAATGGAGGCCCCTTTTCACTTATTCAGCTGAAAATCATTCAAGAAGTAATTTCTTTGCTTGTTTTTACAATTCTCGTTACAATATTTTTCAAAGGCGAGCATTTTGCTTGGAATCATGTTGCGGCTTTCTTCTGCTTGGTAGCCGCTGTGTATTTCGTGTTTAGATCATAGCATTACTTGCTGATAATAAGAATCATTTGTTTATGTAACAAAGTATGAAACCATTAAAATTACAACCCGAGTTCAGAATGCATCGTCGTCTGATGCGCCAATTAGGTGAAGCAATCCGCAAGTTTAGTCTGATAGAAGATGAGGACAGAGTTTTGATTGGACTTTCAGGTGGAAAGGACTCTTTGGCTTTATTAGATTTGTTGGGCGAAATGATGGTTCGTACAAATCATAAGTTTGAGCTAAAGGCTGTTCATGTACGTATGAAAGGGGTTGATTATTTGACCGACACAAGCTACTTGGAAGAGCAAGCGGCTAAATGGAATGTCCCCTTGGAAGTCGTAGCAGTAAAGTTGGAGGCAGACCGGAAGCCAAAGCGTACACCATGTTTCCTTTGTTCTTGGAACAGACGTAAATCCTTGTTTCAAATGGCGCAGGAACAGGGATATAACAAGATTGCGTTGGGGCATCATCAGGATGACATCATTCGCACGGCATTGATGAACTTGTCGTATAATGGTACTTTCTCCACTATGCCCGCTAAATTGGTGATGAGGAAATTCCCTGTGGCAATCATCCGTCCCTTGTCCATGATGAGAGAAGCTGATTTGACGGCATGGGCTAAAATGCGGGATTACAAACCCGTAGAGAAGGTTTGCCCCTATGATTCGACAACGCGAAGAACAAGCATTGGAAGTGTTTTGGAATCTTTTGAAGCACTGTCCCCTGATTTTCGTCAAAGCCTTTGGCATGCATTGGACAAAGCTGGTGCTTTGATGGAGATGCCCAACCCGATGGAGAATTGAGGGTGAGTAATGAATATTTAATTGAACAATGTCAGTCCCAAGCACATTACGGAGTGGGTGGTCCACATCTTGGGATAAACATATACTATAATCATTTTGCAAATGAATTCTACGATAGATTTTGTACTGGCATATAGTGGGACTGCGGCGCAACAGCAACTATTGCACCAACTTGAAGATAATTCTGCAGTGCGTAACATAGTACTGGTGTCATTGGACGGCATACATCTTTATAATTCGCCGAAAGTAGTTAACGTGCAGTCTGACAGCCTGTGTGGAAGTAAGCTCCTTCGCCAGATTAGCCAGGTGTTGAGTTCTAAGTGGTGTGTCTGCTTTTTGAGCCTTCATCGGTTGGATTTGTCTTATCGTTGTTTGGAACGTATGATGCAAGTTGCAACGGACGAGCATGTTGGCATGCTCTATTGCGACCGCTTTGATGCAGATGGCAAGCATCCCGTGATAGACTGGGTGGATGGTTCGCTGCGCGATGACTTTGATTTTGGCTCATTGTGGATGTTCCGTTCAGATTTGCTTCAATCTTATATATCTCAGAATGCTTCGCGTTATCGTTATGCTGGCATTTACGCATTCCGTCTATTCATTTCGCGAAAAGGAAGAATTTTTCATCTTCCTGAATCGTTGTATACAGAATTTGAGGAGGATTTGCGCCAGAGTGGAGTGAAGCAGTTTGATTATGTGAATCCGACCAACCGTGCCGTACAGAAAGAGATGGAGCGAGCGTGTACGGAACATCTTAAGCAGATTGGGGCATGTCTTCATGCGGATGAATATGAAAACCTTCCTCATGATGATGTGGAATACCCAGTAGAGGTCAGCGTCATTATTCCGGTGCGTAACCGTGTGCGTACGATTGCCGATGCTGTGAAGAGTGCCCTCTCGCAAGAAACATCTTTCTTGTTCAATGTGATTGTAGTGGATAACCATTCTGATGATGGCACTGCTGAGAAGCTAAGTGCATTTGATGCTGACCAACGGGTCATAGTAATTTCGCCGGAGCGCGATGATTTGGGTATTGGCGGATGCTGGGATTTGGCTGTTAGGCATGACTCGTGCGGTCGTTATGTCGTTCAATTGGATTCTGACGACTTGTACTCTGGTCCGGACGTTTTGGCGCAGATCGTAAATGCTTTCCGCAAGGAGAAGGCTGCAATGGTTATAGGATCCTATCGTATGGTAGATTTCGATTTGCAGACGTTGCCTCCTGGATTAATCGCACATGATGAGTGGACAAAGCAGAACGGCAGAAATAATGCTTTGCGCATAAACGGATTGGGTGCGCCACGTGCATTTCGTACCGCGGTGCTGAGAAGAATAGGATTTCCGAACACCAGCTATGGAGAAGACTACGCTGTTGGCTTACGAATATCGCGTAGCTATCCCATTGCAAGAATCTTTGATGAATTGTATTTGTGCAGAAGATGGGACGGAAACTCTGATTCCAATCTGAGCATTCAAAAAATGAATGAGAACAATGCCTATAAGGACAGCATACGTACGATAGAGCTGCATGCACGCCAAGCACTCATACGCCGGTGGAACAATCCGGTTGACGAACAACAAATTGATGCATTCTTCAAAAAGCAACTGCAAGGTTGGGCTGAAGTGAAAGAACGCTTCGAGAATCTGAAAGGGAACGTTCTTTTAAAGCAACTCCCTGCTGAATCGAGCAATTTGTCAGTACAGCATAATCCTATGCGTAAAGCCAGTACAAACGCAAAAATTGACAAGGAGCATCTGAAGGCTCGTCCTTGCTTCCTATGTGATGAGAACAGACCATTGGAACAGGTTTCTTTGCCAGTGCTTGGGCATTACCAAATATTGGTTAATCCCTATCCAATACTTCCTGGACATTTGACAATTACTACTAGAAAGCATCAACCGCAGAGGTTTGCTTGTTTCAGCGAAGTGTTGGACAGTTTCGTGTGGAATATGCCGCATCACGTTGTTTTCTACAATGGTCCACGTTGTGGCGCTTCAGCTCCAGACCATGCACATTTGCAAGCTGGTGCACGGGGCATCGTGCCAATTGAACGCGACTGGAGTTTTCATGAGAATCATTTGGAACGGTTGTATCCGTCCACTCATGAGGAAGAAATAGAATTGGAAGAGATGGGCTATTCCAACCAAAATGCTGGCATTTTCCTTTTAAGGGGGTATGCCTGTCCGGCTTTTGTTATTCGTGGCATCAAAGCCGAGGCAGGGCCTGTTCTGATGCGTAAACTATTGTCGGTGATGCCCTGTGGAAAAGATCAGGAAGAACCTGATTTTAATTTGCTGGCCTGGCGTCAGGAAGGTGCTAACGGGGTGATGCCCGATCATATAGTATACGTGGTGTTTGCAAGATCCAAGCATAGGCCGGATTGCTATTATGAGGAGAATGAAGGGCATTGCATGGTTAGCCCTGGTGCTTTGGACATGGGAGGGCTACTGGTCACTCCGCGTCAAGTGGATTTTGAGAATATGACCAGTGAGAAGGCCGTAAGCATACTCAGTGAAGTGTGCTTGAGCCAATCCTCTATCGAGAGAATCTCTCATAAAATGCATTTGCCAAGGAAACCGAAGCATCTTCGCGACAAGGGCGATTCCTTTTTGGGACAGATTTCGGTAGAGCCTTTTGTAAGCGTAGGGATATTGTCTGGTAACCAACTGGACTTTGAACTACATGGTCATTTTTTAGCTAAGGGAAACCAAACAGAAGGTTTGCAGCATGTATCCTATTCGGAAGGCGCTATTATGTGGAACGGCAATGTTTACAGTGAATTGCAGTTTTCTCCGTTGTCAGAGGATGCTACCTTTACGTTGAAAAACGTGATGATAGGAAAAAACTTTCATTGGCAACGTAATCAAGACCAAACGTTCCATGGAAGCTTGCGCATCATAGTAGACGAGGGTATGCTGGTAGCGATAAATGATGTGAAAGTTGAAACTTACTTGGCAAGTGTCATTTCGTCTGAAATGAATGCTTCATCATCCTTAGGCCTTTTGAAGGCACATGCGGTGGTTTCGCGTAGCTGGCTGCTGAGTCAGATGAGGAATAGGCAAGAAAATCGTATGAGCAAGGATACTCATGGGTTTTTCTCTTTTGCGCACAAGCCAGGTGAACTGATTCGTTGGTACGATCGTAATGATCATGCGTTGTTTGATGTTTGCGCTGACGATCATTGTCAGCGCTATCAGGGCTTAACTTCAGGCTTGTTGGACAATGTGCTTGAAGCCGTGCATGAAACCAGAGGCGAAGTGTTGCTATATGAAGGTGAACTTTGTGATGCCCGCTTTTCCAAGTGCTGTGGAGGCGTAACTGAGCGCTATGGAGCATGCTGGGAACCCAAAGACTACCCTTACTTGAAACCAGTTCGAGATTTCGGCGTAGAAGCAGAATTGCCCAACCTGATGGATGAATCGAAAGCTAGGGATTGGATCCTTCAGTCACCCATGGCTT
>DAIRWG010000093.1:0-10796 GCA_036802405.1 Alloprevotella sp.
CCATTGGGCCACGAAGGAACGCGAAGGCCTTGCGGATGAGGTTTTACCACTAAGGGGCACTAAGAGACACGAAGGCCTTGCGGTGGAGTGTGTTTGTCCGCGAAGGGCCGCCAAGGAACGCGAAGCCTTTCGGCGGTATATTACACGAAGGGCCCATTGGGCCATGACAGAAAGCGAAGCCTTGCGGCGGAGGATGCTAGGGAATCTGTGGCTTCCTTAGCTTGCTTCGATGCAAGGCTTCGTGCTTATTGGTGTTCCTTTGTGGTAAAACGCCAAGTCGTTCGGCTTGTTGGCTGTTGGGGATGTCAGAGTTTGAGCTCTTCGGCCAGGCCCATGTCGGTGAGGGTTTGGCGTAGGGCAGCGTTGGCCGTGGCCGAGAGGTCGTAGCCGAGGGTGGTGCGTGAGAGGTTGCGCAGACGACGGAATTCCCCCTGGTGCTCGTTGATGAGTACGCAGGTGACGTAGTCGCCTATGCCTTCGTTGACGAGACTTTGGCCGCGGGCGTTGAGCGAGTTCTCGGTGGCGATGGCATCGGCAGCATCGCAGCGCGAGAGGAGACGGCCGCGGCGGTCGGTGTAGGTGGTGAGGAGGAGGTCCTCGGTGTCGATGATGGCAGCGAAGTCAATGTCGGTTTCGCTCTTGTAGAGCGAGAAGGTCTGGCGTTCCTGCTGGTCGAAGATGTGGCTGACCGGCACGCGGAGTGCGGTGCCGTCGGTGTAGACGAGGAGCAGGTGGGGATCGTCCATGCCTTCGTAGACGGGGATGGTGATGCGGGCGCGTCCGAGATAGGCATCATCGGTGTGCATGTAGTGGAAGCGGTCGATGATGTTGACGTAGCCCTTGGCATAGGCACCCTCGTAGCGCGGATAGAATGCGGCCCGGATGGGCTGCTCGCGCGTGAGCTTGATTTCGGCGGGTTCGATGGCCGTGATGGGAGCCTCCGCTTGCTGTGGGTCGGGCGAGGAGGCGGGAGCCGCCGCTGGCGTTTCGCTGGACTCGGTCGGTTCGGCGGGTGCAGTCAGGGTGTTGCGCAGTTCGGTGGCCCGCTGCTCCATGAAGCGGTGGAGCGTTTCGCCGCGCAGCTCCACGCTCTCGGTGCCGATGCGGCGCCAGCAGCGCCCCTCGATGCGGGCCACACGCGAGGAGGGCTTGATGGTGAGGCAGAAGATGTCGCGGCCGTTGCCTTCCACCCATTCCGTTTCGACGTTCATGGCTTCCTCGGTGCCGATGCGCCGGCGAATGCTGTTGATGATGTAGAGGCCGAAGGAGTCGCGGAAGTTCTTGCCGTTGTTGAACAGTTTGGATTGGGCGTCGTTGGCCAGTCCGGTGCCCATGCCCTCGTTGTTGACGCCGAGGTAGAGTTTGCCTCCTTCGGCATTGAGGAATCCGCAGATGACGTGGAGGATGTTTTCGGTCTGGCGTTTGGGGTCGGGGCGCATGTTGTTGTCGGGCGGGAACACGACGCTCGTTTTGAACTCGGTGTGGAAGTCCTCCTCGCCGAAGTTGCGGAGTTCGGACTCGCGTTCCTTGATGCCGAGCAGGCGGTTGATCTCCTTGTGCACGAGAATCTGTCCCTGCTGCTGGCGGAATTCGCCCAGCAGGTTGTAGGCCAGCACGAGTCGTGCGAGTTTTCCGAGGTCGGAGGTGCCGGCAGTCTGGAGCGTGTTCCAGAGCTCGGCATTGAACTGCGGCTGGCGCATGTAGCTCACGCAGCGGAGCTGCAGATACTGCATGTGGAGGCCCTGATAGTGGCGCACGACATCCTCGCTCATGAATTCGGCCTGCTGCAGCTCGGCGTCGTCGAGCGTGCCGTTGGTCTCGAAGTATTTGAGCGTGAGGATGAACTTCATGCGTTTGCTGTAGTAGTCGGCTTGCTGCTGGTCGTTGAGCGTGAGGGCAACGAGGCGGATGAAGCCGAGGTAGTTGTAGGCCAGCTTGTAGTCGGTGGTGACCACGGCGAGGCGGTCGATGATGCGCATGAATTCGGCCACGCAGGTGGGCGAGGCAGCGAGTGAGGTGGTGGCCTCTTCGGGCGCGATGAGGGTGGTGGCGTCGGATTCGCCGTCGGTAGGTGTCCACACTTCGCCGCAGGAGTACCACTGCAGCAGCTCGTTGACGGCATCCTGCGTGAGGAAGTGCGTGTCGGTCACGACGGTCACGAGTTCGGCTTCGTGCATGCCGTTGCCGGTGCGTGCGCGGTTGAGCAGGCGCAGGCGCACGTAGGTGCTGTTGGGGAGCTGCTCCTCGTCGTCGCGGCGCTTGAAGGTGAAGGTGAGTCCGTTGCTCGACACGGCGGCGTAGGATCGGTGCGTGGGGCTGTAGTTGGTGATGACGCAGAGGTATTCCTCGGAGTAGTTGAGGAGTTTCTGGCCGTCGTCGCAGTAGGGGTCGTTGTAGTCGTCGATGATGGCCTGGCTGATGGGTTCGCGCAGGTCGAAGGAGAGCTGTCCGGTGGCTTCGTTGACGTGGGCCACGCGTGCTTCGAGCAAGAGGGGCAGGCCCCGTTCGTCCTGGAAGGTGGCGGGGGTGGGCATCCAGTTGTAGGACACGACGTCGCGATAGGCATTGAGCTCGCCTTCGCCCTCGATTCCCTTGTTGTCGCGGTCGACGATGACGCAGTGGTAGACGCTGTTGGAGATGTCGAGCGGATGGGTGATGCGGATGGTGACGATGTCGCCCTCTTCGGGCAGGTGCTTGCCGGGGACGGTGCTGTTGCGCGGCGTGATGGGTGCGGCGGCATCTGTGAATACGAAGAGGTGGCGCTCAATGTTTTTCCACATGCCTTCGTAGGGGCGGAGGCTTTCCTTGTCCTGCATCTGCTGGATGTGGATGGAGGTGGAGAGCCGCACGTCCATGTGGTGCCAGGGCAGGAAGTTGGGATAGGGCAGCTGGCTCTTGAGCTTCTTGCCGGGGCGCGTGGGCTGGAGGCCTATGTCGTTGCCCAGCAGGAGGGTGACCTGGTTGGTGATGAAGGTGCGTTCGGGCAGGTCGGCTGTGGTGTCGGCCGTCAGGTTGTTCACCTTCATGGCAATGAGGAGGTCGGAGGAGAGGGCGTCCCATCCGAACTCGAGCTGCTCACCCTGTCCGTTGATGAGGCAGCGGTAGGCCTGTTCGAGCAGGCGTGGGGCGTTTACGCCGGGCAGGAAGCTGAGGTAGCGGTAGAGCCGTGAACGGTTGAGCACGAGGTTGAACGGCACGCTGTCGTGGCCCAAGGCCAGGAGCTGCTGGATGGCGAGTGCCTTGATCACGCTCGACATGCGGTTTTGCGTTTCCTCGTTGTCCTCCATGGTGTTGACACTGTCGATGAGTTCGCGGCTGAGCTGGATGTAGTGCTCGAGCATGCGCATGAAGGCGAAGGGGAAGGGCGACTGCTGCCTGATGTTGGCATTGTCGCGCTTGGTGATGATGTCGAAGAGGGCGGTGATGCTTTGGGCGAAGAGTGACGGATTGATGGTGAGGAGATAGTCGGTGGTCTGGAGCTTGCGCTGGGCGTCGAACAGATAGCCCGAGGCGGAAAGCTTCTTGATGGTTTGCTGCACCTGGGTGTCGGCTTCGCCGTTGAGGGTGAACCGGATGGCTTGGCTCATGCTTTCGGCCAGTGCGGCCACTTGGTCGAGGCGGTCCTGCATGGTGCTGAGTTCCTTGTTGTGGAGGAAGCGGAGCAGGGTGGAGTCTTCGAGCACGAAGAGGCAGAATCGGATGATGCGTTCGATGCAGTCCTGTGCTTCTGCGGAATGCTGCTGGAGCGGAAAGTGGCTTTCTACGCAATGCATGAGCCAGCGGTCGATGTCGCGGTCGAAGGTGGCTGCGTGTTCGGGACTGAAGAGGAGGTCGACGAGGGTGCTGCCCGATGGGCCTAACTGTGTGGCTTTGTTTTCGAGTTCAAGGCGTAGTTTTTCGAGCGATGCGGTGCTGTCGACCACGTTTTGGAAGTCGAGGGAGAGGCGCCCGCTGCTGATTTCGCGCACTTGGCATCGTATGTTTTGTCCGGCGGTGACGGGGGCGTTGATGGATTGGTAGAGATTGAATGTGAAGCCCCGGTCGTCTTCGAGTTCGTAGTGGTCGCCGTTGACGGGAAGGATGCTTTTGAGCCGGAAGAGATAGCTTTGGCCGACGTGGTAGAAGGATTGCAGCAGGGTGGTGACGTCTTGTGTGATGCGGGTGACTTGCTGTGTTTCGTCTTTTTGCACGAGGCAGTTTAGGCTTTCGGGCTGTGGACTTTCCAACTGGAAGGGGTAGAGGGGCACTGCATAGTCTTTTTCTTCGAGTTGTACAATGTAGCTTTGGGTTTCGTAGTCGGTGCGTTTGACGGGGAGTTTTTGTGGGATGTAGGTGGTCATGTTTTGTTGTTTTGGGGTTTGACAATGGGGTATGTGCAGCTGCCCTCGGGGGTGTGTGCTGCTTGAGGTTACAAAATTACTAAAAATCGGGGAAAAAGGTGTGTTTTGTTTGGTGTAGTTGGCTAATGGTTGGCTAATGGTTGGTTAATGGTTGGATAATGTGGTTGGATAATGTGGTTGCTTTGCCGCGATGGGGGGATGGAGGGTACCGCGAATTGCTTCTAAGAGAGACGATGCCTTGCGGATGAGTTTTTTAGCACTAAGGTACACTAAGATGCACGACGGCCTTGCGGCTGCAGAGTTTTACCACTAAGGGCCACGAATGGACACGAAGGCCATGCGGCGGAGTTTTACGCGAAAGGAGCATGGGGAGCCGCGGCTTCCTAGCCGCGGGCTCGGGGATGCTTTACGATTTTTTCCGCGAAGGGCCGCAAAGATACGCGAAGCCTTCCGGCTGAGTATTCTTTACCACAAAGGGCCACGAAGGAGCACGAAGCCATGCGGCGGAGTGTGTTGTCCGCAAAGGGCCGCAAAGGGGCACGAAGCCTTGCGGCGGTATATTACGCGAAGGGCCCATTGGACTACGAAGGAACGCGAAGGCCTTGCGGCGGCTCACCTTGCAACGATACATGCTTGGGGAGCTGCGGGCTTTGGCTATGGTTGCTTCGTTTTTCCGCTATTGGTCGCTCATGTACGCGAAGTTCATGTGACCTAGCGGACAGTGGTTTCAGCGTGTATTAATTATACTTAAATGATTCGGTGCAATCTTCTGTATATCAATTGCTGTTTGTACTTTTGTCGGGTAAATACTAATGGTTGTGCACGGATAAAAACTAATAGTTACGCACGGATAAATACTAATTTCTGTGCATGGGTGAAAACTAATAAAAGTGCAAAAGACGTAAAGATAAGGAATCATTTCGTTGAGCCAGAAGAACAAAGTGGACAAGTATGCTATGGCTAGGCGAAAAACGGTCTGATGAAATTTTAGAAAAAATGGCTAGTATACAAGAGAAATTGGCAGAGTCGCTCAAAGTGCTGAAGGATTATCAGGACACACATGACAATCTGGTTATCAATGGAATGAGCGTCCTTGGTGAGGTGCACACGAGGCGATTGATTGCAAATGGATATTTGCAGTCGGTAATCAAAGGATGGTACATCCCTTCTTTTCCTGGAAGTGAGGGCGATACAACCGTTTGGTATGCTTCGTATTGGAATTTTTTGGTGGCTTATGCGAACAAGCGGTTTGGCAAGGATTGGTGCCTGACACCAGAAGAATCATTGGCTTTTTACGCTGGCGAAACTGTGGCTCCCAAACAGTTGATTATCCGTGCTCCCAAAGGAAGAAACAATCTTGTAAGCTTGATGTTTGGCGATACGATGATGGATATTTCTGCTTCTCTTCCCAATCAAATGGAAGTGGATTCGCTTCATGGCGTTCATCTGTATTCGTTGGAAGAAGCCTTGGTGTTTTGTTCTCCGCAATATTTTAAGGCAGATGCCTTGAATGCCCGTACTTGTTTGTGTGGGATAAAAGATGCCTCTGAAATCTTGAAGATCGTTTTGGAGGAAGGCAATACAACGAGGGCCGGTCGCATCATAGGAGCACTGAGAAGTGTAGGCCGGGCGGATGTGGCAGACGAGATAGTGAAATGTATGGCAAGATTCGGTTATGTGATAAGACCGGAGAATCCTTTTGAGGATGATTCAACTTTATCTTTCGACAGGTCTTTGCCCGCTTATGCCACTCGCATCAAGTTGCTGTGGGAGAAAATGCGCAAGCAAATCCTAGGGTTGAATCTTCCGAAGCCAGATGGTACTTTGCAGCAACAAGAAATATTGCAAAATATGGAGACTAACTACGTCAAAGATAGTTATCACTCCTTGTCTATAGAGGGCTATCGTGTAACCGAGGGCTTGATAGAGCAGGTGAGGAGTGGCAAATGGGACCCGAAGTCAAGTGTGCAAGATGCAGACAGGAAGAACGCCTTGGCGGCTCGTGGCTATTATCAAGCTTTTCTGTCGGTGAAGGAGAGTGTGAAAAAGATTTTCGGGGGAGAAAATCCAGGAATGGTCTTTGCCATGGAGCATGATTCTTGGCATTTTGAGCTGTTTCAGCCTTGTGTCGTAGCTGGCATCATCAAGGCAACTGACTTGATAGGCTATCGTTCGCACCAAGTTTACATCCGTGGCTCGAAGCACACTCCACTCTCACCTAATGCAGTGCGTGATGCCATGGCGATGCTTTGCGAATTGATGAAGGAGGAAGAGGATGCTTTCGTCAGGGCAATTTTGGGACATTTCTTTTTTGCTTATATTCATCCTTATATGGATGGGAATGGCCGAACGGCCCGTTTCATCATGAATGTGATGCTGGTCACGGGAGGTTATGGGTGGACCATTGTGCCTGTGGAGAAACGCCAGGAATACATGGATGCACTCGAACAAGCGAGCATCCAACAGGATATTACGACATTTGCGCGATTCATCTCTTGCCTCGCTTCACGATGAGGATGCTTGCCTTGTAGTACAATCCCATTTTGCATGCGTAAAGGGCGGGCTGAAAGCACCAGTAGGGCTTTCAGCCCGCCCTATCATTCTTTCCACGAATCGGCCGATGCTGGCCATGAGGGGCCTCGATGGATGCGGACGGCGTGGTGGATCAGTTGGCGGGGGTGTTGAAGTCGTAGTCGTCGGGAAGGGTGAGCTGCATGAGCGTGCCGTGGTCGGGCGACGGACGGTTGGCGATGGCGAAGGTGGCGGGCCGGGCGTTGTGGCGGTTGAGGATGGAGATGGTGCGTGAGAGCAGGCGCAGTCCGGTGCCGGTGTCGCGGCCGGTGGGGCGCACTTGTCCGGGGTCGTAGCCTTTGCCGTTGTCGGCCACGCTGAGGTGCAGGCAGCGGGTTGTGACATCGTGGGTGACGGTGATGCTGATGATGCTGTCGGCCGTGGGGGTGGGGAAGGCATGCTTCAGGGCGTTCTCCACGGGAATCTGGAGCGACATGGCCGGCACAAGCAGGGTGCTGGTTTCCAGTCCTTCGTCGATGTTCCACCGCACCCGGGGCCAGGGCCCCTTGCTGAGGCCGTGCAGTTGGGCAAAGCGCTGCACAAGCTGTATCTCATCGTGCAGCGTGACGGCCACCTTGCCCGAGGTGAGGAGGTTGCCGCGCAGCACATCGATAAGCAGCGTGATGGGCACGTTGATGTCGGGATGGCGGCTCATGCGCGGCAGCACGGTGTTGAGCACATTGAAGATGTAGTGGGGCGACACGCGGTTGCGCACGATGTCCATGCGCAGCTCGGTGATGCGGTCGATCTGCTGCTGCATGCGGCGGCTCACGCGGCGGCGGTAGAGCCACAGGCCGAAGAGGAAGGCGAGGAGGAGGAACAGGGCCGCTGCGATGACGGTCATGATGAGGTTGCCTTGGCGTGCCATGCGCGTTTCGTAGTCGGCGAGAGCCAGCTGCTGGTGGAGGAGCGTGGTGTCGCGCTCGAAGCGCAGTTTCATTTCCTCCACATGATTGGTGGACTGGATGCCACGCAGGGAGTCGGCATAGCGTGCGGCCTCTGACTGCAGCTGGTAGGCGTTGTGCCAGTCGTGACGTTGGGCCGCGTAGTGCTGCAGCCGCTGGTAGTGGAGCATGAGATAGCGCAGCGACTGGATGCCGGTGGTGTCGGCATCGGCTGCCAGGAGTTGCTTGGCTTGGGGCAGATGGCCTTGGGCCATGGCCCAGTCGGTCTTGAGCGAATTGAGATAGAAGAGTGAGGCTTTGTCGATGTCGGGCGTGACAGCCGCGAGTGCTTCAGCGCGCTGGAGGTGGAGGGTGGCGGCGGGCAGGTCGTTGCGCATGAGTTCCACTTCCATCATGTTGGTTTCGCACTTGAATTCCGAGCTCTTGTGGTGGAACTGCCGGGCCAGCTGGCGGCCTTGGGCGAAATCGCGGATGGCTTCGTCGTAGCGGCGTTCGAAGTAGTGGCAGTTGCCGAGGCTCATGTGGTAGTAGAGGCGCGTAGTCATCGGTTCGTTGGGCATGAGCGGCCGGGCGAGGCTGAAGTAATGGTGGGCCTGGTCGAAGTCGCTGAGGTCGGCATAGAGCTGTCCCAGCCCGCAGTAGATGCTGGCCAGGCTGGCGGGCGCATGGAGCGAGTCGCAGAGGAAGAGCGCCTGACGGTAGTAGTAGGCGGCTCGGGGCATATGCCCGATGTGCTGGTAGAGGTCGGCCAGGTTGATGGCCGTGGAGATGATGGACTCCGACTTCTGAGGCGCTTGGCGGAAGAGGGCGTAGGAGCGTTCGTAGTACTGGATGGCTTGGTCGTTGTGGCCGGTGATGGCAGCTGCCACGCCCTTGTGGTTCCATGCTTGTCCTTCGATCACTTCATGTCCGGGATGCGTTTGGCACCATTGGATGGCCTGCCTGTAGTGGCGTTCGGCACCGGCACTGTCGGTCAGCTGCAGGCGGACGGTGCCCCGGAAGATGTGGGCGCGCCACCACACGGCGCTGTCGGCCGTGTGCTGCTGCAGGTCGGAGTAGATGCTGTCGGCTTGCAGCGGTCGGGTGAAGAGGAGGTCGGAGGTGGCATCGATGAGGCTGTCGGCTTGAGTCGTTTCGACTTTGTTCGCATGCTTTTGGCAGGAGTCGCAGGCGGCGAGGGTGCCTAAAAGGATGAGGAGCAGAAGCTGACTGAGTGTGAGCAGTTTGAATCGGTGCATGGGGGTGGTATGTGGGTTCGTCGTAAATTTGATGAGGCAAATTTACAATTTTCTTTTTCATGGGCGTGTTTTTCAGGTGGGGGAGTTTGGATGTTTCTCGGCGGATGGGGGGGCTTGCGGTGGAGCGGCTTTCACACGAAGAGCCACGAAGCTTCGGGGTGGGGGCAACACGTAATGGTACTTGTGTGTTTGTGCTTCGCGCTTTTCTTGGAACATTAATTGCCATTAATTGGACATTAAATATTAGGGTGTCCGGTTTTGTGTATTCATTTTGCATTTGCCAAGGGCGGGCTGAAAGCCCAACTGTTGCTTTCAGCCCGCCCATTCCAGACCCACTCATTCGGATGGTCGTAGAGTCAAAAATGCGAACAACAAACTGTACCCCCTAATTAATTATTAGGGTGTCCAGTTTCGTGTACCAATAAAGTTTCATCATTGCAGAATTACGGGCTGAAAGCCCGCCCTTTACGCATGCTAAATGAGTGCACCAAACTGGATACCCTAATTTATTATTCATTAATTCTTTTTTGTGGCGAGGAGGTATTATAGTAAGCCTTCTTCCTTGATAATCTCCTTAAGAACGTTAACCTTTAAGAATGAGCTACAAGTGCAAGCGTTTGCGGTGTGCTTCCAGTTGCAGCGCATCAGAACCTGCGTTTGGGGTCATTTTCGGCATGCTGTTCGAAAAGTTCGTCGATGATGCCGTCGGCCAGGCCGATGACGGGCACGTGGATGTAGTCGGCATGCACGATGGCGGCAATGCGCAGGAAGATCTCGGCGGCGGGAACGATCACGTCGGCACGGTCGTCCTTCAAGGCATAGCGGCTGATGCGCTCGTCGATGGTGAGGGCACGGAGACGGTCGTAGATGCCCCTGACGGCGGTGATGGGAATGCGCTGCCGCTCAGAGTCCTTGGTGGTGGCCATGCGGTAGATCTTGTTGATGTTGCCGCCCGAGCCGATGATGTTGATGTGGTCGGCCTGTGTGAGCATTCGGGTGAGGTCGTCGTGCAGGCGGAGCCATTCGTCGTCGCGCACCTTGCCGGTGAGGAGGCGCACGGTGCCGATGTTGTAGGAGGCCGAGGAGTGCAGCACCCCTTCGGTGAGGAAGTTGACCTCGGTGGATCCTCCGCCCACATCGACGTAGAGATAGGCCCCGTGGCGGTCGGCCATGCATTCGAGGTGGTTGCTGTAGATGATGCGGGCTTCTTCGCTTCCGTTGATGATTTCGATCTGGATGCCGGTGTCGTCGGCAATGCGCTTGATCACTTCCTGCCCGTTGCGGGCATCGCGCATGGCCGATGTGGCGCAGGCACGGTAGGCGCACACGTCGTACACCTTCATGAGGTGGCGGTAGGCCTTCATCAGGCGGCACAGCTTGCGGGCCTTCCGTTCGGAGAGCTCGCCGTCGCTGAAGATGTCGAAGCCCAGGCGCAAGGGCACGCGCAGGAGCATGATTTTCTTGAACTGCTGCTTGTCGGTGGCATCGCTGCTGATGCTCTTGATGAGCAGGCGTACGGCATTGGAACCGATGTCGATGGCGGCATAGTTTAGTCGTGACATGGGGCGGATGGCTTTATGGATGGTTCTAAAAATTCTGGTTTATAGTCAAGCAAAAATGGTCTTGGAAAAGTCTGTCACGCTACTTTTCGTATGACTCACCCCGTTAGGGGTGAAATTGTGTAGCCAGGTATGTGGAGAGCTTGGCTCTTCACATGCCTGGATTTCCGTTTTTCTTGATTT
>DAIRWG010000094.1:0-10763 GCA_036802405.1 Alloprevotella sp.
AGTGAGGGGAGTGGGGCCTTGCCTTGGGCGAAACTGCAGCGTCCGGCCTTCTTGTCCCATGTGACGGAGGCGAAATCCTGCGGCACATGGCACGACAGCAGGCACGACGGACTTTGGAACGGACGGCCCCCTGCCACAAGGCCCAAGGCCTTGGCCGAAGGCGTGTTGCCGAAACGCTGCGGCACCAGAATGATCTGGTCGGCATCCAGTGTGCGGGTCAGCTGCCGATAGGCATTGCGCGCCGCCTCCACACTGTCCGCCCCGACCATCAGGTTGATGCCCGGCTTGATGCCGAGCGAGCGGATCAGCTCCGTTTGTTGCAGGCAGCGGTTCACCTCGTCGGCATGGTCGGGATGGTGGATGGTGAGGTGAATCTTGTCGGGGTGCGCCAGTTTCAGGCGGTTCTGCATTTCGGGGCGCAAGAGGGGCAGCCCGTTGGAAGTGACGCTCAGATAGCACAAGGGATAGAGCGCCTCGATCACTTCGAACAGTCCCTCGTATTCAAACGGTTCGCCGCCGCCCAGCGACACGGCCTTCACGCCATGCCGCACACAGTCGGAAGCAAAGCGCACCAGTTCCCCGGGCTGCCACTCCACCAGGCCCTGACGCGAGGAGTGGTTGTAGCAGAAGGGGCATTGCTTGGAGCAATAGTTGCTCACATCGATGGAGAGCATCTCAATGGGTGTGTGGGTCATCGTGCCAAACCTTTCTGCATCATTTCCTTCATTTCCTCCTGCGAATAGGACAGTGCATGGTTGGTGCCGCGGTAGGGCTGGGCAGCCAGTGCTTCGATCTCCGCCCGGTGCGACGGGGCTTCGGAGAGGAGGTAGAGCGGATAGACGGTGCGGTCGATGCACACCTCATGTCCCTGCATGCGGTAGACTTGTCCGAACACGGCCTGGGCCCGGTCCATCAGCACGATTGCCCTCGGGTTGATTTGCTTCACCGCCTTGTCGAACCATCGGTGCGTGCTGCGCAGCAGTTCCAGCAGGCGCTCCTCCGTCAGCTCGTTCGTCACGTCCTCCAGCATCCTGAAGTAGCCCTTGGGGTTGGGGAGGGGAATCATCGGCACATAGCAGAACACGGCCATGCGATCCTTCAGCCATGCGAGCTGCTCGCTGTCGGCGCGCCAGCGGTGGTCGGTGCGCGGGTCGGCCACGAGGAGCACCGTGGGGGTGGTCACATCTGTTTGGGAATAGGTGGTGGCGCAGCGGTAGTTGCACCGTACGCATTCGTTCGCGTGGCGCACGGACGGGGGGCAGAAGGGGAAGAAATCGAAGTCCCACACATCGTTCAGAAAATAGCGCGCTTCGCCATCGGGCGTGGGCAGCAGATTGTAGGTGCAGTCGCCCACATACCTGTATTCCCCCACACCCGACACCCTGCAGGCATGCCATTGCGCAATCTGCATGCGGGCCATCTCGCTGAACTTTCCCGGAATGCGCAGCAGCTTGTGGCGCTTCTCCTCGGCCACCTGGTCGATTGTCACGGGGAAGCGCGGCGTGCACATGCGCTGCTGCAGGAAGTCGGGCCAATAGGGTTGGAGGTAGATGTAGTAGGGGGCAGAATCGAAATCCTTGGTAAACACCACATCCTGCTGCTTGTAGTTCCATTTGCAGTCCATCTCGAGTTCGGGGATGGTGTAGACGGCCCGGATGATGCCCTGCCTGATCAGCACATCGAGCACTGTGCCTTCGGCCACGCGCTCGTAGTCAGCGACGCATTCCGAGGCATCCAGCATGTAGAGGCCCGACTGTTCCGACATGCACCACACGTCGATGTCGGAATTGTCCACCAACTGGTGGAAGCGTGCTTCATCGTCGGGGGCTATCTTCACTGCCACGTCCCACCACCGCTTCTCCTCCTGCGGGGCATGGGGAGAGCCCAGCAGTTCGTCAATCTGCTGTTCGGTGAACCGGATGCTGCCGCACTGCCCGTTGGCTCCGAGCTGTTCGCCGGTGGCTGCATTGTTGGCAAAGCTGCAGTCGCTCTCGAGCCCGTAGGGAACGGGGCCGTTGTCGTCGAACTGCATGATGCCGATGTTTCCCTCGTCGTCAACCATATACCAGGATGTCGACATGGAGTGCGTGGCGGGATATTCTTTGTTAGTAATCATAGGGCGAATGGGTCTTAGGGTTCGTATATGGGGAAAGAAGATGGGCAAATATAGCAAAAAGCTTCCTTTTCTGCTTCGCTTCGCCGACATTTGCTGGAAAAATCGTTTTCCCGAGGGATTTTGTCGTTCCTTTTCTGCCCGTCGGCCCGTTGGCTTCACGGACTATAGCCCCCGCAACGACTGCCATCCGGCACGGAAGACGGCCGCGAGGTGTCGTCTCTTTTCTGACGGATTCCGATAAAACCGTCCATGAATCCCCATTTTCGGAAAATCTTCTTAACTTTGCATCCAATTGGCTCGCACGAAGCGGGCCCGTACTCCAACATATGCATCCGGCTTTACCGCACACACCGTTTTCCGCCGTCGGCACAGGCATCGCGCTTGGGCTGGCCCTTGCCGTATGCCTGCCCCAAAGCCTGAAGGCACAGCAGGACCCTGCTTTTGCCCACTACTGGCAGATGGAAACGCAGTTCAACCCCGCTGCGGCCGGACGTTCGCCCCAGCTCAACATCGTGGGCGGCGTGCAGATGCATGCCTCGGGCTACGAGGACGGCGGCAGCACCATGTATGCCGGAGCCGACATGGCCTTCCAGCTGGGGCGCACTCGCCACGGTGTGGGAGTCGCTTTCCAGAACGATGAGTTCGGCCTCTTCTCGCACAAGCGCTTCAGTGTGCAGTATGCCTACCACTTCAAGCTCTGGGGCGGCACGCTGAGCCTCGGTGCTGAGGCCGACATGCTCAACGAGTCGGTCAACGGCTCGAAAGCCGACCTGGGCGATGCCAACGATCCCGCCTTCCCCACCACCGACCTCAGCGGATCGAAGTTCGATGCCTCTGCCGGCCTGTTCTATGCCCACAAGCGCTGGTATGCCGGCATCGGGGCGCAGCACCTCACCGCACCCACCGTGCGGTTGGGCGAAACGAACGAGTACAGGGTGAAATCTTTGTTTAATTTCACCGCAGGATACAATATCCGCACCCGTTCTCCGTTCTTTACGATAGTGCCCTCCACGCTCTTGCGCTTCGACGGCTCTGCCTTCCGTGCCGACGTGACGGCCCGCCTGCAGTATGCCCGCGAGAAGAAACGCCTCTACGGCGGCTTGGGCTACAGTCCGCAGCACAGTGTCACGGGTTTCGTGGGCGGCACGTTTCACGGCATCGACCTCAGCTACTCCTACGAGGCCAACACCTCGGGCATGGGCATCGGGGCCGGACAGCACGAAGTGACGCTGGCCTACCGTCTCGACCTCAACCTCGGCAAGAAAGGAAAGAACGTGCACCGCAGCGTGCGCTTCCTCTGACATGAATAATATATAGCAACCAAGCAGAAATAATCCTTCTGCCCAATCATACAGAAACACCCAGCCTCCGGCTCGTCACGTGCCATCGGCACACGACCGCAGGCTCAACCGACTGACAATGAAACACACACTTTTGGCAATCATCTCACTCGTGGCCACCTGCAGCATTCTGGCATCCTGCATGGGAAGCAGCCGCGCCATGCAGAGCGGAGGCGAAGTGACCGGATCACGCGCCTCTTCGTTCAACGAACCCACGCCCTACGGCATGGTGGAGGTGAAGCGTGGCTTCCTGAAGGTAGGACTTGAAAACAACGACTCCCTTTGGGGGGCCGACGTGCCCTCGAAGGAAATCTCCGTCGACGGATTCTGGATGGACCAGACCGAGGTGACCAACTCCATGTACCGCCAGTTTGTGGAGTGGGTGCGCGACTCCATCGTGCGCGAACGGCTGGCCGACCCTGCCTACGGTGGCGACGAAACCTACAAGATTGAGGTGGACCGCAACGGCGACCCCGTGAAGCCCCACCTCAACTGGAGCAAGCCCATCCCCTGGCGCAAGCCGAGCGAGGACCAGGAGCGGGCGCTCAACAGTGTGTACTACACCCACCCCATCGACGGCACACGCATGCTCGATGCCAAGCAGATGATCTACCGCTACGAGGTGTTCGACTACGAGAAGGCTGCCCTGCGCAAGTACCGGCTCGACCCCAAGGAGCGCTCGCTCGACACCGACCACCCCGCCGACCCCGATGAGGTGGTGATGATCTCGAAGGACACGGCCTATGTGGATGAAAACGGCGACATCGTGCGCCAGACCATCGAACGCCCGCTCTCGAGCCTCTACGACTTTCTCAACACTTACATCGTCAATGTCTATCCCGACACCACCTGCTGGGTGAACGACTTTCCCAATGCCAACAACGAGCAGTACATGAAGCTCTATTTCTCGTCGGCCTCCTACAACGACTACCCCGTGGTGGGTGTCACCTGGGAGCAGGCCCAGGCTTTCTGCGCCTGGCGCACGGCCTACCTCATGAAGGGACTCGGGGCACAGGCGCGCTACATCCAGCGCTTCCGCCTGCCCACCGAAATCGAGTGGGAATATGCCGCCCGAGGCAAGGAGGGCAATCCCTATCCCTGGACCGGCATCGAGGCCAAGAGCAAGGAGGGCTGCTTCTATGCCAACTTCAAACCCGACCGCGGCAACTACACCGACGACGGCAACCTCATCACCTCGCGTGTGGGCATCTATGGGGCCAACTCCAACGGCCTGTTCGACATGGCCGGCAACGTGGCCGAATGGACTTCCACCGTCTACACCGAAGCCGGCGTGGAGGCCATGGCCGACCTCAACCCCGAACTCTCCTACAATGCAGCCAAGGAGGATCCCTACCTGCTCAAGCGCAAAAGCGTGCGCGGCGGATCGTGGAAGGACCCCATGTCGTTCATCCGTTCGGCCTGGCGCACTTGGGAATACCAGAACCAGCCGCGTTCCTACGTGGGATTCCGCTGCGTCCGCTCCAAGGCCACCACGACCAGTGCCACCGGAACGGGCAAAAAGAAAAAGTGAATCAGGGCTGACGCGCTGACCGGCTGGCAACCTCTTCCCGGTTGCAAAATGCTTCATCGTCAACTCGTCGGCCTGTCAACTCCCTCAACTCCGTCAACTCGTTAACTCGACAACAATGAGCAAAATCAATTTCGTGGTTCGTCTGCAGCACTGGATGGACAGTGTGCCGGGCCAGACATTCCTCAACTATGCCTACTCCTGGGGCGCCTCCATCGTGATTTTGGGTGCCCTGTTCAAACTCACCCACTTGCCGGGCGGCAACTTCATGCTCTTCATCGGTATGGGCACCGAAGTCGTGGTGTTCTTCCTCTCGGCCTTCGACCGTCCGTTCGACAAGGAGGAAATCGGCAAGGAACTCCCCCATGAGATGGAAACGGACGACGAGATTGCCGCACGCCTCGAATACGAAGACGAGGATGACGACGAGGACAACGAGGAGTGCAACGGAGAGGCAGCACCGGCCGACGGCCAGCGCGTGGCCGCACACGAGGCTCCTTCTGCCCAGCCCGCCGCTTCGGCCGGAACGGGAGGCACTGTCATCATCGGCGGATTTGCGCCCGCCCAGCCTGCCGCTTCGCAGGCTTCCGCCCAGCCTGCCGCAGCTGCACAGCCTTCGGCGGCAGCTGCCGATCCGGTGGAGGCAGCAAGGGCGGCCATTGCTGCCAACACGCCCGAAGGGGCCGAACCCTTCGAAAATGAGGCCAAACGTCTGGCTGCCATTATCCGTGCGGCCAACGACGAACTGCTCCGCCGCGCCCAGGCCGCCCTCTCGCCCGAGATGGAAACGGCCACGCAGGACTACATCGAAAAGCTGCGCACGCTGGCCGACACCTTCCACAAAATCGACGAGCAGAGCGGACGCCTTGCCCACGACAGCGAGGAGATGGCCAACCTCAACCGCACGCTCACGGCCATCAACAAGACCTACGACCTCCACTTCAAGAGCATCAGCCAGCAGGTGGGCACCATCGAGCAGATCAACGAACAGACCCGCCGACTGGCGCAGCAGATCGAAGAGCTCAACGGTGTGTATGGCCGCATGATCCAGGCCCTCACCGTCAACATGCGCATGCAGCAACCTGCTCCGCAGATGCAGCAGCCCCAGCAGCCTGCTCCGCAGATGCAGCAGCCCGCCAATCCCCAGCAGGCCTTCCAAGCTCCGCAGCAAGGATACGCTCCGCAGCAAGGATACGCCCCGCAAGGCTATCAGGCTCCGCAGCAGTGAAACAACCCCATTCTCCCGAACTCTCCTAACGACTGAGTCGAATCCCCCGAGCGGAAGGGCCTGCGAACGCTTCAGCTCTCCACGGGAAACGGCACATTCATCATTCACCCCATGTCCTCTTCAGTAAAGAAACGTCCTGTATCGCCGCGCCAAAAGATGATCAACCTCATGTACATCGTGCTGATGGCCATGTTGGCGCTCAATGTGTCGAGCGATGTGCTCAAGGGCTTCACCCTCATCGGCGATAGCCTCAAGCGCACCACCGACAATGCCATGAAGGAGAACCAAGGCATCTATGCCGACTTCGCGGAGCAGTACAAGGGCAACCCCACCAAGGTGAAACCCTGGTACGACAAGGCGATGCAGGTGAAGCAGATGAGCGATTCGCTCTACAATCTGGCCGGACAGCTGCGCTGGGCCATTGCCCGCGAATGCGACGGGGCTGACGGCGATCCCGACGACCTGCAGAACAAGGAGGACCTCGAGGCCGCCAGCCACATCATGCTCGCCCCCTCACGCGGCCAGGGCACCAGACTGTTCCAGGCCATCACCTCCTTCCGCCAGCGCATTCTCGCCCTCGTCACCGACCCGCGCCAGCGCGCCATCATTGCCTCCAACCTCAGCACCGATGTGCCACGTTCGGAGGACAACGTGGGCAAGAACTGGCAGCAGTACATGTTTGAGGAAATGCCCTCCGTGGCTGCCGTCACCATGCTGGCCAAGCTCCAGAGCGATGTGCGCAAGGCCGAAAACGAAGTGCTCCATTCCCTGCTGGCCAACATCGACATCAAGGACATCCGCGTCAACGAGATCAACGCCTACGTGTCGGCCGAAGCCACCACGCTCTATCCCGGCGAAACGTTCCGCTCGAAAATCTTCATGGCGGCTGTCGACACCACCCAGCGTCCCGAAATCTACGTGAACGGGCGGCGCATCTCGCCCGACGGCAACTATTCGTTTGCCGTGGGTGCACCGGGCCAGTACTCCTTCTCGGGCTACATCCTCATGCCCAATGCCGAGGGCGACGTCATCCGCCGCAATTTCACACAGAAGTACAACGTCATCGCACCGCCGCAGGGTGCCACCGTGGCGGCCGACCTCATGAATGTGCTCTATGCCGGCTACAACAACCCCATCAGCGTCACCGCCGCAGGTATTCCCAACTCGCAGGTGCACCTCAGCATGACGGGCGGCACGCTCACTTCCACCGGCCCCGGCAAGTACACCGCACGCCCCGCCCAAGTGGGGCAGGAGGTCACCTTCACCGTCAGCGGCACGGTCAACGGCAAGCAGCAGAACATGGGCTCCTTCTCCTTCAAGGTGCGCAAGCTGCCCGATCCCACGGCCTATCTGCAGATCGGTTCTTCGCGTTTCACCCACGGCAAACTGGCCAAGGCATCGCTCCTCGGTGTGGGCAAACTCAATGCCGCCATCGACGACGGACTGCTCGACATCCCCTTCCGCGTCGTAGGGTTTGAAACGGTCTTTGCCGACCGCATGGGCAACCTCCGTCCTGAACCCTCCGCCGGCGACAGCTTCACCGACAACCAGCGCAACCTCATGCGCGAGCTGCGGCGAGGCCAGCGCTTCTACATCTCCAACGTGCGTGCCGTCGGCCCCGACGGCATCACACGCACCCTCAGCGGAGCCATGGAAGTGATTGTCAACTGACGCTGCGTTTCCTTCCCTCCCCCTTCATCGAATCATCGCAAAAGGCCATTCCGTCCTCCGCTCCCACACGGGCCGGGGGGCACGAACCCGCCTTCTGATACATTCTTTTCACACCAATGAAACTACTTCGCATTGCAATCCTCGCCATGAGCTTCTCGCTCTGCGGAATCATCGTGGCACAGCCGCCCCGCCGCCGGGCCGAGCAACAACAGAGGCAGGCACAGGCGCAAAACGCCCCCAAGGGATCGGCCTACCGCGAGTTTCCCACGGCACAGCCCATGCCGCAGGATGCCGCCTGGCGCCGCGACCTCTACCGCACCATCGACCTCACACGCGATGCCAACGCCGTGCTCTACTATCCTACCACACCGCAGGATGGACGCGAGAACCTCTTCACCTATCTCTTCCACCTCATCCTCCGCGGACAGGTGAAGGCTTACGACTACAAGCTCGACGGCAATGAGGACTTTTCGGCCAAGAACCAGGTGAAGGCCAAGGACCTCATGGACCGCTACCACATCTTCTACGAATCGAAGGACGGCCGGATGCGCGTCAACGATGTCGACCTCCCCTCCGACGAGGTGAAGGCCTACTTCATCAAGGAGAGCACCTACTACGACCAGCACACCTCCTCCTTCCGCACCCAGGTGACGGCACTCTGCCCCGTGCTCAAGCGCGGCGACAGTGACTTTGGAGGCGAGCTTTCGCAGTATCCCATGTTCTGGGTGAAAATGTCCGACGTGGCTCCCTATCTGGGCAAACTCATGCTCATGGGCAGTTCGCTCAACAATGCCGCCACCATGTCGGCCGACGACTTCTTCACCATGCACCGCTACGAGGGCGACATCTACAAGGCCGTCAACCTTCAGGACCGCCTCATTGCCAACTACTGTCCCGACGACTCCGCGGTCATGCGCGAGCAGAAGCGCATCGAGCGCCAGCTCACCGACGTGCAGGAGCACGTGTGGGGACGCGACAGTGCCTACTATGCTCGCCTCCGTGCCGACTCCCTGGCACAGGCCGAAGCCGACTCCATGGCCGCTGCAGGCAAGGCATCCCGTTCCTCCCGCCGCACGGCCTCACCCACACGCCGCACTGCCTCGGCCCGCCGCACCAGCGTGTCGGCCCCCAAGCAGTCCGCCCCCGCCACTCCCAAGCCCGCCAAGGCCAAGAAGCAGAAGAGCACCGCACCCAAGAGTTCCGGCTCACGCAGCGGAGGCCTCAGCGTACGCCGCCAGCGGCACTGAGACGGCTGAAAGCAGCCTTTCCGGTGCAGCTACAAGCGCCCGCTTGCATGCATGATGCGAGCGGGCGCTTGGATTTTGACTCGTCAGTAAGAAGGGCCAAATGAACCATTCCGACATTTGCATTTCCATTCCAATACGACTCCACTATCGAAACATAAGCAAATTGAAACATAACATATAAACGATCTTATAGTTTGTTCTCCGAATCCGAAACCGCCAATTGAAGTAAACGAGAACAAGTATGGTAAGTTCGCGTCCATAGGGCGTGAACTGATTGTGCTTGTCAGTTTACGAGGTTACTTGGCGGTACCTGGATTCGTAGCAAGCTGCATTCAGTTCCGCCTTTTTTTATGCATCACATCGGAAAACTCATCAGCGATGAATTGGTACGCCAAGAGCGCACGCCCGCATGGTTGGCTTCCAAAATCGGTTGCGACAGAACCAATGCCTACAAAATCCTGAAACGCGCAAGCATCGACACCTTCCTGCTCGAACGCATCAGCAAAGCCTTAAATCACGACTTTTTCCTCGATCTTTCCCACCATACTTCCGATTGTGACAAAACGGCCACAGATTGCGGACATTGAGGCCACATGGTTCAACATAGTTTTAAAAACCTTTAGTGTACTTTTGCGACAGATAATGATACATCGGTGCATTGTGTTACGAATGTGAAAGCATGAATGTAAACAAATGCTTAGCACATGGCGGCGCATTTCAGCACCATAATCTGATACAACTTTATAAACCTTTTAAGCCGCAATAAGATGATACTAAAGAGATTTTTCATTTTACTCTCAGTACTATGTACGATGGGCATGTTCGCAGTTCTTGCAACATCTTGTGAGGAAGAAAAAACAACGGAAATCAAAATTCCTGACGCTCATTTCACCTATTCCAGCACCTCCAGTTATGGAGTATTTCTGACAAACGATTTCGATTTCCAATTCACGTTGGCTTTGGACGAGGAGAAGTCTTCAAAAGGGCTGCGAATTACGCAAATCGATTACTTTTGGGATGGTCAGAAGGTGGCAACCGTAGGTGGTTCGAATCTCACACTGAACTATCGAGTTCAAAATCAGACGTTGGGAGACCATCAATTGAAGATTGCTGCCAAATGTGCTGGTGACGGATATTCCACAACAACCTACACTTTTACCATCCCCTTTACCGTTTGTGAAGAGATTCCTGTGATTGACTTCACATGCTCATACCCCAAGTTGGTGGACCACAACGGTCTGCTTGAGTGTGGTGTGCAGCCAGTGGAGAATTTGGCCGATGGCGAAAGCATCAGCAAAGTGGCCTACTATCTGGACGATCGTCTTTTGATGGAAACGGCTATGCCTCCCTATACGCTGTCATATCCGGTAAAGAATGAAAAACTTGGTGCGCACAAGTTCTCGGTAAGTGTATCCTTCAAGGGCATTTGGGATGGACAGATAACGAGAAGTCAATCAATTACAATTCAATAAAGCTGCCATGAGTAAGAACGTGTTTCCTATCATTTCAAGCATGACTTCGTTTGCATTTGTTCTTGGTGTCCTCCTGTCAACTACATGCTTGAGTGCCTGTGCGCAACCGACGCGGTCGGTGGGGCTACAACAAACGACGATTGCTTTAGATTCTACTTTAG
>DAIRWG010000095.1:0-10759 GCA_036802405.1 Alloprevotella sp.
GTGAATAGTTGTTCTTGCTCGATTTCAGCTTTGGCAGCTTCTAATCTCAGTTTCTCGTCAACGTGTTTCTTGTATTCATTGAGTTTGCTTACCATGAATTCATAGGCGGGCGAACCTTCCGGTGCCGGACTTCCGCACACTTTGCACACATGGTCGTTGATCATCTCTTGCATGGTTTGCTCGTTGGGCAGATACCACGGGAGTTCCGGCACCCCGTTGGCCAACAGGCTGCGCACTTCATCGTAGGCTTCCATCTTGCCTTTTTTCTTTGCTTGCTGCTCCAGAAACGCTTTCTCCTGTATGCGCTTTTCCTTGCTCAGCATCTGTGATTTTTTCTTGAATTCAGTCAAGATGGATGGGAAAGCACATAGAATCCATTGCCTGTCAAGCAGAGCCGTTTGTTTGTCCACCATGGAGAGGCTGGCCCGTAGTTTGTTCGCTTTTTCTGTCAGGTTCGTGATGCGTTGGTTGATCTCGTGGAGCTTTTCGGCGGTGTCCTGGTTTTGGGCCAAATCTTCCAGTTTCGTTGAGTACACAAGGATTGATTCCTGCTTTTCCTTGATGTCATTCTTTTTGTTGACGATGTCATCGGAAATGCGCGTCAACTGGCTGTCGAGCGCTTTGGCTTCAGCTGAAATCTTCTTGTCCGAACGGCATTCTTTCAAATAGGCCGTGTTCGACTTCTCTTCGAAACTTGTCGTCAGTTTTACCAGTTCGTCAAACTTGTGCACGTCAGAGAATTTGTCCACAAGCTCTTTTAGTGCTGTCGTATTCTGAAACACATTGAGTGTGGACTCTCCCTTGAACATGCTGAACCTACGGATGAAAGCATCAAAGCACCTTTCCATCAAATGCTTGCCGTTGACCACTTCTCTTCCGTGGTCGGTTTCTTCATAGCCCCGGAATGTGATTTTGCTGCAACGGAAGCTTTCTTCGTCAGTGCGTTCGAAGGAAAAACTCTTTTCGATGCGTTTCTCCCCGTCATGTTCAAAGGTCATTCCCACATACACCTCATCGCTTTCGCCGATTTCGAGTTTCGATTTGCGCATTTCCGATGCATTGTCGATGCTGTTGTTTTCAAGCATGGTTGAGAATAGCCATTGCAAGGCTTCGAAAAATGTGGTCTTGCCGTCTCCGTTGTCGCCGATGACAAGAGTCAAGCCATTGGAGAATTCGAATTGGTTTTCACCATAGTAGCTTCGGAAATTCTTTATGATGATGCTTTTTATGATCATACGTTCTTCTTGAGGTATTCAGTCACTTCTTTGTAAATCTCTTTTTCAGTTGCTCCATCGGCTGTGCGCTGAATGATTTGCGCCACAGCACTGACCACCGCATTGTCGGAGGTGATGGCCTGATATACGGGGGTGATGCTTTCGGGACCGTACTGTCCAAAATCCATTAATTGGGAGTCGGTCAGCACGGCCTCAAGCATTTTGTCATTGTTCGTGGTGTAAGCCATAACTATAGGATTGGTAGATTGTAGTAAGCAGTGATGTTTTCAAGCACCTGATAGGTGTGGTGTGCATTTTCTGAGAGTGAAGCAAAGTCTCTGACCCGTTTCAATTCCGCGGCCAGCATGTTTCGCTCCATTCTGTAGCAGCTTTCATTCAGACCGATGCAGGGTGCCACAATCAAGTCGTGGATCACAGCCCGGTGCTTGTCCTTGTGCATGCGCAGGATGCGTCCTCGGCGCTGCACGAATTGGCGAGGGTTCCCAGTGCTGGCGCAAAAAACGGCCATCTCGCTGCGGGGAACATCCACGCCCTCGTCCAGACACTTCATGGAAGTCAGCACTTCCAAACGTCCGAGCGCAAAGTCTTTCAAGATTTTTGAACGTTCTGCAGAATCGGAGGTGAATTGCTTGACAGTTGTTGTCGGACTGATGCTGCACACGATTTGTGTGTATCGGTCAATCAGGTGTGCAGTTTCATCGTCAGTGTCCATCACGTCCGAAGTGTCGAATACATCGGCTCTCGTGTCGGGCTTGTTGCCTTCGGGCACATACACAAGCGTGTATTTCAGATGTCCATTTTCTTTGAATCGGTTCGTCAGGATGTTCTTGAAAATAGCCTCTTTCTGACGCGCTTTGTGGATGATTCGTTTGCGCTTCAGCAGCAGTGCCGTCAGTATGTCGTCGCATCCGTTGAATGATTCGCCGGGGGCATTGTAGAACTTGCATAGCTGCCTGGATATCTTCAGGTATTCCGCCATCTCTTCAGCTTCAAGTTCCACAATGTGTGGAAAGTAGTCATAGCGGCACAGGATGTGGTGGTCGATGGCTTCTTTCATCGAATATTCAAAGGTAAATCCTTCCGAACATCCGAAGAACTCGTTCAGCCTGCGGTTGCCAAGCTCGTCATACGGCCGGTAGGGCGTGGCCGACAGGCCGATCCGCCGCAAGTAGCTGATGCTGTCCATTCTGTCGGCTATCCTCTTTGCCCCCATGTTGTGCGCTTCATCGGCAATGAGCAGTGTTTTGCTCTTATTGAATGAGTTGAGGCTTCCGAACACGTTGGTTCGAGTGAACGACGCATAGGTGGTGATGATGATGAAGGAAACGGCTTTGTTCAAAGGATTGAAATCTTCCTTCAAATGCAGCAGCTCGACTTCGTCCTTCCAACTTGGATTCTTGGAATAGGCCAGAACCACATTCCTGAAACCAAACTTGTCGCATGCTTCGTGCCATTGCTCCACCAGGGTTTGCGTGGGTACCAGAATGATCGCTTTGTAGTATCCCTTGCGCTGGTAAATCTCAAGCAGGCAATTGAGTGCGGTAAGCGTTTTTCCGGTTCCTGTAGCCATGGCGAAAAGCCCTCTTTGCCCGTTTCTTCTCCAGTTTTCAAATGCTTGCTTTTGGTAGTCGCGTGGCCCCGAAGGAAAGGGAAAGTGCGGCGTGCTTCCATATGTGTCGGCAGTGTTTTCGCTGATTCTGTGAAGCCTATCCTCCGAAGGCTTGTACGCTGTCCGCTTTTTGCGAATGTGCTCCAGTTGCTTTTCCGCGTCAAGCAGTTCATCGATGCTGGTGTCTTGGTAGCTGGAGCGCATGGCAGTTTCCAATTCATCGGGCGAAAGGTACTCGATGTCGTCTCGTGTTCCGCACATGATGGCATCAAATGCTTTTTTCTGCGATGCGATGCGGTTTTGGGTCATGGTGTCGGGCGAATCGCTGCGGTCAATTTTGATTTCTTCAATGTTGTTGAACAGTCCGCTGATGGTGAAGTTGGCCGACCCCGTAAATGAAGTCGTGCTTTCTCCATCGCGGAATTGCCCCGACTTCGTGTGCGCTATTCCTAAATGCCCCTTCGGACGGATGATGCATATTTCAATGCGCTTTTGGGCAATCAGATAGGCCAGGCATTTGAAGAACTGCTCTTGATGCTCGTCAAATGTTCTTCTGAGTTCTTCGAAGTTGGTCAGATCCATGCAGTCGATCACTTGCCCCGCCATGCCTTGGGCAATCGTCTGCTTGTCCTCTCCCGAAACAATTTGGTTGATGACCAAGCGCATGATTCCGCCTTGGGATATGAACGTGGCAAACCCTTCCGCCAGTACGGAGATGGTGGCGGAGCTGAAATAGCCCAATTGCAGGTCGAAATGGCGGCTGTTCTTCAGTCCGTCGTTGAAGAACCTTTCAGGTGAAAATTCAGAACCGGGCCTGTAGGTTCCGTCATTGGCCCAGATCACATCTCTCAGCATAGGCAACCCTCCTATGTATGGTTAGATGAAACACTATATGAAACAATTGGCACAAACATAATCGTCGCCAAAGAGTTCGGCCAGGCTTGTGCCTTGGTGCTTGCTCTTGTTTGCTTCCTGCCGCTTGATGATGTCAAGCTTGATCTGCCGGACGCGTTCGGGCTTGATCAAGTCGGCGAGGCTTTCGTTTTGAATCCACGTATAGCCATCTTTTTCAAACGACATGGCTTTCTCAAAGAGGTCGGGATGCTGTTCGTAGAGCCAAATCCATTCAATCTTTTGTTGGAAGAAGCAGAAATAGCATCCGCTTCTGCTCCGGCAATAGGTGCCCTTTTTCCCGTCCACTTCAAACGGAATCTCCTCATAGTATTTGGGCACTCCCACGCCGCTTTCCCGAAGCAGTCGGAAAATGTCGTCTTTCACGAGCACCTCATCATTGTCGATCAGCGGAAAAGAGTCCAAATGCCCGATGGGGTAGTCTGTCGTCTTTAAGAATTGGAAAACAGCCTTGTTGAACATCTTTACGTCGAAGTCCAGCAATGCATTCAATTTCTTGGAATAGTAGAACTGCTTTGTGACGGGCTTTTTCACCACTTCCATCAGATCTGACTTCATCAGTCCTTCGGGGCAGAGTGTGTCGTAGATCTCTATGACTTGTTCGCGGCGGTCATTGTGAAGAAACTTGTTGATCACGTCAACGCTCCAAATGTTTCTCCTGAAAGGAAAGACGGATTGGATGTTGGGCTTTGTCGACACGTAGCCTTCGCGGTCCTCGTCGCCCCGGATGCCTACATATGACACGGCATAGTCATCGCCAACGTATCTTTCAAACTCGTCGAGTTTCATTTTCTTGGTGCACCATCGGGCTTGCGGCGACGGCAGGAAACCGCCGGTCGCTTTCAGAAAATGCTCAAATGGGGTAGGTTCCGGGCTGTCTTCCGCAGCTCGGAGCCTTTTGATGCTTCCCAAATAGGCTCCGAGCCTGTCAATGAGCAGTTCTGTTTCAGCCAGCTCGCAGCCAGTGTCGGAATTGTAGTATTCAATCTTCAGCGTGGGGTACTTCTGCTTCAGGTAAATGGCAAGTGCTGCGCTGTCCTTTCCGCCTGAAATGCCCAAAATGTGTCTCACTTTCATTCGCCTAATCTTTTGTTCAGAATCTTCAGTAATGTGCACACGGCCAGATTGTCGCTACCCGTGTTTCCCAAGAGCTGGTCAATCTTTCTTTCCAATTCCGCAGACGCTTCTTTCTCGCTTTCCGTCAGTCTGAAAGTTTGCGAATGCACATTTCTCCCCGTTGTGGAAATCATGTCCAATGCAAACACTTCATCGGTTTCTTCAGTTGCCATGCGCGAAATGTCGGCATATTTCTCGCATTCCCTAAACAGGCTTGTCAAGCAGTCGATGAGTTTCTCTTCCTGCTCATCGCGCAGCCGTTCGAGCGGTTGCTCTAAAGCGGTGTAGCATATGGATTGGTACCATTCCGTCCTGTTTTCAAATTCTGCCATGACGTGGTGATAGAATTCTTTCAACCTGTCGGTCAACAGATACTCCTTCACGTGTTGCAATCGCTTGCGGATGATCCCCACATATTGGCTGTAGTCGCATTCCTCAATGCCTAAATTCTCCAGCAGCCGGCTTTCGATTCGGTCGATCAGGTCCGTATAGCATGCGCGCAGCTCCTTGACCGCGCGGTTGATCACGTAGCAGAATTCTTGCACCTTGGTGGAGTCCTTCAATGCTTCCATCTCGTAGCCTAAAGCCTGTGGCAGGTCTTCCAGGAAGGTCTTTTCAGGATCTTTGGCTTTAGCCAAGGTGTCGCGGAAGAGCAGCGTCTGCTCATGGTTGAGCTTGCGTGTGTGTTTGGCGTAATCGTTCAGCCTTTTGTTGTAGAAGAAAAAGAAGGGCTTGATCGTTTCGATGAAATCGTCGCTTTGGATGCCATCCAGTTCCTTTACATGGAGAAACCTCCTGTATTGGTTGAATATTTCAACCTTCACGCCGCTCACGTCAAAAGCCTTGACAAGGTAGTCCTCAGGATGTCTTTGGAGCAGTTCGAAGAACTCCATACTGATGTTTGGGATGTAGTTCCCGTTGGCACCGTACAGGGAATAGTCTTGCCTTTTGATGAACAAATAGGTAGGAATCCAGAAATCCAGGAATCCCTGTTTCAGCTTGTAGGGCTTTGAGGAAAGCTCCTTGATTAATTCCGAAATCTTCCGTGGCTTGCAGGTGGTTGACTTCAGGAAATCTTCACAGGCATTCCATAGCGGCATAAATCCTTCACTGCTTGGGGCTTCCTTGAACTCTCCATCGGCATGAAGTCCCGTATCCTTCAGGAGTGAATAGTAGATGGTCTTTTCGGGTGGAAATTTGTCGCGGGCAAAACCGAAGTCTGTTTGATGGCTCTGGTTGAGCAAAGCCTGCAGATACTTTCCTTTTGCGCTCGAGATGGAACTGCTCAACTTGTGTTTGTTGAACAGTTCATTGTTCATCACCGGGGTCTGGGAATAGATGTCATCGCACACTTCTGAAAGCAGTTGGTTGAATTCTCTCAACGAACGCACCTGTTTCGCTTCCCCTTTGAAGAACCAAGTGACGGAACCGTCAAAGGAGAGCAAACTGTCGCTGATGGATTTGTTCAGCACAACCTGTTCGTGCTCCATCAGATGGTTGACCTCGCTGATGGCCACCTTGTCGGATTTGTCCACCAGCGTGTGGTTCAGAATGTATTTGTACTTTTCCATCTGGTGCAGGTGATGCACCAGTTCATCTGTGTTGCTGAAGAATGCAAAAATGATGGCGTTTGTGCACTGTGCACTCAGCCTTTGGGTGTCTTGCATGGCCTGGGCTTCGGCAGAAAAGATCAGTTGGATGAATCCGTCTGTGTCGCCGGTCGGCTCCTTGTCGGTTCCTTCACGCAGCACTTCGTATTCAAAGTAGCGTGGGGTGCCTTTTTGAAAAAAGCATGCCTTTACGGGGGCCACTTTCCGAAACAGGTAGGCGCGGATTTCGTCCACGTAGTTTTGTGGACGGCTCACTGCAAGCCCCGCTTTTCGTATTTCTTCTTCGATGTTGAGGTCCGTTCCTTCAAACAGGATGAAGCGCTCTTTGTAGCTGGCGTAGCGGATGACTTTGAACTGTTCAAGTTCTCTGATCAATTCGTCGGCGTGGTCAATGCCTAAGGCAGTTTTTGCATACAGAGCCAGATTCGCCCGATTCATGCGGAACGAAGCATTGCCGAAAAGGTTGAGCAGGCCGATGGTCTTCACAAGCAGGATGGCTTCAAGCAAGTCTGATTCCCTTTTCCACGGCAGCCCTTCCACTCTTTCCGTTGCAGTTGTCATCGAACTCCATTGCATGGAGTCGGCATTGGCTTCCTTCAGGTAAGAGTAGAACTGATAGTAGATGTAGTCGTAGCAGCATGGCAGATGGTAAATGCTTCCTTTAAACTCGCGCAAGGAGTTGCGCCCCTGCGCATGGAGAAAGGAGAATAAGGATCGTTCGTTTTGCCCATATCGCAGAATGGCCTGAGTGATGGCACAGGCGGAGAATGGGTCCAGTGGCGCCAAGGCTTCAGCCGTCTCTTCGGAATAGTCGGAGGACACGAATCCAGACTGTCGTGCCAATGCTGCCAATGTGGCGATGGCGTGCTTTGACTCGATGGACAGGTCAGAACTTCTGGACATTCGCTTGGCTGCCATAAAGAGCAATTGCTCAACAGGTTCTATGAAAACGAGCTCTTGAAAGCGTCCTTTCACTTTCGTCCACTCCTCTTTCTGTTCTCGGTTCAGAGTTCGCGAATAGGCATTGAAGTTTTGGTGGAGCGTTGTAATCAGCAGGATGCCCCTTGTCGGCACGTTCACAAACTCTGCCAATTTCTGCATGAAATACAGTTCTTGCTCAGGGGCATGATTGGCTGCATGCTCCAATGTCTTTCCGAATTCATCAATCAGAATCACAAGGAATTTGCCTTTGGCCTTCAGTCCCTCATAGAGCTTGCGCAGTTCTTCTATCACATGGACGGTTGAACCTTGCAACGACATCTTTTGGGAGAGAATGTCTGATAGTGAGGCATATTCGCCCACGATTTTTATCACCTCAAATTCTTTTTCAGAGAGAATGTCGGGTGTGAGCAGCATGGGGCGACTGTTCTTCTTCAAGTCATTTTCCAATGCCAGGAGAAAGCTGGATTTTCCTGTGCCGTAAGATCCGATGATGGTGTAGGAGTGTATGCCCGATTGGTATCCGTTGACAATGCTCTCTGCCACTTGACGGGCATTGGGCGTGGAAATGTATTGCGCCTTGTTGGCAAATCCCTCTTCTATGTTAGCTGACAAACTAAACCGCTGCATGATTGTAATATTGATTCAACACATCCTTGCTGCTCAAACAAGAGTTTTCCTTGAAAAGCAATTGACGAATGCCCGCGTGGTCGCTGTATTGCACTTCGTCGGCGTATTTTTCCCCGATTTTGCGAGACATTTCCATCACTTCTGTGTCCGACATGCAAAATGCAAGTCCCACATCCTGCAGTGTGTCGAACGACACGGAATGGTCATGGCCTTTTTCACAAAGCACTGCATAAAGGAAAATCTCCAACGGCACATTGCGTTTGCCTTCGATGTTGAATGCGAACGTTTTGCCGTATTCGTCCATTCTGATGAGGTCTAAATCCATGAGTAGGGACGAATAGTCTTCAAATGATTTGGCCTTATTGGGCTGGGCATAGTTCTGCAGTAGCACACTGACATCTTTTTTGGTCGTGTTGGCGTTGAATAGTTTGTCCTTGTGGTCTGCAATCATCAGCCTTTTGACGAAATTCGTCAATTGCTCCTTGTCGAAAACTTTTCTCTCTTTCTGAAACTGTATGAAAGTGATGTGGTATAGGGTGGCTTCTTTGCTGCAGACCAGAAGGTAATGCAATAGCCATAAGCTTCCTAAACTCTCAATGTAAGGGTCTTTCCCTTCCGTTTCGTCGAATAGATAGTTGGCCAAATCTGTAGGCCTGTCATGAGTGGACAATCCGAATGCCTTCAGCCAATAACGAATGGAAGCCACCATGTTCTTGCCTACACCCAGGGCAATCACTGCATCGGGCGCGTTGAAATTGCCGCCTTTCAGCAGAAATCTGTATCCTTTTGTAAGCCATAATGTCTTGCAAGGAAATGACTCATGACCGGAAAGTGTATACTTGCTGTACATCTATCTGTTGTGTACGATAGAATCCCAATATCCGAAGGTTCAAAGTTAGCGCTCTACCTGTTACAAAAAGAAAGCGTGGGATTCGCCTGTTGCCCATCTCGCAAATCGCAGGCCTTCTCACGTGCCCAACAGTCGAGACGGACAACGCACAGAAAGCCCACGCAAAAAGTATATATACAATTCACCCTTAGACGTGGACAGCCGCACACACACCCTTGGAGTATGTGTACGACAAACCACGGCAGGGCATGCTGATATACCTCACCGTGAGCATCTATCGTTGTCTTGTCTCCCGACTGTTTGCAAGGTGTGAGAAGTTTGCGATTTGCCAGAGACAAGCGTCAGATAAACGCTCTTTTCATAAAAGTAGCACCCACCCTCAATGTCCCTTGCGGGCTTTCTGCGAATGGGATGCTTGGCAAAGGTAGCAATAATGTTTCACATCCAGCGTGCTTGGGAGGGAAAAGTTGACTCTGCTGCTTGATTTTTGGTGGAGATGGCAATTTGTCACCGTGGTGCGGAGAGATCATGAAAAAGGGCGTTGCAACGATTCCGATATATTTTGCCGCTGGGCTTCGTGCTTCTTCCTGGCCCTTGGTGGTAAAGATCCGCCGCATGGCTTCGCGGCTCTTAGTGGCCCAACGAGCCCTTGGCGTGCAAAGTCCTCCGCATGGTCTTAGCGGCCCTTCGCGGCCCTTAGCGGATAAAATCGTATGGCATCTCCGAGCCCGCGGCTGGTAAGGCGTGGCTCCCCATGCCCATTCGTTGCAACCCTCCGCCGCAAGGCTTCGTGTCCCTTCGTGCATCTTAATGGTAAAAGCATTCCGCCTCAAGGTCCTGCAGCTATTTGTGGTACGAAGCCACTCGCATGCATCCGAATGCCATGGTTGCCAAAGTGGATTTTCCTCGCGCGCACGCGCGCATATACAGCGCAATCACGTTTTTTACTGTCATCCGTCAAGAGCCCTTGTTTTCAGGTACTTTTCAACAAGTCCCAGACTTTTTCTGACACTACCGCGGTACCCTCACGACACTACCATGGTACCCTCGCTACACTACCGCGGTGCCCTCACGACACTACCATGGTACCCTAACGACACTACCGCGGTGCTCTCACGACACTACCGCGGTGCTTGACGGATGAAAGCAAGAAGTTCAATTACGCTGTAACGCGCGCGTAGAGTGCATAAGGGAGGGGAATGCCTACTGTCAGCGCCCCATCGTGTGACATTCGTAGGCAAACGCGACAGAAATTTTTGTCATATCAGGAATAGTCGCTACATTTGCAGCGTTAAAGCTACCACTAACCTCAAACGCCCCTCGCCAGCGCGGAAGAAGCGAAAAAACGGAAGAAGCGATGCTGGCCCGAAAAAATGTTCAGATAATGGCATCTGCAATGATAGTTTCGAACAGCAACACCACTCTTTACGATAAACATTGAACGATTTAAAGCAAGAAGACAATGAAAGAGTATATCCCAACCCCAGTGGATACCCAGAGTATCGCCCTTCCAAAAGAGTTAGACTCCTTGGTTGAAGAAATGTCTAAGAACGTGCATGAGGTGTGGGCGCAGACTCGCATCGCTCAAGGATGGACCTATGGCGAGGAGCGCAATGACGCGGAGAAGAAGCATCCTTGCTTGGTGCCATACGAGGAACTGAGTGAGGAGGAGAAGATCTACGACCGTAACACATCGCTGGAGACTATCAAGCTTATCTTGAAACTTGGATTTAAGATTACGAGAGATTGACTGTAAGACAAGTCTGGTGGTGTGCGCATTTATACGAATTATGAAATGGTGGAATAAGTAGGTGTTCAGAATTATTTTTAGATTAGAAGTGCTTTATCGGGATGCAGC
>DAIRWG010000096.1:0-10688 GCA_036802405.1 Alloprevotella sp.
CGTAGGTGTGCGGATTGTTCCACAAACATGCATGGCATGTTTGCCGTTTCATATGCTAGGCGGTGTGTTCCACACCTAAGAACAATCCGCACACCTACGGCGTGCCCCATCCTCGGCAGCGTGATTTTCTGTAACCAGGCATGCGGGGTGCCCCCGCATACCTGGCTACCCAATTTCACCTCTAACGGGGTGAGCATGTGTGAGGGATAATATGCTTTAGAAGGGGCTTCGAGCCCCATGGCTTGGAAGCCACGGATTCCCATGCAGTCGGAAACGTTGACTGGCGTTGAGCAAAACGAGGTGGACAAGATGCGTTCTTCCGGCTTCCTTTTTCTCCCAGATGATGTGCGTCATGCACCGGGCAAATTGCGATTCGGAGGGAGTTTCATGGGAAAAGCCATTTTTCCTGCCGTAATTTTGGCGCGAAATCATAAAATTATGTACTTTTGCACCCAACAGAATGACACTCAAAGAACACGATGCCTGATTCGTAAATCAGAGGTCTGCGTAGCCGTTCTTCCACCGTTTTAATGGGGTATCGGGGCCACATCACGAAGGCTTCGAGGCTGCGCCATACTTCCGGCAAGAGATGGCTCCTAACGCATACTTGGAATTCTAATTCATTAAAAAACAAATAATTAAAATCAACAAAATCATGAAGAAGTACTTTACGCTTTTGTTGCTCCTGCTCCTTTGCTATTGGGGGGGTAAATTCTGCGTTTGCACAAGTCTTGCTTGATCGTTCGGGTTGGACTGTGACTGTTTCCAGTGAATGTAATGATGACAATGCTGGCAATGGTTACAAGGCAAAAATTACGGATGGAGATATTAGTACCTATTGGCATTCCAATTGGAAGAATGCGAATGGTACAGGTGATCGGTCTCAGGAACTTCCCCAATTCATCATGGTTGACTTGGGGGCAGTTAAGTCTGTTCAGACTTTTGTTTATGTGCCTCGTGTGCGTCCTGATAATTATAATTGGACAAATGGCAATAACAAGCAAGGCGTTAATGGCTGTGCCACTGACTATGAAATTTATTTGAGTGATGAGGCTTTTGATTATGATGTCAACACAACCTCGAATACAGGAGCTGCCGAATGGTACAACACTTATAGTGCGAATCACACTGCCGTAAAGACAGGTACATTTACCTACGACAATTCCAAAAACTACGTGTGGCAATATGCCACTCTGGATGCAGCACAGAATGCGCGTTATGTGCTTTTTGTAATCAAGGGGTCGACGTGCAACGCAAATTTTCAGTTGAATAAGTATGCCAACTGTAGTGAATTCTTCATTTCTTCGGGGAACCAAAGTACTACAGCTGGTGAACTGAGTTCTACTTATGAGAGAAATGTGACGTTCAACTATATGATTGGCGATTACAAATTCTGCTCAAAACAATTGAAGCATTATATTGGTCAAAAGCTAACGGCTCCTTCGCAAATCGGCGTAACGAATGGAGCGCTTAGTGCCACAACTTGTACAAGTGCGAATCCAGTTGTCAATGTGACTTGTACGTTCAACATTCCTATTCAGACATCTACATTGGAATCGCCTGTTTGGTATGCCGTAAGAATGAGAAGCAGCAAATTCTGGTGCAGTACGGATGCTGATGAAGCAAGCGTTGCACCCATGTCAACTCCCAACTATTTAGATGCACAACACAAGTGGGCCTTTATTGGTGATTTCTTTACTGGATTCAAAATTTACAATAAGGCGAAACAGCAGTATCTCAAGACGAGTGGCAGTGCAAGTACACAATTGACTTCAACTTTCGTTTCTGACGCAAGCGAAGCCACGAGCTACACACTTTACGGAACAAATCAAAATAAGGAGAATGGATTCTGTGTGTTGTATCAGAATGGTTTGTGCTTGAATGAAATAGGCAATAAATTGAATGGCTGGAGTGGAATTGACGATGGTTCTACATTAGTTGCAATTAAAGAAGCGCAATATCCATTGGATTACGTTTCAAATTTCCTCTCTGTGCCTGAAAATGCCTTACAAAGAAGCTATATGAAAGAGCATCGTAGTGATGTTCAGACTGCTTACGATGCTTGCAATGCCGATCAAACGAATGCTGAGAAAGTGGCAGCTTTGGAGGCAGTTGCCGCAGGCATTGAGAGTAGCGCCATGGAATCTTACGACCTTACTTCCGGCTACTATCGTCTGTATAGTGTTCCAGAACAGAAGTATATGGCAGTATACAAGAGTGGAACGGATAACATTATGCACAACGATGCCAATGCTGCAAAATCTGCTTCTTCCGTTTTTCGCTTTGTGAAGTCGGATGTAGACGGTCTGTATTATATGCAGGTTGAAGGCCTCTCTTTGGGTAAGGTCACTCGATCGAAAGCGGTCAATCTTCTTTCGAATGAAGATGGTAATAAGGGAAAATATGCAGTAGCTGTAATCAATGACTTGTATTTCACTTTCCAGGACAAAACAAATACAGGTGACGCACAGTATGCGTACTTGCATGTGAACAATGGTGATTGCGTAGGTTGGGAGACTGCGGCTGCAAAGACCCAGTGGGTAGTTGTTCCTGCTACCGACATCGAAGTATCCCTCAACGCCGTGGGCGATCACACCTATGCCACGACCTATTTGCCCTTCGCTGTGAGCGAAGTGAGCGGTGCCAAGGCCTATGTGGGTGCCTACAATGCCGAGAAGACGGCTGTGAACCTCACCAAGGTGAACAGTTTTGCCGCCAACGAGGGCGTGATGCTCTATGGCGAAACCACGGCCGACACCAAGGCCACCCTCACCATCGGCGGCAGCGCAACGAAGCGCGCTGACAATGCCTTCGCCGGCACCTGCACCGAAATCAGCGTGGCCGCTGACGACCTGGCCAACTACCTCGTGATGGGCCGCAACTCGAGCGGCGAAATCGGTTTCTTCAAGCCCGGACTTCAGGGCGATGCCACCACGTTCACCATTAAGGCCAACCGTGCCTATCTGGAGAACTCCGCCAGCGGCACGAGCAGCGTGATGCTCAATTTCGGCAGCTTGGTGGAAGGCATCGGCGAAGCCACCGTGCCCGCTGAGTCTGCAAAGGACGCTCCGGTCTACGACCTGACCGGCCGCCGCGTGATGCACACCGTGAAGGGCGGCCTCTACATCCAGAACGGCAAGAAGTTCATCGTGCGCTGATCTGGGCCGAGGGGATCCAGCGATGGGGCAGAAGCGCCCCGCCGCAGGATGCCCTTCCCCTCCACACACACATTTATCCACAACCATAAGCAATCCCCAAAGATATGAAAAAGACCTATCAGAAGCCCCAGATGCAGTGCATCGAGCTGGGCGATATCCTCACCCCCATCTGCACTTCTCCCGGTGAAATGCAGGTGAACTCCAATGAGGCCACCTACGACTGCTTCAGCGTGAACAAGGGCGGAAACTCCTGGGTGAAGGTTTCCGACGATGCTGAGGACGACGAAGACTAACCCTCCACCGTGCGGTGCGCTGGCAGAAGCCGTCGCATGGGCACGGACCCGAAAATTTCATCGTTGACAAGCGGCGAGTGACATTCCTCCCCACGCATGGGGCGAAGGAGTGATCACTCGCCGCTTTCTTTGGGGAGCCGCGGCTTCCCAGCCGCGGGCTCAAGGTGCTTTGCATTTGCGCCAAGGGCCGCTAATGCACATGAAGGCCAAACTGACCCCCTAATGCGTAACCCACCCGAAACGGTGCAGAGTCACTTTTCCAACCGTTTTGAGGCTATAAAATGGAACTTTTCCAACCTTATTTTGCCTGTTTTGTGGAACTTTTCCAACTCTTTGCAAGTAGCCTCAGTCACATAGCCCGCTATGCTCCTTCAACTACTTACAAAAATACACTTCCGATAAGGTACAAATCGTCTCATCAGAATTATTAGAACCACCCTATAACAAGTAGGGTGTACAGTTTGATGTATCCATTTAGGATTCAACGAGCATTCGTGTGAGTGGGTATGGATGGGCTTTCAGCACGCCCTTGGCGCATGCGAGAACCGAGTTTCCTCATTCCCCCACCGCGTCTGCCGTTTTGCCCGAAAGGCGGACTTTTTGGCGCAGTGGACGGTGGGGCGTGGGCGACGGATTGGCAGCATAGTTTAAGCAGGTTTAAATCCGGCGCAGCGCAGGGTGGGCGAGGGGCCGCGTGGCGGCATTGGCACGCGAGTTGCGTAAATGGAGGTGTCAGCGCGAAAGAGCTGAGGGCCGCAAGGCCCGAAGGATCGGACGTGCGGACAGAAAGAAAACGATAAACAAAGAACAAAAATAGAAATAGGAGGTTATGATTATGATGCCTGTTAAGAATTACGCCAATAGCTGGATGCCCAGCATGTTCAATGATTTCTTCGACAACGATTGGATGGTGAAAGCCAATGCCACTGCTCCTTCGATCAACGTGATCGAGAATGAGAAGGACTACGAAGTGGAACTTGCAGCTCCGGGCATGACGAAGGATGACTTCAACATCCACATCAACGACGACGGCGACCTCGTGATCAACATGGAGAAAAAGCAGGAGAGCGAAGAGAAGGACAAGAAGACGAAGAAGTATCTGCGTCGCGAATTCTCCTACTCGAAGTTTGAGCAGACCCTCGTGCTTCCCGACAATGTGGACAAGAAAGGCATTCATGCCGAAGTGAAGGACGGTGTGCTCACCGTGTCGCTCCCCAAGGTGCAGGAGCAGGAAGCCAAGGTCAACCGCGTGATTGAAGTGCACTGACCCCACACGGGACGCAAAGTCCCGCAAGAGAGAGAGAAAGGAATGAACATAAGGAATACTTAGGAACTTCGGTTTCCGCCAACGCAATGCTGGTGGAAACCGGAGTTTTTTTGTGCCTTTGGTGCACCGCGGCCACGGTGCGAGGGCTTCCTTGGGCAAAAACCGTGGCGCGGGGGCCGGTTGTTCTCCCGAGAAATCGTAATTTTGCATCCGTTCATTCCCCACAAAAACGAAACATTCCCCCACACACTTTCCAATCACCACGATGCTGACCATTCGCAGAACCCCTTTCACACGCGTCATCCTGTTGCTCCTTGCCCTGGGCGTGCGCCCGGCATCAGCTCAAAGCGGGCCGGTGGACTCGCTCCTTTTCACCACCCCCGTGCAGATCGCCCCCGAGCAGAAGGGCGAAGTGCGCCTGGAGGTGGACAACCTTACCTTTGTGCGCGACAACGAGTACAAGGGCAAGCTGGTGAAGGGCTACACCCTGCCCGGCATCTGGATCGAGCCGTCCATTTCCTTCCAGCCCCTGAAGAACCTCAAGGTGGAGGCCGGATTCCACCTGCTCCACTATTGGGGAGCCAACCGCTACCCGAGCCTCAACTACACCGACATGGCCACCTGGAAGGGCAACCAGACGCAGAAGGGATTTCACTGCGTGCCCACCTTCCGCGCCCACATGCAGCTGTCGCCACAGGTCGACGTGGTGCTCGGCACCCTCTACGGACGGCAGAACCACCGGCTCTCCGATCCGCTCTACAACGACGAGCATGCCCTCAGTTCCGACCCCGAGGCCGGACTGCAGGTGCTGTGGCACACGCGACCCTTCAGCCTCGATGCGTGGATCAACTGGGAGAGCTTCATCTTCCGCAACGATTCGCACCAGGAGTCCTTCACCTTCGGCCTGAGCACGCGGTTCCGTCCGTCGCGGCGCCGGGCCCGCGTGCAGACCTACGTGCCGCTGCAGGTGCTCTTCCAGCACCGGGGCGGCGAGATCAATGCCGAGGCTTCCGACCGCGCCATCAAGACGTGGCTCAATGCCGCTGCGGGCGTGGGAGTGGACATACCGCTCCGCACGCGCATACCCGTGCGGCTGAATGCCGAGGCCAATCTGGCCCTCTACCGCCAGCAGGCCGGCAATGCCCTGCCCTTCGACAGCGGATGGGGCGTGCAGGCCAAGGCCACCGCGCAGGTGTGGCGCTTCAGCGTGAGTGCCGGCTACTGGCATTGCCACGACTTCATCTCCATTTTCGGCAATCCGCTCTACGGCACGTTGGGCATTGATGACCGTCAGACCACCTACACCGACCCCACCACGCTGACCTTTACGGCCGAATATGCCCAGCCGCTCGGCAAGGGTTTTGCCTGGGGCATCCGCTCCAGCGCCTTTGCCACCCTGCCGGCCGATGTGCTGACACCTGGGCAGAATTCAGGGCTGGAATCGATGAGGCCGGAGCGCAGCAGCACTGCCGTGAGCCTCGGTGTGGGCATCTTCCTCCGCATCCGTCCCAGCTTTCTGCTCAAGAAGCTGTGAGGCGCGGCATGGAGCGATGCTCGGGGGCTTTGGCCGCCGTCGTGCCGCCTTTGGTGCCCAACATGAGCCTGTGCAAGGCGAAAAAGTGGCAAGTGGAGCGCGCATTTCAAGAGAATTTCGTAACTTCGCAACGTAATAGCAACGAAATCGCAACACAAAACGGACGGCGCAGCCTCCCTCGGGGGCTTCGTGCAACCGCCATGAACAGACTTGACCAGCCTGCAGGCCGTGCCGCGCCCGTGCCGTTCATTCCTATTTATCGCAATAATCGAAAACTAAGCAATGAATACGAACAACGAGAAGCATGCCGGCACCTATGCCCAGGGCATGACAAACATCTACGATGAAGTGAACACTTCCGTGGCTTCTGCCATCAAGCAGGATTTGGTCGACCACTTTGGCAAAGGACTCTACTACCGCCTGAAAAACGGCGAAAAGAATATCAACCCCGAACAGCAGGCTTACATTGCCCAGACCTTCGTGAAGCATGGCGTCGACACGCCTCCCGTTTACGACCGCATTCTGCAGTAAGCACCTCCTTCATGCCGTTCATCCACGCATATCCCTTCCCCAGGAAATAGACACGGGGAAATCCGACATCGGACCCAGCACGACGCAGCTTTCCTGCCTCTGCTGGCTCCGATGTCGTGCTTTTCAGCCCCCCTTCATCGGTTTTCTGCATGCCTTTTTCCGCTTTCTGCCCAGCGTGGGTGGACAAAGCCGAAAACATTTCGTAATTTTGTAGGCGAGAGAACAAGGGGATGAGTTCTCCAAGGGAAGGATTCGCTCCGTTAACAAACATCTAACAAATACATACACCTTACAACAACGCAAATGAACCTACTACACAATGTGCAAAGAGTTCTGCTGACGGTGAGCCTGCTGTGTGCCGCATTCGGCCTGAAGGCAGAGGTGGTGACCCCACAGGACGGCCACACCTACCTCATCATCAATCAGAAGACGGGCGGCGCGCTGACCAACAACGACGTGGTGGCCAACGATGCTCCCATCTACTGCCTCGACCGCAACGACAAGAGCTACGGCCAGCGGTGGACGCTCGTGAGTGCCGGCAACGGCGCATTCGCCCTCAAGAATGAGGCTTCGGGCAGCGGACTCGACGCCGCGCTCAACGGCAACGGTAAAACGCCGCTCCAGTGGACGCTCGATGCCTCCAACGTCAACCAGCAGTGCACCTTCCAGGAGGTGGACGGCGAGGAAGGAACCTACCAGATGGCTTACACCTATCAGGGCACGACCTACTACATGACGCTTGCCAGCACGAGCCTCTACATGACCACCAAGATGACCACCGACGCCACCGATGAGTATACGCACTTCACGCTGGTGGAGAGCGAACCCGCCCCCGAGCCCGAAAAGCACGACTGGGAGGACGAAACGGTGTTTGCCGTGGGCAAGGAACCCGGCCATGCCACCTACATGCCCTACGAGAACACGGCTGCCCTGCGGGCCGATGCTGCCCGCTACGACCGTCCGTGGCTCGACCCCGTGAGCCAGCGCGTCGTGTCGCTCAACGGCGTGTGGAACCTCAAGTGGGTGCAGAACGTGGAGGACCGTCCGGGTGAGGACGACTTCTGGGGCGACCGGGTGAGCACCGAGGGATGGGACACCATCAGCGTGCCTTCGTGCCTCGAGATGAAAGGCTACGGCGATCCGCTCTACATCAACGTGAACTACCCCTTCCAGGACAACCCGCCCTTCATCCAGATGAAGTCGGGCCTCTACAACTCGGTGGGTTCCTACCGCCGCGAGTTCACCCTGCCCGAGGCGTGGCAGGGCGACCGCATCTTCCTCCACTTCGACGGCATCTACGGCGGTGCCTATATCTGGGTGAACGGACAGAAGGTGGGCTACTCCGAAGGATCGAACAACGATGCCGAGTTCGACATCACCGACCATGTGCGTCAGGGCGTGAACAACCTCAGCGTGCAGGTGATCCGCTGGACCGACGGTTCCTACCTCGAAGGGCAGGACATCTTCCACATGAGCGGCATCTTCCGCGACGTCTACCTCGTGTCCACGCCGCAGGCCTACGTGCGCGACCACTACATCACCTCCTCGCTCTCGGCTGCCAACAACTACACCACCGGCGGCATGAACGTGCAGCTCACGTTGTGCAACAAGAGCGATGAGGCTGTGCAGAAGACAGTGCGCGTGCGCCTCTACAGCCCCGAAGGCGAACTGGTGACGGAGAAAACGTCGGCCGTGAGCTTCGCTGCAAACGCTGCCGGCACCGACAAGACGGTGAAACTCCTTCTCTCCAACCTCACGGGGCTGAAGCCCTGGTCGGCCGAAACGCCCAACCTCTACACCGTGGAGTTTGCACAGTTCGATGCCGAAGGCAACGAGGAAGAGGCATTTGCCACGAAATATGGTTTCCGCGTGGTGGAAATCAAGAACAGCCTCGTTTACGTGAACGGCCAGAAGGTGTTCTTCAAGGGTGTGAACACGCAGGACACGCATCCCACCCGCGGACGTTCCATCGACGTGCCCACCATGCTGCGCGACATCCAGCTCATGAAGCAGGCCAACGTCAATACCGTGCGCACCAGCCACTACCCGCGCCAGGCCAAGATGAACGCCATGTTCGACCACTTCGGCCTCTACGTGATGGATGAAGCCGACGTGGAATGCCACTACAACTGGACCAACAGCGGCAAGAACGGCATCACCTTCAAGGATTCCTGGAAGGCGCAGTACGTTGACCGCACCGAGCGCATGGTGCTCCGCGACCGCAACCACCCGGCCATCGTGTTCTGGAGCCTCGGCAACGAGAGCAACAACGGTTCGAACTTCGAGGCCACCTACAAGGCCACCCGTGCCTTGGATCCCCGCCCCATCCACTACGAAGGCTGCACCAATGCCGGACAGGCCAACACCACCGACATCTGGAGCAAGATGTATCCCTCGCTCAGCGAATGCAGCTATGCGGCCAACTACAACTGGGCGCAGCAGCCCTACTTCATGTGCGAATATGCCCACGCCATGGGCAACGCCATGGGTAACTTCAAGGAATACTGGGACATCATCGAGTCGAGCCGCTACGGCATCGGCGGCTGCATCTGGGACTGGGTGGACCAGGCCATCGTGGCAGCCGACGACATCAAGGCCGGACAGCTCACGCAGAACGGCTTCAACAAGTACCGCACCGGCTACGACTGGCCGCAGGCTCCCCACCAGGGCAACTTCGTGAACAACGGTGTGCTCGGTGCCGACCGTGCCTGGACGGCCAAACTCACGGAAGTGAAGAAGGTGTACCAGTACGTGAAGTTCGGCGACTTCGACAAGGAGGCCCTTGGCGTGACCCTCACCAATGCCTACAACTTCACCGACCTGGCCGGCTACACGCTGCGCAGCACCCTCGTGGTGAACGGCAAGCCCGTGGAATCCTCCACCCAGGTGCTCCCCTCCATCCTGCCGGGCAAGAGCGCCACTGTGGCGTTCGACCTCAAGCCGAGCTATGGCGAGGGCGATGAAGTGCTGCTCAACGTGGAAGTGCTCCGCACCGACTCCACGGAGTATGCCGCTGCCCTCTATCCCGTGGCCAGCGAGCAGTTCACTGTGCAGGCCCGTCCGGCCCAACTGGCTGAAGTGAAGGCTGCCGATGCCGACCCTGTGCTGCTCTACAGTGCAAAGGGCACGACGCGCACCTTCAGCAACGACAACATCAGCATCGAGTTTGCCACCGACGGCACCGTGCAGAAGTGGACCATGAAGGGCATCGACGTGATGAAGGAGAACGGCACGCCGGAGTACGACAACTACCGCTGGATCGAGAACGATGCCCCCTACGGCAACGACCCCACCTATTCCTCGGCCAACGGCATCACTTCGCACTCGGCCAAGTTCGCCTTAGCCAGCGACAAAAAGTCGGCCACGGTGACCGTGACGGCCAACGGACGCAACTGCAACTATGTGTTCACCTACACCATCTATGGCAACGGCACAGTTGACCTCAATGCCGACTACACTGCCTGCATCAGCAAGCTGCGCCGCATCGGCATGCAGATGATGCTGCCCGGCGAACTCTCGAACGTGAAGTACTATGCCCGCGGCCCCTGGGCCAACTATGTGGACCGCTGCACGGGTTCCTTCCTCGGCGAGTACACCTCCACCGTGTGGGACATGAACGAGTACTACCTCCGTCCGCAGACGATGGGCAACCGTCAGGACCTCCGCTATGTGGAGTTCACCAATCCCGAGACGGGCAACGGTGTGCGCGTGGAGACCGAAGGCGAAGTGGCCTTCAGCTCGCTCTACTGGAGCGATGCCCAGCTCAAGGCGCAGAAGCACAACTGGGAACTCACCGTGCCTGAGAATGTGGCCGACCGCACCATCTATGCCCACTTCGACTACCGTCAGCTGGGACTCGGCAACGGCAGCTGCGGCCCCGGCACCGAATCGGCTTACGAGCTGCC
>DAIRWG010000097.1:0-10550 GCA_036802405.1 Alloprevotella sp.
GGCAGGGTTACCGTTCACTGCCATAGAGGTGTACATGTTGAAACGGTTGATGTTGTCAGGGCCGTAAGCGGGCTTGATGGTCATGAACTCCGTGATGGGGGCCATTTCGCTGCCATTGCGCACCTTGATCTTGTAGAGGCTCTCGTAGTTGGCACGGTCAGCCTGCTCGCCTTGGATCATCACACGGTAAATCTTACCGAAGCGGTTGAAGTTGGAGGCGTAGAGACCGCCATAGTATCCCTGCAGTGTGGTGAGGATGTCGCGGGGCGAAAGGCCGGCGCGCTTACACTTGGCTGCATCGATGTCAATCATGTATTCCGGGAAGTTCGTGTTGAAGGTCGTCTGTGCCGATTCGATTTCGGGACGCTTCTGCAAGTCAGCCAGGAAACTTTGGGCCACTTCGTAGAACTTGTTGAGGTCGCCACCTGTACGGTCCTGAAGGTTGAGGGTGAAACCGTTGGTCACACCGTAACCGGTGATCATAGGCGGCTGGAAGAAGAGCACCTGCGCATCCTTGAACACGTCGCGTGAGCGGAGGTAGAGGTTGGCAAACACCACCGTAGAGCTCTCCTTCATCGAACGTTCGCTCCAATCCTTCAGCTTGATGATGAACGAACCGTAGGAAGGACCTTGACCACCGATGAAGGAATAACCCGACACGATGGTACTGATCTCAACGGCGGGGCAGGAACGTACGAGGCTGTCCACCTTGTCGAGGTAAGCTTCCGTGCGGTCCTGTGAAGTACCCGGTGCCATGGTCACCACACCCATGATTGTACCCGTGTCTTCACTGGGCACCATGGCCGTCGGGGTGATATTCATCATCCAAAGCAGGCAGGCGATACTGGCTGCCACGAGCGAGAGCGAAAGCCAGGGGCGCTGGATGAAGTGCAGCACCTTCTTCTTATAGGACTTGAGGATGCGTTCGAAGGCATTCTCAAAGGAGTTCTGGAACTTCTTCGTGGTCAATCCGATGAAGGCCAAAGCAGCCACAATCGAAAGCAACACGGTGATGACGGGGTGAGAGTCAAAATTGAAACCACCGAAGATCAATCCGATGATGGAGATGAGCACGAGAATGAGCGTGATGCTCGGGTGCAGGATGCGTCCGATGCTTTCGGCATAGCGCTGGTACATGGTCTGTCCAGCGGCCTTGTAGGCCTTGCCCATGCGTTCCTTCAGCGAATCCGTTTCCTCGCCGTGTGCCTTGTGCGGCTTCAGCAGGATGGCGCAGAGGGCAGGTGAGAGGGTCAATGCATTCAGGGCGGAGAAACCGATGGCGATGGCCATGGTCAGACCGAACTGGCGGTAGAACACACCCGAAGTGCCCGACATGAAGCTCACGGGGATGAACACAGCCATCATCACGAGGGTGATGGACACGATGGCAGAACCCAGTTCGCGCATGGCATCAATGGAAGCCTTGCGGGCAGAGGTGTAGCCTTGGTCAAGCTTGGCATGCACACCTTCCACCACCACGATGGCATCGTCCACCACGATGGCAATGGCCAGCACCATGGCCGAGAGTGTCAGCAGGTTGATGGAGAATCCGATGGCATAGAGGGCAAAGAACGTACCAATCAAGGCCACGGGGATGGCGATGGACGGGATGATGGTGCTTCGCATATCCTGCAGGAAGATGTACACCACGATGAACACCAGGATGAAGGCCTCGATCAACGTCTTGATCACTTCGTGGATTGAAGCGAAGAGGAAGTCGTTCACGTTCTGGGCCACGGTAATCTTCATGCCTTGGGGCAAGCTCTTTTGGGCATCGTCAAGCAGTTTTTCGCAGTCCTGGATAATCTCCGTTGCATTGGAACCGGCCATCTGCGAAATCATACAGGTCACGGACTTGTGTCCGTTCACCTTGCCGGAGTAAGCGTAGGTCATACGTCCGAGTTCCACGCGTGCCACATCTTTCAAATGGATGATGGTTCCGTCGGGATTGGCCTTGATCACCATGTTCTCGAATTCCGAAGCCTGGCTCAGACGACCCTTGTAGCGGAGTGTGTACTGGAATGTCTGGTTTTCGCGTTCACCGATGTTACCCGGAGCCGCTTCAATGTTTTGTTCGGCCAGAATGCCGCTGATGTCGCTGGGCATGAGGTGGTACTCTGCCATCTTCTCGGGGTTGAGCCAGATGCGCATGGAGTAGTCAGCACCCATCACCATGGCATCACCCACACCCTTCACACGCTGGATCTGCGGGATGATGTTGATCTTGGCATAGTTCTCGATGAAGGCTGCGTCGTAGCGGTCTTCGGCATCGGAAATGGAGAAGATCATCAACATGGAGTTCTGGCGCTTCTGGGTGATCACACCCACCTGCGTCACTTCCGAGGGAAGCAGACCCTGAGCCTTGGCCACACGGTTCTGCACGTTCACGGCAGCCATGTCGGGGTCGGTACCCATCTTGAAGGTGATGGTGATGGTGGCGGCACCGGTGTTGGTGGCCGTTGAAGTCATGTAGTCCATGTTTTCCACACCGTTGATCTGCTCTTCAAGCGGGGCAATCACGGAGTTCAACACGGTCTGTGCATTAGCACCCGTGTAAGTGGTGCTCACCTGCACAGTCGGCGGTGCGATGTCGGGATATTGGACGATGGGCAAGGAAGTCAAGCCCAACACACCCAATATGACAATCAGAATAGAAATCACGGTGGAAAGCACCGGACGGTTGATAAATCTATCGAGAGTCATTTCTTTTGTTTGAAGTTAAGCATCCCGCCGACCGTAGGCCGCGCGGTGATGCTGTCATTTGTTTTGAGCGAACGTGCCCGGAAGGGCTTTTCAGCCCGCAGGCTATGAGCGTCCTTCCGTCAGGCTCGACATTTTATTTTTCTCCGGGCATCTTGCCATCCTTCATGGCCTGCTGCTCCTTCTTCTGGTTGGCTTCAAGCTGGGCCGGAGTGATGGGGTTGATCTTCTGTCCGTTCTTCAGCTGGTTCACGCCATCCACCACGATGCGCTCGCCGGCACGCAGACCCGATGCCACCACATAAGTCTGTCCGTCGTTCTGCGGCAGCACGGTGATTTCGCGTGTGGCCACGCTCTTGTCGGCATTCACCACGTAAACAAACTTCTTGTCCTGCACATCGAAGGTGGCCTTCTGCGGCACCATGATGGCATCGCTGGCGTGGGTCGGGATGAGCACCGAACCCGTACCGCCCGAGCGGAGGATATGCTGGGCATTGTCGAAGGTGGCACGCATCTGCACCGAACCAGTCGACTGGTCGATCACGCCGCTGATTGTGCTCACCACACCGCTCTGGCTGTAAGTGCTGCCGTCGGAAAGCACGAGGCTCACGGCCGGCATCTTCTGGATGGCTGCGTTCACACCGCCAGCCTCACGGGTGAGGGCGAGCAGCTGCTTCTCGGTCATGGAGAAGTAAACGTACATCTTCGAGATGTTCGACACGGTGGTCAGAGGCTCAGCGGAAGAAGCGCTCACGAGGCTACCCACGCGGTAGGGGATCGTGCCCACCACGCCATCGGCCGGGCTGGTTACGGTGCACCAGCGGAGATTGTCCTGTGCGCTCTGCAGCTGGGCCTGGGCAGCGGCCAGCTGGGCTTCGTAGGAAGCCAGCGTGTTCTCAGCCATCTGCAGGTCGTAGCTCGAGATGATGTTCTGCTTGAAGAGCATGCGCTTGTTCTCTACCGTCAGCTTCTGAGTGGCGATGTTGGCGTGGCACACCTTGATCTGTGCCTGTGCTGCCTTCACGGCTGCGCGGTACTGCTCAGAATCGATGAGGAACAGGGGCTGGCCTTTGCGTACTGTGGCGCCTTCATCCACGAGGAGCTTGACGAGATAGCCCGACACTTTCGGACGAATCTCAATGTCCTGCATACCTTTGATGCTGGCCGGATACGATGTCTTCAAGTCAGCCGCCGTGGTTTGCACGGTTTCTACTGCGAAGTCATTGCTGGCTTCGCCCATTTGGTTGGACTTGCTGCCGCAGCCTGTCATGAGCAAGCTGGCGAGCACCCATAAAGCGATTTTCTTCATGTGTTGTTTGTTAGGAGTATGATTTGTTGTTTTCGTTTCACTTTCTTCTGCCCCGCAAGGGTGTATGGATACTTTGGGGGCAAAGTTATCTATCTGCAAAGTTACGGCAAAAAACTCACGGCTCTGCAATAGTTTCCCATCTTATTCCTCGCTATTAGTAATTTTTAGTGAGCGCGTTCGATGGACTGGGACTTTTGGTGGACGGACTTTGCAAAAGAAAGCGCCTGTCCGTTCCATTGTCTGAGCGAAGAAACGCCAATGAGCCAAGAACCGGTGCGGCAGCATCAGTTTCTTGGCTCATTGGCATGTTTTGCTTATTGTGCAATGTAGGGAGTAGCGTGCGCACAATATGTGTGGGCACTGCGTGCGCTTGATCAGTAAGCCAGACGCACGTTGTCAATCCAAAGCGTGTTGCCCACACTTCCGATGTAGGCGCCGCCGTGGCTGGAGTCGAACTGAAGTACGATGTGTGTGGGCACGTCATTGGCATTGCCCCAACCCACTTCCTTCACGGGCACCATTTGTCCCTTGGAGTTTTTGGCATACTTGGTGGCTCCGCCGGAAGTGAGGGCCCAAGCAGAATTGTAGAACGACTGCTTGCGGATGTCGCCATAGTGAATGGTGAAGCTGGCATTGTTCTTCCAGTCGGTGTTCGATCCGAAGCGGTGCACCATCGTACCCACGCGCTTGGCGTAGATGTTGCCTTTGGCATCTTCCCAACGCTTCTGCAGGTAGAGCACGCAGTCGGGGTAGTCCTTGCCGGCCACGGTCGATTCACCGCCGAATCCCGTGCGCTTGATGCGGTTGGGCTGGCCGGAAAGGTGCACTTTGTAGTCGAACACGATGGCTTTCGGGCGCTTGCTGAATCGCATTCCGGCATTGAGTTTGGCCATCGGGTTCTTGGTGTCGGTGATGGGTTCCTGCGTCTGTCCGAGATAGATGGAACCGGCGGCCAGCACCTTGATGTTGACGATGCCGAGCACCTTGCACTCTTCCAGATGGGTGACGAGCTTGGCGCAGTAGCCATGGCCCGGACGGGCTTCGCGGTAAACGCTGACATTCGTCTTCGTGATGCCCGACACCTTGGCCATTACATTTGAGGTGGCCCAGGGAGAGCCACCCGAACCGTGGTAGGCATTGTTGTTGTTCCAAGTGCCGTTGGGCGCAATGCAGTAGAGCGTTTTCGTGTCGCCACCGATCACGCCGCTTTCCTTCACGTGGCGCACGAGCCACTGGTCGAAGTTGCCGTAGCGGATGTACTGGAGTTGTCCGCCTTCGTTTGCGTTAGCCTGCAGATATTCAGGTGAATAGGGGATGGCTTTCATTGAGGCCATACCGAGCATGAAGCCCAGCACAGTGAGTGTGATGTTTTTGAAGTTCATATCTCAATGTGAATGTATGATTGTCGGTTTGATGCATGCAGCGAGGGTGGGTCAGAATGCCTCGTTGATGTTGAAGATGAGTCCGCCACCGTTGCGTGTGAATCCGTAGTCAATGCGGATGTTGATGCGTTTCTTGAATTCCCATCGGTAGCCCACGCCCGCATTTGGCAGCGTGCGCCGCCAGGCGATGTGGTCGAAGTCGGGAAATGCATTGGCCAGAGCTACCCAAGCGGCCACCCCGTTGCGCCCCTTGATGTGCTGGCGCAGTTCCACCTGTCCTTCGATGAGGTTCTTGTCGCGATAGCGTCCTTGATAGTAGCCTCGCATGCGGTCGTTGGTTCCCACTTCGGCCAGTTGCGACCACGGGGTGTGTCCGTAGTTGAACATGCCATGTAGCTCTCCGGCCAGCACGGCTCCTTTCCACACTTTGCCGTAGGTGGAGAAGGTGGCTTCGGTGGAGGAATAGTTGTAGTCGCCGTTTCCGAAGCATCGGGGGGTGAAAGTCTGGTCGATTTGCAGAAACATGCCACGTGTGGCATTGAGCATGAAGTCGCGTGAATCGTAGGTGAAGGAAATGCCTGCGGTGTAGGTGTGCGTGGTGAGATCCTGTCCTTCCCACAAATGGCGGAAATTCGCATCCACCCCTTTGGCTTGGGTCACCTGATAGTTCACGAACGGGCCAATGAAGGTGCTGGGCGCCAGTTTCACCATGAAGCGCGCCATTGCGTTGATGCGGTTGCGGCGGTAGTCGGTTTCGTTGTCGTCCTGGTCAGCCTGCTCGTAGCCGATGCCCCAGAATTGGGTGCTGAAGGTGGAGAGGTTGAGTTTGTAGTCCAGCCGGAAGCGTTCGTGGGGAAAGATGTGATTGCCGCGAAGGCCCACCATGAAGAATCCGCCTGTGGTCATGTTGCTGTAGATGGAAGCATTCGACCGTGGCAGCGTGGGGTCTGTGCGGTCGGCACTGTACGTGGCAGTGCCCAGAAATCCGAGTCCCAAGCCCGTGGTGCCAGAGTAGTTCGGACCGGGAATGAATCCGAAGTCCACCTTCTTGTTGGGCTTTTGCTTGTTGGAGTCGCGGAAGTAGTCGGCCACTTTGCGCAGGAATCCTCTCCGTATTGTCGAGTCGGTGGGCAGGCTGTCCGTTGCCGTCACCGAGTCATGCAGGGGAAGATGCCGTTCGTTTCCTTCGGTTGGGGTGACCGAAGCGGAAGCAATGGCCTGCGATGGCAGGCTGTCGTGTGCCGCAAGGCTGGCGTTTGCGCTGAGCGCGAATCCGCTCAGTGCCACTCCGAGCGCAAGGTAATGTCTACTCTTTGTTGAATTCATATGGGGCATTCTTGGTGCAAATCGGCTGCAAAATTACGCATTAATGCGTAAAATGTGCTCGCAATTTCGGTAAGAAATCCGTTTCTACCATAATTTCCCCCGATTGCTGCAGCCAGATGTCATGTGCGGGTACAAAATAGCGCCAACGGTGCATGGTCGTAGAAACCGTGCCCCGTTGGCGCTTCAATTGTGCAAAAACGTGTCGTGTGCGCTTATTTCTGGGTGTTCGGCTGTTGGAGTCCGTATCCTTTGCGCTTGTCCTCCAGGAGCAGCAGCAGCGAGATGGCAATGGCCACCACACCGAAGCAGGCAAAGATGGTCATCGTCTGTGTGTAGTCAATCATGCCGTTGGCATCGGTGTTGGCTTGGTTCACCTTGCCGATCCACACGGGCACCAATGCGAGGCCAATGTTTTGGATGTAGAAAATGAGTGCATAAGCCGTGCCAAGCAGCTTCATCGGAATGATTTTGGGCACCGAAGGCCACATGGCGGAGGGCACGAGGCCAAAGGCAATGCCGAGCACGATCATCACGGCAATGGCCACAATCCAAGAGTGGATGGGCAGGGCAAACACCACATGGACAAAGGTGAGCAGGCAGCTGCCGATGAGCATCAGCGTGGCACCCTTGCCATACTTGTCGTAGATGCCTCCGAAGAATGGGGTGAGGAAGATGGTGCCGAAGGGCAGCATGGCCGGAATGAGTCCGGCGGTGGCTTGGGGCACGTCATATTTCATCACCATCAGGTTCGTGGCAAACTTGAGGAAGGGGAACACACCGGCATAGAACATGAGGCAGAGCACGGCCACATACCAGAAACCGCGGTTGCACACCAATATGCCGAGGTCGGAGAACTTGAATCCTTGTTCGCCTTCCTTCTCGGTGGCGGCAGCTGCTTCGTCCTCCTTCTTGTCCATCACGCAGTAGACGATGAAGGCAATCATTCCGATGCAAAGCATGGCGGCGCCCAAGCCGACGGAAGCCGGCACACCTCCCATAGCTTTGGCAAAAGGCAGGGCAAAGGCGAGCGCTGCTGCTGTGCCGATACGAGCAAGAGCCACCTGCAGGCCCATGGCCAAAGCCAGCTCGTGGCCCGTGAACCATTTCACGATCACCTTGCTCACCGTGATGCCGGCGATTTCGCAGCCCACACCGTAGATGGCAAATCCGCAGGCAGCATACACCACTTGCGACTGGTAGGTGCCGAAGAACGGCACGGCAATGGTGCCGTCAAACTGGTGGCTCACGGCATACCACTTGATGAGGGCACCGCAGAACATCAGCACGGTGGACAGCACACCTGTGAAGCGGATGCCGCACTTGTCGAGGATGATGCCACCGAAGAAGAGCAGCAGCAGGAACACGTTGAAATAGCCGTAGGCTCCCGAGAAGAAACCATATTCATCGCTGGTCCATCCCAGGCCCAGGCCGCCGTCCGCTTTGGTTGCAGTGAGCAACGGTTCGAGGGGCGACATCACGTCGGTGAAGAAGTAGCCGAACATCATGGTGAAACTCACGATGATGAGGGCTGTCCAGCGAGCCGAAGGCGAATCGCTGAGCTTTTGCTGAATTGCTTCAGTCGTTGATTTGAGTGCTTCAGTCATAGTTTTATTTTTGAGTTGTTCTTATTTCTTCAGATACTTGTCGAGCCAGCGGAAGAAGGTGCGCTGCCAGAGAATGCCGTTCTGAGGCTTGAGCACCCAGTGGTTCTCGTCGGGGAAAAGCAGCATCTGTGCATCGATGCCGTGCATGCGGGCTGCGGTGAATGCCGATTCAGCCTGCGTGTACTCGATGCGGAAGTCCTTTTGTCCATGGATGCAGAGGATGGGGGTGTCCCAGTTGTTCACGTAGAGGTGGGGCGACGTGGTGAACACTTTCTGCATCTGTCCGTCGGCAGCCAGCTTCCAGGGAGCACTACCCATGTCCCAGTTGGGGAACCACAGCTCCTCGGTTTCCACATACTGCTGCTGCGTGTTGTAGATGCCGTCGTGGGCAATGAAGGCCTTGAAGCGCTTGTTGTGGTTGCCGGCGAGCCAGTATACGCTGTAGCCGCCAAAGCTGGCACCCACGGCTCCGAGGTGGTCCTTGTCGACATAAGGCTCTTGGCAGATGTCGTCGATGGCACTCAGGTAATCCTGCATGCACAGGCCCGAGTAATCGCCCGAGATTTCCTCCAGCCACTCCATGCCGAAGCCCGGAAGTCCGCGGCGGTTGGGGGCAATCACGATGTAGTCGTTGGCAGCCATGATCTGCATGTTCCAGCGGAAACTCCAGAATTGGCTCACGGGAGTCTGCGGTCCGCCTTCGCAGAAGAGCAGGGTGGGGTATTTCTTGTTCGGGTCGAAGTGGGGCGGGTAGACCACCCAGCAAAGCTCTTGCTTGCCGTCCACTGTCTTCACCCAGCGTTCCTTCACGTCGCCGAAGGCCAAATGGTCGTAGAAGTATTTGTTTTCGTTGGTCAACTGTTCCACCGTCGTTTTCTTGCCGGTGAGTTTGAGCTCAAACACTTCGTCGGCAGCTTTCATGCTGTGGCGCTTGCAGAAGAGCGAGCGGCCGTCGGGCGAAAGCGAAAGCAGCGAATAGTCGGCCACATCGTCGGTGAGTGCCTGGTGCTCGCCCTTCAGGTTGGTGCGGTACACTTGCGTCTTGCCGTGCCACACGCCAGTGAAGTAGAGCGACTTGCTGTCCTTGGCCCAAACGAATTCGTTCACACCGCTTTCAAACTTCTCGGTGACGTAAGTCTTCTTTCCGTTCTTGAGGTCGAGCACGCAGAGGCGGGTGCGGTCGCTTTCATAGCCGTCGCGCTCCATGCTGCTCCATGCCACGTAGCGTCCGTCGGGCGAGAACTGCGGATTTTGGTCGTAGCCCATGTTGCAGTCAGTCTGCGGATGGTTCACGACTTGGTTTTTGAGCGAACGGTCGGCTTCCACTTCGGGTGCCACATAGTCGGCTGGCTTGCAGAGGTTGCGCGTGGTGCCGGAGGCCAGGTCGTAGAGGAAAATGTCGCTGTCGGTGCTGATGGCATAGGCTTTGCCCACCTTTTTGCGACAAGTGTAGGCAATCGCTTTCGAATCGGGGCTCCAAGCCAATTGCTCAATGCCGCCGAAGGGCATCATCGGGCATTCGTAGGGTTCGCCCTGCAGCAGGTCCTTGGGTTTCCCCACGTGCTGGCCGTCGAATCCGGCCACGAAGGGGTGGGGAGCAGTGGTCACGTAAGTGTCCCAGTGCTTGTACATGAGGTCGTTCACCACCATGCCCGTCGACAGGGGCAGGTCGGCATCGTTCTTCTGTATGCTGTGGTGCTGGTCCACTTCCATGATGAGGATGACCTTGCGTCCATCGGGCGAGAAGAGGAAGTCGGCCACATCGCATCCGGTGTCGGACACCTGGCGGCGGTTGGTGCCATCGGCTGCCATCACCCAGAGCTGGCTGCTGCCCGACTCCGATGAGAGGAAGGCAATGTCCTGTCCGTTGTTGATAAACACGCCTCCGGCTTCACTGTACTTGCTGGTGGTCAGCTGTTTCGGCGTGCGGGTGGCCAGATCCATGGTGTACATTACGGAGTGGCTCTTGTTTTGCTTTACGCTGTAGTAGGTTACGCCATACACGGCCTGCTTGCCGTCGGGCGATACGTTGAATCCGCCCACGCGTCCCATGGCCCACAGGGCTTCGGGGGTCATGCGGTCGGACTGGAGAGCGGGTTGCTGCTTGCCGATGATGTCATCATGGCTAGCTGATGCCGGAAGGGCCATGGAGGCTGCAATGGCAGTGGCGGTGAGCATGGATGAAATCAAGTTCATATGGGAAGGGTTTGTTGGTGATGCCCTGCGGGG
>DAIRWG010000098.1:0-10482 GCA_036802405.1 Alloprevotella sp.
CATGTGCCAAGCGGTACAGATATTCCGTCTTGTCCACATAGAGGTAGCCTTTCGTCCGGATTTCCGAGAAAGTCTGGATGCCCACAGGGTATCGATGACGAGATGTATGATGGTCAAGAAGCATATGCTATGGTTTTACGATAACTGGAGAAAGGAGCGAGGAAGAAAGGGCTGAAAGCCCTCCAGCCCATGCACCATGATTATGATTGCGAAGATACGGAAAACTTTTCACCCAAGCAATGTCACGCGCAAGAAGTAGCGTTACCGACCCCATGTTGTGCGAGAAGCAGCGTGCCCATCCACGTCTTTTCCCCACAGAAGGAATCATCTTCCTTCCACTTTCATTTTGGCATTTGAACGAATAGCACTACTTTTGCACATCCGATGCCCGAGTGCACCCATACAAGCATGGAGGACATCCCCGCAAAAAAGCAACCTGCGAACAAATAGCTGAAAACCATTTTCCACACACCTAAAAGCAACATGACCACCATGAAAGAGTCATCCGCCGCACTGGCCTTGGCACTCACCGCATGGCGAAAAACCTGTGCGGCCCTCCTGTTGTGCATGGCCCTCATGCCCGCCATTGCCCTGACAAGCCTGCAGGCCGCGGCACAACGAGCTTCCCTCATTTTCCAGAACCTCAACTCATCCGACGGACTCTGCAGCAATTATGTGCGCGGTCTGGCCCAGGACCATCGTGGATGCCTCTGGGTGGCCACCGAAGCAGGGCTTGCCCGGTTCGACGGCAGCCGCTTCACCACCTTCCGCCAAGGCTCATCGCCCATCTGCAGCGACGAGCTCAACGATGTGTTCTACCACCCCGCCACCCGCCAGCTCTGGATCGCCTCGCAGCGCGACGGCATCAGCGTCTACGATGTCGACCGCCAGGCCATGACGGCACACTACACCTCCGACAACGGCTTGATGACCAACGACGTGACCCACCTCGGCCAAGCCGCCGACGGCGGCATATGGGTGACGCACTACCACCTGGGCGTGGAGCACTACGATCCCGCCACAGGCCGCTTCACGCACTACGATGCACGGTCGGTGCGCGGACTCAGCAACCTGCGCTCGTGGGTGAGCTGCGACGACGGGCGCGGCCACCTGCTCATCGGACACGAAGGGGGCGGCATGAGCCTCATCGACCTGCGCACACACCGCCTCACACGCTACGCCTACCATCCGGACAAGGCCCTCAAGGGCGGCATTCCCGGAGCCACGGTGCATGCCATCCTCGTCGACCGCAACGGACGCTACTGGGTGGGCACCTCGCAGGGACTGGCCCTCTTCGACCTCCGCACCGGACGCTTCACCACCTTCCGCCACCGGTCCGACCAGCCCGGCAGCATCCTCTCCGACAAGGTGATGAGCATCGGGCAGCGCCGCAACGGCGACATATGGGTGTGCACCGACATGGGCGGCGTGAGCATCCTGCCTGCCGGCAAGGCGCCCTCCGAAACGGCCTTCACCAACATCGCCTCCACCAACGGGCTCTCCTCGAGCAGCCCCTACGATTTTCTGGAAGACTCCTTCGGCAACGTGTGGATAGGCAACTACCGCAGCGGACTGGACTATGCCGCCCACATGCACCCACTCTTCACCACCCTGCCCTACACGCAGACGCACTTCGACCGACTCACCTACAACCCCGTGTGGGGACTGGCCTTCGACCCCTCGGGACGACTCTGGATGGGCAGCGAGGACGAACTCTGCGCGCTCGCCTCCGGCATGCCCGCCACGCGCGTGCCGCTGGGCAACGTGGGCAACAACGTGCACGTCAACACCATCTACCGCGCCCCCGACGGCACCCTCTGGCTCGGACTCTACAACCGCGGCGTGGCCTTCTTCGCCCCCGATGCCCAGCGCATCACCCTCCTGCCCATGCCCTTTGCCCAAGGCGACCTCTCCGTCAACTGCTTCCTGCAGGGCACCGACCGCCTGTGGGTGGGCACCGAGCAGGGACTCTGCTTCCTCAAGGACGGGCAGGTGGTGCCCCACACCCGGGTGAACGCACAGATGGCCGACCTCATGGTGCGGAGCCTCGTGGCCGACCGCTTCGGCCAACTCTGGATCGGCACCTTCGGGCGCGGCATCTACGTGGTGAACGCCCAGGGCCGCGTGGTGGCCCACATCGAAAAGGGCAGCGGACTGCTCAGCAATGCCATCAACCAGCTGCTCCTTGCCCGCGACGGGTCGGTATGGGCCGCCACGCGCAAGGGGCTGGCCCACTTTGCCGACCCGCGCCAACCCGCCCGCGTGCAGGTGATGGACCACACGCAGGGACTCATCGAGGACCACGTGCACGCCATCGCACAGGACAGCGAGGGAAACATCTGGCTCAGCACCAACGCCCACATCGCACGCTACCACGTGCGCCGAGCCTCCTTCGACAACTTCGCCGCACGCCTCGGTGTGCCCACTGGCGACTTCGTCAACGGATCCGTGGCGCAGGCCCCCGACGGCACGCTCTACTTCGGGTCGCTCGCCGGCGTGTGCCGGTTCTCGCCCGCGGCCTTCCGCCATCTGCCCAAGCAGGCTCCCGTGCAGATCGTCGGCCTCATGGCCTACAGCGCACCCACCGGCAAGGGCGACAGCATTCGAGCCCTCGCACTCAACCAGAGCGAAGTGCGCGTGCCCTACGACCAGAACACCGTGCGACTCACCTTCAACGTGGCCGACGTGGCCCAAAGCCCCCTCACGGAGTATGCCTACCGCGTGCTCGAGTTTGCCGACGGACAGTGGCTCAGCACACAAGGCGAGGACTACGTCACCTTCCGCGACCTCGCACCCGGCACCTACAACGTGAGCATCCGTTCGCGCATGCCCGGCCAGGACTGGAATCCCCACACCGCCACGCTCCGCATCGTGGTCGAACCGCCCTTCTGGCTCGCATGGTATGCCAAACTGCTTTACGCCCTGCTCTTCATCGGCATCATCTGGTGGTTCATGCGCTCCTACAAGCACAAGACCGACCTCGAAAGCCGCCTACGCATCGAGCACCACCGCCACATGAACGATGTGGCGCTCAACCAGGAGCGACTGCGCTTCTACACCAACATCACCCACGAGCTGCGCACCCCGCTCACCCTCATCGTCGGTCCGCTCGACGACCTCTCGGCCGACAACGCCCTGCCCCCCGCGCTCAAGACGCGCCTCACGGGCATACGCAGCGCGGCCAACCGCCTGCTCGGACTCGTGAACGAACTGCTCGAATTCCGCAAGACGGAAACGCAAAACCGCCGCCTGCGCGTGGTGCATGCCGACCTGGCACAGGAGGTGAAAGGCATCGTGGTGCATTTCAAGGAACTCAACCGCAAGCCCGAGGTCGACATCCGCACCGAGTGGAACGAGCAGGAGTCGTTCCTCCAATGGTTCGACCCCGAAATTCTCCGCATCGTGCTCGACAACTTCCTCTCCAACGCACTGAAGTATACGCCCAAGGGCGAAATCTGCATCAGCCTCGCCCACGAAACGGAAACCCTCACCGCCGACCCAGCCTCGGAACAGGGCAGCGGTGAAACCACAGGCACCGCACCCGAGCAAGTGAGGCGCACCGTGCTCCGCGTGACCGACACCGGCTACGGCATTCCCCAGGAATCGCTGCCCCACCTCTTCCAGCGCTACTACCAGGCCGGAGGCCCCCACCAGGTGGCCGGATCGGGCATCGGACTGGCCCTCGTGAAGTCGGTGGCCGAACTGCACCATGCCCAGGTGAGCGCCGCCAACCGCGAGGAAGGCGGATCGGTGTTCAGCTTCGCACTGCCCACCGACGACACCTATTCCGATGCCGAACGCGCCACCAACGCCGCCTCACCCACCCTCGCAGGAACTCACGCCCCGGCCGAAACCGCCGATGCCCCGGCCGAAGCACCCGCCAACGCCCCGGCACAGGAGGAGAACCTCCCCACCCTGCTCGTGGTGGAGGACAATGCCGAACTGCGCGACTACATCCGCCAGTCGCTCCACACCCACTTCCGCGTGGTGGAAGCCGCCGACGGACAGCAGGGACTGGAACGTGCCCGCGAGAAGCAGCCCGACGTGGTGCTGACCGACGTGATGATGCCCGTCATGGACGGCTACGAGCTCTGCCGACGCCTCAAGGGCGATGTCAACACGAGCCATATTCCCGTCATCCTGCTCACCGCCAAGGACCTCATGCAGGACAAGGCCGAAGGCTATGCCGCCGGAGCCGACTCCTACCTCACCAAGCCCTTCAGCGCCCGGCTGCTCCTCTCGCGCATCAACAACCTCCTGCAGGTGCGCCGCCAGCTGGCCCAGCTCATTGCCCAGCGCATGGCCGTGCCCCCCGCAGAATCTGCCACCGGAGCTGCCGCAACGCCCCAGGCCGACACGACCGCCATGCCCCAGTCGCAGGCCGGCGCCACCGGGGCCATCGAGGCTGGAGCACAGCCCGCCGCACCGAATGCCACCGCACCGAATTCAGCAAATCCGAATTCGGCAATTTCGGAGTCCGCTCCCCAGCTCAGCCCCATCGACCAACGCTTCCTCAGCAAGCTCGACAACTTCGTGCTCACCCACCTGCAGGAAGAGAAACTCGACGTGGGCTACATCGCCAGCGAGATGTGCATGAGCCACTCCACGCTCTACCGCAAGGTGAAAGCCCTCATCGGCATCTCCGTCAACGAATACGTGCGGCGCACCCGTCTCCGCCGGGCCGCCGAGCTGCTCAGCCAGGGCAACTGCACCATTGCCGAAGTGGCCGACCGAACGGGATTCTCCACCCCCTCCTACTTCCGCCAGTGCTTCAAGGATGCCTACGGGCTCACCCCCTCCGACTACGCCAGCGGCAAGCGCCCCGCCAAGCCCTGACCGCCCCCGAGCATGCGCCGCCCCCCCCGACCGCGCAAGCACAAAAAAACGGACACGTCCCCCATCGCCGCCCAAGCGGCAATGGGGGACGTGTCCATTTATCACCCCCTTTCCTCAATCAGCCTCAAGCAACCTCAAGCAACCGCCTCAGCCAGATTGCCGTCGTCCAAGGAGGCCGTTTCACGGCCGACAGCCACTCAGAAATCCTCTTCCCAAACGATCGTCACGCCCTCATCGAACGCATCCTGCTCCACCTTTGTGTCACGGCTGCAGATAACCACACGTTGCAGGCCCTCGCAACCGTAAAATGCCATGCCGCCAACGTAGCGCACCGACGAGGGAATCCGCACCGCACGCAGCGATGTGCAATCGCGGAAAGCCCCTTCGCCGATGCTCCGCACCCCATCCAAATCGATGCGGCCCAACGAGGTGCAATCGCTGAAGGCACCCTTGCCGATGCTCCGCACCCCGTACAGGCAGACGCTGCCCAGCGAGGTGCAACCGCTGAAGGCACTTTCGCCGATGCTCTCCACTCCATTGAAGCCGACACTGTCAAGCGAAGTGCAACCATTGAAGGCATACTCGCCGATGCTCCGCACCCCGTCCAGACAGATGCTGCGCAAGGCCGTGCAATCGCCGAATGCCCCTTGGTCGATGCTCTTCACGCCCTCCAGACGAACGCGGCGCAGCGATGTGCACTCATTGAAGGCATTATCGCCCACCTTCGCCGAACGGATGGTGCACTCCTGCAAGGCATTACAACCCTTGAAGGCACACATGCCCATCGAATCCAAACAAGCGTGAAGCACCACCCGGCGCAGGCTGCCGCATCCCGCAAAAGCAAAATCGCCGATGGTGCGCACCTGCTGCAGCTCAACTTGCGCAAGACCTGTCCGCCGGAAAGCATTCACGCCGATGCACTGCACCTCACAGAGGGAGAGGCCAGCCAGCCGCCGGCAACCGAAAAAAGCACATTCGCCGATCTCCCTCACCGTCGGCGGAAGGGCCACCTTGCCCACCGTCGAAGCGAAGGCAAAAGACCATTCCGGCACCCGGGTGATGCCATCCTTCAGTTCCACACGCGAGAGGAAAGAAGCAGAACTCCCCTCAAACTGGTGCGCACCGAGCGTGTCAAGCGAGATCGTCGATGCAAAGTGTGCCCCCACGCGCTGGCGCAATCCATCATCAGTCCGAGGCTCGGTGCCACTGCAAGCCGTCGCACACACGGCAGCCACAGCCAGCACCGGCAGAAAGCCCCAAAATCGTTTGCTATTCATCATCACACGTTTCTATCATTACATGATCTTCATTCGGCAGCCCTGGTTCAACGCGTGTGCGACTTGGTCACGAAAGTCCAGCTGTAGGAGCTGCCCTCCTGCAGTTCATCCATGCCGTAGTAGGGATTGTGTCCCACGCCCGTCACGATCTGGTAGCAGGGGCCGGCGTTCACCGTGATGGTGCGCTTCTCGTCAGGCCGGAACTTGTAGCTCTTGCCCGACAGGCTCACGTTGATTGTCACCCCCGTCTGGTTGTTGATTTCGATGGTAGGCTTCACATCCATGCCACCACCGCGCGAGATGCGCGTCAGCGCGCCATGCGACACCTTGGGCAGCGTCTGCCCCATGCTCAGATAGCGGCGGTTCACATATCCCCTCTTGCCGTTGCTCAGGACGACCACCTCGCAGTAGGCGCTCTGGTCGCCCAGCTGATACTCCGCCACCAGCATCTGGTTCTTGTCAGCCTTCGCCACGATGGGGCTTGAGGCCGAAGCACTCTGGCGCACATTCACTGTAGTCGTGGGATGGGCCACGCGGCGCACCTTCATGGCATCCTCCAGCGAATTGTCAATCTTCACCGCGATGCCGCCCCCACGCTCCAAGCCATAGTTCCAGCGCAGCGTTTCGCAGCCCACGGGGATGCGGCCGTCGAAAACCGCCAGAAAGTGGTAGTCCTTCCCTGCCTTCGCATTCTTCCAGTAGCCGATGCCGAGGAAGTCATCCTTCGTGCGTTTGCCCGTAGCCGGATCAATGGCCATGATGGCGCGAAGGCCACACGAGTCCCTCAGAAGCGGCTTCGCCAGCCGTCCGCTGCGGCTGAAGGAGCAGTAGGAATAGAGGTGCATCATGATGGGCGGAAGCAAGTTTTCCTCGTCATTCTCCGGGCGAATGACCCCCTCCAGCACCACGAGGCTGTCGCCGATGCTGTACACTTCGGTGACCTTCGCCACCGCACTGTCCTCCTCCATTTCCGTGGACGAGAGCACCTCATACTCCTTCTGTGCAAAGCCGGCCAAAGCAAAGAAGCAAGCCAGCATCAGGGCAAAAAACTTTTTCATAATCACTCCGCACTGCATCCGTGTCGTGCGCAACTTCTATTGTCAGTTGGTGTAAGTTATTTCTGCAAACAGTCAGGCAGACGGACCATGCATCCAGCCTCATCAGGCCCGCCGTGGTGCCGTATTTGAACTTTTATGAAAATAGAGCCACCGAAGTAACCCACTCCTATCAGCAAAAACACAAAAACAGTCCACGACATGAGTAAAAACAGACTCAGAATCAAGCCCCAGAAAATCCCAAATTGAAAATCATGGGAATTTTGTATTGAAAATCTTGGGAATTTCCTAATTCTGCAGGAAAAATAAAAGGCACCTTCATTTCTTATGGTACTTACCGCCATAGGTGGTGCATACCAAAGAGAAGACGGGGTGTATGTCGCTCCAATCAATTTGCTGAAACCATAAACCAACAGTCAAGGCGGACACGCAGCAATCCTTATCTGCGTGTCCGCCTTTGCTCAAATTCTCAAGGGGCATTTCCACCGCAGTGGCGCAAGCCCCCCGGCGTTTACTTCAGTGCCTTGAACGAATGCACCATGCGCGACATGACGGGCTGCAGCCTCTCGGCATACTCCCTCAGGCAGTACACCTGGCAGAAGTAGAAGTTCTGGCTGGTCTTCGTGGCCAACAGGTAGTAGCGGAATTCGGTGCCGGTTATCGTCAGGTTGTAGGTAATCAGGAAGGAACCGTCGTCAAGCGTTTCCTCGCTGATTTTCTCGTATCCGCTCGCCCCTTCGGCATTGCGGCTCATTCTCACCGCCGTCCTGCCGTAGGCCTCGGCAGTGTTGATGCCGCTGGCCTTGATCGAGCTGGCCGATTCACAGATCACCACGGCCGCCGGATCCGAATCCGTGCACATGATGCCCAATGTCTGGTCTTCGCTCAGATTGGCCGTGTGGAATTCCTCGGGCGCATCAATCTGGCAGCTGTTTGCCGCGTCGGTAAAGGTTTTCCATTCCTCCTCTTTTTCTTCAAAAGGTACGAGGGGATCGGTCGCCACCGAGTCAGAGTCCACCAAGGGAGCATCGCCGCTCGAGCCGTGGCCCGTTGCAATGCTCCAGCCGATCGACATGGCCAGCAGCAAGGCCGTGATGACGGCAAAGAGCTGGTAGAGATGGCGGCAATGCTTGTAGTCCCATCCGCCCTCCATCAGGTGCCACACGCGCACGCCGTTCGTCTTTGTCTGGAGAATGGCCCACCACACGGCGATGCTCACCAGTCCTCTCAACGACTCCAGGCTCTTGAGGAAGACGATGTCGACCAGTACAAACAGCAAAGCGAGGATGACCGACAGATAGAAGCCACACTTGTTCCACCTCATCATGAGAATGGCCGAAAGCACGGTCAGCAGCGAAAGCGCCGACATCAGGCCATAGCCGATGATTGCATTCGCACCTTCATTAGTAAACACACAGCCTGCAAAGATGAGGCACCCCAGCAGGTTGGCAATGACCACGACCCACAACCATGCGGTGACGCAGCCAGGTCTTACTTTATCTTCATTCATTGTTTCAATTCGTTTGATAGGTTATTACAGCATTCTGCCCAAACGCCTGCCCATCCACCCGCGTGCTGCGGCTGCAGATGACCACGCGCCTGAGATTCTCGCAGTCGGCAAAAGCCTTGGGCCCGACAGTCCGCACCGAAGCCGGGATCACCACCTCGCGCAGGGCCGTGCAGCCGAGGAAGGCCGCTTCGCCGATGCGGCTCACGCCGTCGAGGCAGACGCCGCGCAGGGCCGTGCAGCCCATGAACGCGCATTCGCCCACCGAGCCCGACGACAGGGTGCACTTCCTCAGCGCCGTGCATTCGCTGAAGGCAAATGCGCCCAGCGAATCCAGTTGGTCGCCAATCACCACCTGCTTCAGGCCGAGGCAGCGTGCGAAGGCAAACTCCCCGACAGTGCGGGCCTGCGGCAGACTCACCTGCGTGAGCGCCGTCTGCCGGAAAGCCTGCTCGCCGATGTGGCGCACATGATCGAGCCGGACGTCGGCCAGCCGCTTGCAGGCGAAGAAGGCATTGTCGCCCACTTCGCTGACCGTGGAGGCCAGGCGCACGCGTTCCAGCACGGTGACGACGGCAAAAGCCCATTCCGGCACCTGGTTGATGCCCTCTGTCAGCACCACCCGCGTGAGGGCGGGGTCGCTGCTTCCTTCAAACTGATGGGCGGTGAGGGAGTCGAACGTGGCCGAGGGCGAGGGCGAGGCCGTGGCACAGAGGCTCTGCCCCGCCCTCATCAAGTCGCCCGTCTCCGCGCTCCCCTTGCCCACCGCCATCAGGGTGGCGGCACCAGCCAGGGCCAGCAGTGAAATGGAGTGTCTATGCAGTTTCATCACGCTCCAAGCGGTCATTCGTTGTAGTCATCGGGAGTCACTTTCACAGTGAAGAGGAACTCGTCGTTCTTGTCCAAATAAACGTATTTGAACACATAGCCCTCTTCCATGCACTGCCGCGTGAGGTCGTTCTTACCGGCCTCATCCTTCAGCACCTGAATCATGCTGGCACGCTCTGCATTGCAGGCTTGGTCCAACAGCTCTTCCGAAACGAGCGACTTGTCGAGCGTCGTGGCCTTCAGCGTCATCACGAGGCAGTCCTCGCCGTCTTCCAGCTCCATCGAGATCATTTGTGCCCCAGCCGCGTTCATTATGGGATTCTGCTTCCAGAGCTGCGTCATTGATTCCGTATAGTGCTTCACCTTTTCGCGCAGGCTGGTGTAAGCATTGTCAGCCTCATGGTGCTTCCAGCGGATGGAACGCCAGATCTGCGGCAAGTTGGAGCGCTGGCCCACCTTGTATCCGCCGATGCAGATCATCGAACATCCGTTCTCGTTGAATGCATAAGCAGCCCCCTTGAAGGGCACTCCGTTGACCTTCGTCTGGAAATCCACGCTCTTGGTGGTTTTCCCCATGAAGGGAGCGGAATGGATCGGGCCGAAAGTGGCTTCGGCAAACAGCGGGTTATTGGCTTTCATGTTCATTTGGTTCTGAAGGATAAAAGCGGGATCCTGCACATTTTCAATGCCGATAATCACACCGAGATTGTACACTTCCACTCCGCTGTTGAAGAAAGTGATCATCTCCATGCCGGCTCCGGCAAGGTTCTGCTTCATCACTTGCCAGCCCTCGGGTACGTTCATGGTCAGGTAGCTGTTCTCGCACTTCTGCTGGGCGAAGAGGGGCAAGCCCGTGAGCAGGAGGAAGAGGGAAAATAGAATCTTTTTCATTGTTTGGGTTGTTAAGTAGGGTGTACAGTTTGTTGTTCGCATTTTTGATTCAACGAGCATTCGTGTGAGTACACATGGAATGGGCGGG
>DAIRWG010000099.1:0-8514 GCA_036802405.1 Alloprevotella sp.
GTCACGGCCATCGTGGGAGAAAGCGGAAGCGGAAAGACCACCGTGGTGAAACTCCTGCAGGGATTCTACGCCCCCATGCATGGCAGCGTCAAAGTGGGGGCTGCACCGCTCTCGTGCATCAATCCCCATGTGTGGCGGGCCGCTACGGGGTCGGTGATGCAGGAAGGATTCATCTTTTCCGACACCATTGCCAACAACATAGCCGTGGGAGTGGATCAGGTGGACCCCGTTCGGCTGCAACATGCCGTGCGGGTGGCCAACATTGAGGACTTCATCCTCTCGCTCCCCTTGGGCTACAGCACCAAGATCGGCATGGAAGGCAACGGCATCAGCGCGGGACAGCGCCAGCGCATACTCATTGCCCGGGCCGTTTACAAGAATCCCGAATTCATCTTTCTGGACGAGGCCACCAATTCGCTCGACACCACCAACGAACGCATCATCATGGAGCGGCTTCACGACTTCTACTGCGGAAAGACCGTGCTCATCGTGGCCCATCGCCTCTCGACGGTGAAGAATGCCGACCGCATTGTGGTGCTGCGAAAAGGGGAAGTGGTGGAGGAGGGCACCCACCACGAACTGGTAGGGAAGCGTGGAGCCTATTACGAACTGATCAAAAACCAGCTTGAACTGGGTGGGGAATGAATCGCTCCTTGATCGTCAAGATGAAATTTAAGAAATTGTCATGGAACAGATGAAAGGCCTCTCGGCCAGAAGCGAGGAAGTGCAGGAAATCATGGGGCGTCCGCCCCATTGGACGCTCAAGTGGGGCTTGATTCTTCTCGTCATGTTGGTAGCCGCTCTGGGTGCGTTGGCCTATGCCGTTCGCTATCCCGAAGTGGTGCGCGTTCGCCTTTCCGCTTCTGAAGCGGAAAAAACCATATACGTGAAAACCGAGTCGGCGCAGCGTCTGCTGTCGGTGAATGTGCACAACGGGCAGCAGGTGCATTCGGGCGACACATTGGCGCACGCCGTGTGTGCTGAACACGGCACGCCCCGATGCATCACCCTCCTGGCTCCGGCCGATGGGGTGGTCAGTTTTCCCGATGAACGCGCTGAGGGCATGAGTTTCAAGGCGGGTGAAACGCTTTTCCTGTTGCAGCGGCCATCGGATGCATCACACGCAGCTGGCCGCTTCCATGGATTTCTCACCCCCGTTGATGCCCGGCGAGTGAAGCCCGGCATGAAGGTGCGCTTGCTGCCGTCAGCCACAATGGCAAGCGAAGTTTCCCGGCAGGCCACGGTGGCCAATGTGGCAGCTTCGGCCAACGAGCGTGGCCTTCTCTATTTTGAAGTGGACGGCCATTCCGGCGCTGACGGCGTTGCTGCCGATTGCCCCGATGGCTGCGAAGCGGAAATCGTGGTGAGCAACCCACGCATCATCCAACGCCTCATGCCCCACCTTCCTTTCGGACGAGAATGAGAAGGTGTTGCCCTGAAAAAACTACTTTCGCCGAAAGATCCTGCGTGGAAGCACGGTCTTTCGGCGAAAGATTTTTTCATACAGAAGTTTGCAGCGGTCAGAACTGGAAGGGGTTCATGCGCGTGTATTTGTCGTTCATTTCATTCTCCACATTGGTGTATTCCCCGTCGAGTTCCTGTGCCTTTTCGGGAGCCAGTTCCAGTGAATGCTTCAAGTCGTCGGCAGCTCCGGCCTCATCCTTGAGGTGATGTTTCACTCCGCCGCGGGCTTTGAATGCTTCCGCAAAGTCGGGCTGCAGGTCAATGGCTTCATCGTAGAGGGCCAGAGCCTTGTCCCAACGGGTGGTCTGCTCGTAGAGCGAACCCAACTTCAGCACCGCATCGCGGTTGAAGGGATTGAGCGAGATCACTTGCTGCAAGTCGGCAGCAGCCTCGTCGGCTTTACCCAATGCGGCCAGTGCCTGCGCACGCAGCATCAGATATTCCTCGTTCTCGGCATCCACCTTCACCAAGGCTTCGGCATCGGTGAGCACCTCTGCCCATTGTCCCATCTGTGCCAGCACCTGTGCGCGGAGCAATTGCGCGTTCTGGTAGTCGGGGCGGAGCTGCAGGCATTGGGTGAGGTGGGCGATGGCTTGGAACACGTCGCCCAGTCCCTTGTCGGCCTCAGCCGAGAGATAGAGTGCGCGAGGCTCATCGGCCTTTGTGCCCAGAATCGATTGGCAGGTGGTGCGCTCAGCCTCAAACTGTTCGAGATGGCCTTGCGTCTGTGCCAGCAGCAGCGCCACTTCCACATTGTCGGCATCCGCCTCGTGCAATTCCTGCAGCAGCGGAAGTGCCTCCGCATACTTCTGCATACGCAGATACACTTCGGCCAGAAAACCTACGGCCTTCAGGTCATGCTGCAGTTCAAGGGCAGCCTTCAGGCACTTTTCGGCATAAGGCATTTCACCCATTTGCATGGCACGCACGCCATCGTCGCGCAGCGTGTCGAATTTGTTGGCTTCGGAAACCTCGTGGCTTCCGAATATGGAGGAGAAAAATCCCATAGTTGTTGTGTGCTTGGTTTTACGCAAGCAAATTTACGCTTTTTGCTTTGTTTCTCCTCACTCGAAGGGCAAAAAAGTCCCGCCAGTCATTGAGCTTGCAATGGTTGGCGGGACTTTTTCTGTGGAGAATCAAGCCTTGCGGCAGCAAGGATCGTGCACTGACTGTTTAGCCGTAGATGATCTTGCCGTTCTCGTCCTCGAAGGGCTTCATGTCCTTGGCAAACTGGTTCATGGCGCGGAGGCTCATACCCATGGAGGAGAAGCCGCCGTCGTGGAAGAGGTTCTGCATCGTCACCTTGCGGGTGAAGTCGGAGAACATCATCACGCAGTAGTTGGCGCAATCCTCGGCATCAGCATTGCCCAGGGGCGACATCTTGTCGGCAAAGTCCATCATGTCGTTGATGTCCTTGATGCCCTTTCCGGCCGTGGTGGCGGTGGGGCTTTGTGAGATGGTGTTCACACGCACGTTCTTCTCGCGGCCATAGATGTAGCCGAAGGAGCGGGCGATGCTCTCCAGCATGCTCTTGGCATCGGCCATGTCGTTGTAGCCGAAGAAGGTGCGCTGCGATGCCACATAAGTGAGGGCCACCACCGAACCGTATTCGGCAATGGCATCCATCTTTTTGGCCACCTGCAGCATCTTGTGGAAGGAGATGGCAGAGATGTCGAGCGTCTTCTGCAAGTATCCGTAGTCGAGGTCATCGTAGGTGCGGTGCTTGCGCACGTTGGGGCTCATGCCGATGGAGTGGAGCACAAAGTCGATCTTGCCTCCGAGCACCTTCTGCGATTCTTCGAACACCTTCTCCAGGTCCTCCACGCTGGTGGCATCGGCCGGGATGATGGTGGCGCCAATCTGCTCGGCCAGTTTGTCGAGCGTGCCCATGCGGAGGGCCATGGCCGTGTTGCTCAAAGTGATCTGTGCTCCTTCTTCAGCGGCTTTCACAGCCACCTTCCATGCAATGGAGTCCTCGTTCAGCGCACCAAAGATGATGCCGCGCTTTCCTTTCAGTAAGTTGTGAGTCATAATTCAGTTGTTTGATTCGGGCATGACGCCTTGCAAGGTGGTCATTTCGCCCAATCGCTTGAAAATCGTGCGCAAAATTACGATGTTTGTGCAAAACGGCCAAGTTTTTGCTCCAAGAAACTGCCGTTCGCCTCATTCAGAGGCCTGAATCAAGCCTTTCTGTAGGGTGCAAGTATCATTCGGGCGGTGAAAAGACCGTGCAAAATCTGTTTTTTGACTGATTTTTGCCTCATCGTGCCGAAATATCTCATGCCCGTGCGTCGGATAATGCGTAATTTTGCCATGCGTTCGCCTTGCGGGCGCACCACTCTCCGCATCCCCCATTCCGTGTTTTCCCATGAAGCATTTGCATTCCACTTGCCGCAACCTTCTTGGTTGCACTTTGCTGCTCCTCCCGTTGGCTATGCCGGCACAGTCGGCCGACAGCCCGGGCCGTAGCCAGTTCCCCGTTGCCGATTCCGTCGCCTGCACCGAATCCGCTTCCGACAATGAGCACAACCCCGCACTCCAAGGCTACTATGCCGACCCCGAGGTGCTCTATTCCGAACAGACGAAACGCTACTACATCTATCCCACCTCCGATGGTTTCGACGGATGGAGCGGCTACTATTTCAAGGCCTTTTCCTCGTCCGACCTCCAGCATTGGACCGATGAGGGGCAGATTCTCAATCTCCGCACCGACCTGCAGTGGGCGCATGAGTATGCATGGGCTCCATGCATCGTGGAGCGTCCTTACAAGGTGGGCAAAGGCCGCCGTCAGCGCACGGCCTACAAGTATTTCTACTACTATTCCGCCAACAAGCAGATCGGGGTGGCCGTGGCCGATTCGCCCACCGGTCCCTTCCGCGATCCGTTGGGGCATGCATTGGTCAGCAGTCACCCGAAGGGACAGACATGGGGACAGGAAATCGACCCCGACGTGTTCCGCGATCCCCAAAGCGGCCGCTACTACCTTTATTGGGGAAACGGCTATATGGCCGGCGTGCCTCTCCACGACGACATGGTCAGTTTCTCTCCCGACTCCGTGCGGCTGCTCACCCCCTGCCGCAGCTACAACGAAGGCACCTATGTGTTCTTCCGCAAGGGCATCTACTATTTTCTATGGTCGGAAAACGATACCCGGAGCGAGGACTATCATGTGTGCTACGGCACGGCCACTTCGCCGCTCGGCCCCATCACCGTGCCCGAGCGCAACTGCATCCTCAGCAAGCGTGCCGGCAAGGGCATCTACGGCACCGGCCACAATTCCGTGCTTCAGATTCCCGGCACCGACGAGTGGCGCATCGTTTACCATCGTTTCCATCGTCCCGATGCGGTGAAAATGCCCAACGGAGCTGCCGGCTACCATCGCGAAGTGTGCATTGACCGTTTGGAATTCAATGCCGACGGCACCATCTGTCCCGTAGAACCCACATTGTAATCCAAAGAATCCACAAACGAATCACAAAATGAATAATATCACAACCTTTTTTTCAGCTCTTGCTCTGGCAGGGGCATCCTTCCTGTCAGTCCCTTCGGCAGCTGCCGCGCCGCCTCCTGCTCCTGCTGACAAGGGCACCTTCGTGGCAGGCAAAGGCTCCTTCCTGCTCAACGGAAAACCCTTTGTGGTGAAAGCCGCCGAACTGCACTACCCCCGCATTCCGCGTCCTTACTGGGACAACCGCATCAAACTCTGCAAAGCCTTGGGCATGAACACCATTTGCCTCTATGTGTTCTGGAATGCCCACGAGCCGCAGCCAGGCCAGTTCGACTTCAGCGGTCAGAACGATCTGGCAGAATTCTGCCGTTTGTGCCAGAAGAACGGCATGTATGTCATCCTTCGCCCAGGCCCCTATGTGTGTGCAGAATGGGAGATGGGTGGACTGCCTTGGTGGTTGCTCAAGAAGAAGGACATCCGTCTGCGCGAGGACGATCCCTATTTCCTCGAGCGTGTGGGCATTTTCGAAAAGGAAGTGGCCAACCGCGTCAAGGGCCTCACCATCCAGCATGGAGGCCCCATCCTCATGGTGCAGGTGGAGAATGAATACGGATCCTATGGCGTGAACAAGAAATATGTGGCCCAGGTGCGCGACATGCTGCGCGCCGAATATGGCTCCGACCTCACCCTCTTCCAGTGCGACTGGTCGTCCAATTTCACCAACAACGGGCTCGACGACCTCGTGTGGACCATGAACTTCGGCACGGGTGCCAACATCGACGACCAGTTCCGCCGTCTCAAGCAGCTCCGTCCCGATGCCCCGCTCATGTGCAGTGAATTCTGGAGCGGATGGTTCGACAAGTGGGGAGCCAACCACGAAACCCGTGCCGCCAAGGACATGATCGCCGGCATCGACGAGATGCTTTCCAAAAACATCTCCTTCAGCCTCTACATGACCCACGGAGGCACCAACTGGGGCCATTGGGCCGGAGCCAACTCGCCCGGTTTCGCCCCCGACGTCACGAGCTACGACTACGATGCCCCCATCAGCGAGTCGGGACAGACCACCCCCAAGTATTGGGAACTCCGCAACACATTGGCGCGCTACATGTATGGCGAGAAGCAGGCCAAGGTGCCTGCCACCATCCGGGCGGCAGCCATTCCCGCCTTCCGCTTCACCGAAGTGGCCCCCCTCTTCAGCAACCTGCCCGAGGCCAAGAACGACAAGGACATACGCACCATGGAGGACTACGACCAAGGCTTCGGCTCCATCATCTACCGCACCACGCTGCCCGAACTGCCCGACGGAGGCCGGCTCCGCGTCGACGAGGCACACGACTATGCCCAAGTGTTTGTCGACGGCACCTATGTGGGCAAACTCGACCGCCGCAATGGTGAAAAGGAACTCACGCTTCCCGCTTGCCGCAAGGGCGCGCAGCTCGACATCTTTGTCGAAGCCATGGGCCGCATCAACTTTGGCCGTGCCATCAAGGACTACAAGGGCATCACCCACAAGGTGGAACTCTCGCTCGACCGCGAAGGCTACCACTATGTGTGCAACCTTCAGAACTGGCAGGTGTTCAATCTGCCCGACACCTACGACTTCTACCGCCAGATGCATTTCCAGCCACTCCGTTCGCTCACCGATGCCAAGGGGCAGCGCCAGCCAGGCGTTTATCGCGCCACTTTCAAGGTGAGCAAGCCTGCCGACACCTTCCTCAACTTCGCGACGTGGGGCAAGGGGCTGGTCTATGTCAACGGCATCGCCTTGGGCCGCATTTGGGAAATCGGCCCGCAGCAAACGCTCTACGTGCCGGGTTGCTGGCTGAAGAAGGGCGAGAACGAAGTGATGGTGTTCGACGTGGTCGGTCCCACCAAGGCCCAGTCGGAAGGCTTGGCCACCCCCTTGCTCGACCAGCTGCAGGTGAAGAAGCCATTGGTGCATCAGGAAAAGGAGTTCTACGAACGTTTCCGTGGCATCCAACCCGTAGCCAGCGGTTCCTTCAAGCCCGGCAACGGTTGGCAGGAAGTGAAGTTTGGCCAGAAGGTCAGCGGGCGCTACCTCTGCCTTGAAGCCATGAACGCCTTGGACGGCGGCGACTTGGCATGCGTGGCCGAGCTTTATGTGCTTGATGAAAATGGCGAACGCCTGTCGCGTGAGCCTTGGACAGCCCGCTTCGCAGACAGCGAGGATGTGGCAGGCGTCAACCGTTCGGCCGACAAGATTTTCGACCTTCAGGAGTCAACCTACTGGAGCACCGCACCCGGCAAGAAATTTCCCCACCTCGTGATCATCGACCTGGGGGCCGAACACACGCTCACCGGACTGCAGTATTTGCCGCGTATGGAAAGCACCGTGCCCGGCGGCATCAAGGACTACCACATTTATGTGAAATAGAAAAGTAGGCAAGTTGGCGAGCAGGTTGCCATGCCAACAAGGGCCACCATGCTTGCTCGTCAGCTTGCCAGCTTGTCTATATGTAATAATCTTCCCTAAACCTCATGACTCACATTTTCCACACCATACTGATGGCTTTGGGCCTGACCCTCTCCATGCATGCCCAGAGCCAGCCAGCCCCTGCCGATTCGGCCGTTGACCTCCGTGTCAACCTCGCTCGCCCGGTGGCCGAGGCCGACGACCGCATGTACGGCATCTTTTTCGAGGACATCAACTTCGGTGCCGACGGCGGTCTGTATGCCGAACTGGTGAAAAACCGTTCCTTCGAGTTTCCCCAGCACCTGGTGGGATGGACACCCTTCGGCCAGGTCAGTGTGCGCGACGAGCAGCCCTGCTTTGAGCGCAATCCGCACTACGTGCATCTGGAGCAAACCACCCAGCTTACCGGCGCGGGGCTCGACAATGAGGGATTCCGCGGCATCGGCCTCCGGCAGGGTGCCGACTACCGCTTCCGCGTCTATGCCCGCAACTGTGCCGCCCACCTCGCCACACTCGACGTGGAACTCGTCGGTGCCGACGGGGCCACGCTGTGCAAAGGCACGCTCAAGGTGGCCGATGCCCAATGGCAGCCCTATGAACTCATCCTCCGTTCGCCCCTCACCGAGCCCAAGGCCCGCTTGCGTGTCGTGATGCGTCAGGCAGGTAGCGTTGATCTCGACCACCTGTCCCTCTTTCCCACCGACACTTGGAAACAGCGTCCCGACGGCCTTCGCCGCGATCTGGTGGAAGCCCTGCGCGACCTGCATCCCGGCGTGATGCGTTTCCCCGGCGGTTGCGTGGTGGAGGGAAACTCGCTCGCCACCCGCTATGAGTGGAAGAACACGGTGGGGCCCGTGGAAAACCGTCCGCTCAACGAGAACCGCTGGAACTACACCTTCAAGCACCGTGCTTTCCCCGACTACTACCAGACGTGTGGCCTCGGATTCTACGAATTCTTCCAGCTTTGCGAAGACATCGGTGCGCGGCCGCTTCCCATTCTCAGCGTGGGGCTGAGTTGCCAGTACGAAAGCCACGAGCAAGTGCCGCTCGACAGTCTGCAACCCTACATCCAGGACGCGCTCGACCTCATCGAGTTTGCCAATGGCCCCGCCACCAGCACCTGGGGCAAGGTGCGTGCCGAGATGGGGCATCCCGCCCCCTTCGG
>DAIRWG010000099.1:8614-10366 GCA_036802405.1 Alloprevotella sp.
GCCTTCATGACGGGCCTCGAGCGCAATGCCGATGTGGTGCGACTGGCCACCTATGCGCCGCTCTTTGCCCATGTCGATGCCTGGCAGTGGAATCCCGACCTCATCTGGTTCGACAATCTGCGCCTCATGCGCACGCCCAACTACTATGTGCAGCAACTCTATGCCCTGCATGCCCACTCGCAGATTCTTTCCGTCACATCCGGCGGGCAAGCCCTCACCGGGCAGCATGGCCTCTATGCCTCGGCCAGCCGGCAGCCGCACACGGGCGAAACCGTGCTCAAGCTGGTCAATGCCTCCGACCGTCCCCTGGAGGTGAGCATCCGTTTCCAAGGTGGCAAATGGTCCCTCACCCAAGGCATCTGCACCTTCCTGCAGAGCGACGACCTCGGTGCCGTGAACGATTTCGACCACGACCGCATCCATCCGCGGCACATGCCCGTGCGAGTGGATGCCGACGGCGTGCTGCGGTTGCAGTTGCCGAAGCACTTCTTTGGCGTCTATCAACTTAACTGAATCATTCCCCTCACTCAATGAAAACCCATTTCAAACTTCTCCTGCTCCTCTCCGCAGCATTGTGGCTGCTTCCCTTCCGCTTCATGGCCAAAGGCGTGAACGACTATGCAGGCTATCTTTTTGTCTACTTCACAGGCAACCGCATCAGCGAAGAGGCCGTGTGCTTTGCCACCAGTGCTGATGGCTACAATTACCAGGCCCTCCATGGCGGACGCCCCGTGCTCGATTCGCGCGTCATCAGCAGCACCGGCGGTGTGCGCGACCCCCACATTCTGAGAGGCGAGGACGGCAAAACGTTCTACATGGTGTGCACCGACATGGTGTCGGCCAACGGATGGGACTCCAACCGTGCCATGGTGCTGCTCAAGAGCAAGGACCTCGTGCATTGGACGCACTCGGTGGTCAACATGCAGAAGCGCCTGCCCGATCAGGAAAACCTCAAGCGCGTGTGGGCACCGCAGACCATCTACGATGCTGAGGCCGGAAAGTACATGATCTACTGGTCCATGCAGTATGCCGGTGGCGTGGATGTCATTTACTATGCTTACGCCAATGCCTCCTTCACCGACATCGAGGCAGCCCCCCGCCCCCTCTTCATCCCCTCCGACAAGAAGTCGTGCATCGATGGCGACATCGTGCTCAAGGATGGCGTCTACCACCTCTTCTACAAGACCGAAGGCCACGGCAACGGCATCAAGGTGGCCACCACCCGCTCGCTCACCTCGGGGCAATGGACCGAGGAACCCGACTACAAGCAGCTCACCACACAGGCGGTGGAGGGTGCCGGCACGTTCAAGCTCATCGGCCAGGACCGCTACGTGCTCATGTACGATGTCTACATGAACGGACGCTACGAATTCTGCGAAACCACCGACCTCAGCCACTTCATGCCTGCCTCGCACCCCGTCAGCATGAATTTCCATCCGCGCCACGGCACCGTCATCGCCATCACGCAGAAGGAAATGCAGCGCCTGCACAAGGCCTTTGGCCGGTGAATGCCGCGGTCTGTGAAGTAAAGTATTTGTTAGCTGGGGTGTCCAGTTTGGTGTTCGCATCTTGATTCAATGCGCATTCGTGTGGGTGAGTATGTAATGGGCGGACTGAAAGCCCAGTTGCTGCATTAAGCCCGCCCTTGACGCATGCTATAGTCAAGCAAAAATGGTTTGGGAAAATTCAGCCAAGCTACTTTCCGCATGACTCACCCCGTTAGGGGTGAAATTGTGTAGCCAGGTATGTGGA
>DAIRWG010000100.1:0-10190 GCA_036802405.1 Alloprevotella sp.
GCCACTTGCCTCACCAGCTGGCGCACTTGGGTGCGGGAGCAGGCGGCAGTGAGTGTCAGGGCGCCGGCGAGGAACAGGGGAAGAAGGGGATGTGCAGGCATGGGCAGGGAATTATACGTTTGTGTGGAATGGTGATGGCACAGCCAGCTGTGCGGCCGTGCCGGTGGCCCGAGGGACCAGCCGAGGGATCAGCCGAGGGATCAGCCGAGGTGGGCGGGGCCGTCGATGGCGGCTTCGGTGAAACGGACGAAGGGCATCATGAGGCGCATGCGCTCGGCCAGCATGGACTGCCAGCCCTTCTTCGAGAATTCACGGTCGTGAATCTTGCTGACCACCACGAAGTCGCGTGTCATCACGTAGGGGGCAGCCAGCGAGTCCTCGTTGAATCCGCTGGGATAGCGCAGGAGGCGTTCGGTGCCGATGGTGGGGAAGGCTTCCTTGAACTCGGGCTCGTTGATGATGTCGTCGTATTCCAGCATGTGGCTGTTGATGTAGTTGCGCACCTTCTTGTTCAGCGTGGAGGAGGGAACGACGATGCCGCCCGCCACGTAGCTCTTGTGGCCGGGCTCGAGGTGGATGCTGTAGCCGGCATGGAGTCCAGCCTTTCCGTTGGGGCTGAAGCTGGCGGTCATGCCCAGGCGGAAGGGGTTGTCCATCTGCTTCACGAAGCGTGCATCGCGCTGGATGCGCTGGATGCAGGGCTTCACGGGGATGCCGGCGAGGCGCGGGTCGGCAGTGGCCATTTCGTTCATGATGTTCTTCACTTCGCAGGCAAAGATGCTCTGGATTTCGGTGAAGAGTCCGCGGTTTTGGTCAAACCATTCGTAGTTGTTGTTCTCGCCCAGTTGTACCAGGTAACGTAGAATCTTGTGCATGAGGAGTATGTTCGTTGTTTTGTGTTGTCGGATGGGGGGGAGTGTGCTTCATCGCTTGGGGCTCAGCCCAGGGCTTGCTGAAGCACTTGTTCGGCCAGCTGCTCCTGGCGCGGGCCTTGGTCCATGAATTTCAGGAGGCACTTCTGTGCGGCACGCTTCACGGCCATGTCGTTGCCCCGCAAGGCGGCGAGGGCATGGTCGGCCAGCTCGGCCTCGTCGCGCGGGGCCAGCGTGGCGCCGCCCATGAGCAGCCGCGCGAGGAGCAGATAGCCGCACACCTGGTGGAGGCTGCGCTCGTCGGCCATCCATTCAAAGGCCTTGTCGGAAGCGTCCTTCAGATGGATGAAGAGGTTCATCACGGTGCATTCCGCTTCTTCGGTGAAGCGCATCTGGTCGAGCCACACGTCGGCCAGCTCTGAATCAAACCGTTCGGCGGGCATGAGCATCCCGGCCAGGATGCGGCATTCGCGTATGTCTTCCTTCCACAGGGCGGAGGCCAGTTCGTAGGTGTGGGGAAGGGTGGAGGCGAAGTCGCGGAGGCGGGGCAGCTCCACGCCGAAGTTGACCTTGTAGGCAAGTCCTTTCTCGCGCATCGATGCGCTGACGGGACCGTTCATCATGCCGTGCAGGCTGCGCTTCACGTGGCGCAGCTGTGCGGGGAGGTCGGAGGCTATCGTTTGGGAGTCCATAGGAGTGGATGGATAGGGTTGGATGAATGGGGCAAGCCGGCGGCTTGCCTTTTTGCGTGCAAAATTACAAAAATATGTTTGAGGATGAGCACATTGCCGCATGTGATTTTCCTTCCTTTCAGGTGCTGGAGTGTGGGATGCCGACCCACGGCTGCGCGGCTGGGCGAAGGCACCATGCACGGAAATGCCCGTTTGGCTCCCCTTGCAGCCCCCCGCGGGCCATGAAAAAGCCCATTTCGGCAATTTTGGTGAGCAAAATGTGGCGAAAACCGCACTTTTTCGTACCTTTGACGCTTGGAACGGAATCATCCGATGAAAACAATTTCCTGACATACCTACATGAAGCAGTTTCTACTTTTTGTGCTGGCCTGGCTCCTTCCGGGCCTGAGCCTGCAGGCGTCGCCCAAGTTTGACGCCAATGCCAAGTATCGCTTCGTCAGCAAGCAGAAGGGCACGGGTGCCCTGGTGCTGGGAAGCAACCACAACTCAACTGCCTACCTCTACTATGCCGCCGACGGCGAGGATGCCGACGATGCCTGGTGGACCATCGAGGAGGAAGGCAACGGCTACACCATCCGCAACGTGCAGTCGGGCACCTACATCACCTACCGCGCCGAACGCATCGATGGCGTGGCCAAGGGACTCGTGCTGGCCGAGGCTTCGCAGGGCGAGGAGAGCGAATGGAACTTCACCCTCAAGGGCGAGGCCGACCATGCCTACGTCATTGCCAACGTGAAGAACACCAACCAATGGTGGAACCTCCGCAACGACGGCACCAACCTGCTCGGCACCTACGACCGCAACACGGCTTCCGACAACGAGTTGTTCTACATCTACGATGAGAACGGCAACCAGGTGACCGAAAACGGCACCATCAAGCCAGGCGGCGGCGAAAGTGGCGGCGAAGGCGGTGGCGATGTGCGCGACGACTTCGAGGCGGCCAAGGGCATCACGCAGAGCGGAGAATACTGGGAACTGCAGGGCATCAGCCAGCCGGTGGTCTACACCACCGACACGACCAACCCCGTGCTCTACTCCATTGCCAACCACCGAAGCGGAAAGTATGTGAACGCTACCGGCGGCTACCTCTACCAAACGGATGACGCCACCAGCCACACGCATTTCTATTTCGTGAAGAACGACAATGACCAGGTGCAGATCTTCACTTCCGACGGCCAGTATGTGAGCACGTCCTACGACCATTCGGCCAACGACCACGTGGCTGTGGGCGAGGGCACGCCTTCGGGCAACCTGTGGAAACTGGAATGGTCGAACCTCTCGACCTCCGGCTACGGCATCTGCCGCATGGACAATCTTGACAGCAGCGGCTCTGAAGGCGGCAACGGTGGCAACGGCGGCAACGGCGGCTGGGGCGGCTGGGAATGGGGCGACACCCAGACCTACACCTATTGGAACGACTACAGCAAGAGCTACATCGGACTCTATTCGCTCGACCTCGGTTCGACCTTCGTGTTCACCTCTTCCGACCAGCGCCACGTCGACCTGCTCAAGCGCTCCGGCATCACCTTCAGCGGTTCGCGCCCCGATGTGGGTACGGTGGCGCTGCACAGTGCGCTGGATTCGCTCCAGATCGGAGGCAAGGAGGTGGTGTACGACCGCAAGGCACTCATCTACTACCATCCGCTGCCGCAAAGCCTGATGGACGGCGGCGACTACACGACGAGCATCCATTTCGTGCCCAAGGCAAAATACGACACGCTGCAGCTCGTGATCGACGGTGAGGCCGTGGCCGGACGCACCGACAGCGTGACGCTGCGCGAGGTGACGTGCGACCGCACCTACAAGCTCCAGCTGGTGGACTCGCTGGGCACAACCCATGCCGAGGCCGACCTGCAGTTCACCTTCCTGCCGCTGGTGGAACTGACGATGCCCGACTGCAACGGTTCCTTCTACACCGAGGGTTCGATCCGCGTGACCGACATCGAGGCCGAGGGCTACGACTCCGTGTTTGTGGCGGCTTACCGCTACCGCGGTGCCACGGCGCAGGGCTATTCCAAAAAGTCGTATGCCGTGAAGCTGCGTGATGCGCAGGGCGAGTCGGTGGACCGCTCTTTCTTCGGCTTGCGTTCCGACAACAACTGGATTCTCGATGCCATGGCCGTCGATCCGGCTTGCATGCGCAACCGTGTGGCCACCGACATCTGGAATGATTTCTCCGCAGCCCCTTACTATAAGGACCGCGAAAAGAAGGCCCTCACCGGCACCCGTGGACGATTTGTGGAGGTGTTCCTCAACGGCAGCTACCACGGCATCTACTGCATGACGGAAAAGCTCGACCGCAAGCAGCTGAAACTGAAGAAGTTCAAGGCGGCTGCCGAGTCGAAGAGCGGTGAGGACGAGGTGCACGGCTTGCTCTACAAGTCGTCGCAGTGGAGCTACGAGGTGTTTATGGGCCATAACTCCGACAGCCATTACTTCCCGGAAACCGAACCCCGCTCGTTCAGCAACACGCTCGGACAGGAAACCTGGGCACAGTTCGAACTGAAATATCCCGACTATGCCGAAGAGGCTGTGGAATGGACTCCGCTTTGGAATGCCGTGAACTTTGTGGCCACTTCTTCGCAGGACGACTTTGATGCCCATGTGGCCGACTATTTCGACATGCCCGTGGTGAAGGACTACTACCTCTTCCTCGACCTGCTCTTGGCCACCGACAATCATGGCAAGAACATGTTCTACAGCGTGTACGACCGTAAGGGCGAAGAGGGCGACCGCCTGTCGCTCACTCCTTGGGACCTCGACGGCACGCTTGGCGCCCGTTGGGACGGTTCCACCCGCTACACTTCGGATGCCACCCAGGATTTCGACAATTTCCTTTGGAACTATGAGCACGGCGAACTGACGCTCTACTACAAGCTGCGCCAGTCCGGCACGCTCAAGTGGGAGGACCAGCTGGCCGAGCGCTATGCCGAGGTGCGTCCGGCACACTTCCGTGCCGACATCCTGCAGAAACGGTTCAGCGACTACGGCCGTCTCTTCACGGCCAGCCATGCCGATGAGCGCGAGCAGGAGCGTTGGGGCAGCACTTCGGTGAAACATTCCGACATCAAGGATGCCGTGGACTATTGCACGCGCTGGATTGCCGAACGTGTGGGCGCATTGGACGAGAAGTATGGCTACGACCCGTCGCTCGAGTCCATCAACGAGGCTCGGGCTGCATCCTACTTTGCTGCCGAAGGCGGCGCGGGCTGCGTGGTGGTGAATGCCGGCTCGGCCTGCCGTGTGAAGGTGTACAGCCTTTCGGGCATGCTGGTGCGCACGGCGCAGGTGCATGAGGGACAGACTGTCATCCAGGGCTTCACGCCGGGCGTTTACGTGGTGAATGGCGTGAAGGTCGTGGTGAAGTGAGTTGCTCGCTGACTCCTTGATAAATATAGAAGACGAGGAAGCTACCTTGGCTGCTGAACGGTTCAGCAGGAAGGTAACTTCCTCGTCTTTTTTGTGTATCAATGATCCGTCTACTCCGAAACGAGCATCGGCCGCAGCAGCTCGGCCAGACGCAGGTAGCCTTGTCCGCTGACGTAGGGGCCGCTCATGTATTTCGGGTTGGCTTGGCCGTTGGTGGTGAGTGCGGCGTAGATGTCTGCCACTTGGGCGTAGGGACGCTGCTTGCACAGGCGCACGAGTGCCTGGTTGAAGGGCACGGTAAGGGTGCGGTCCTTTTCCTCATCGCCACAGGGAAGCACGGTGCCGACCACCAGACGGGTGGCGGGCGAGAGGCGGTGCGCCTCGTCGAGCAGGGCCTCGTAGCATTCCGTCATTTTCTTCACGCTGGCGGAGTCATGCTGCATGTCGGCCGCACCCAGATAGATGAATGCCTTGGAGGGCGTGCCGTGGTCGGGCCGTCCGGCGAAAATGGCGGGCAGACATTGCCGCATGTTCTGGATGTCGATGCCGGGAAATCCCCAGCCGATGCTGCGGCTGCGCACGCGGTCGGAACGGAGCAGCTCGTGCCATTCGCCGCTGTGCACCATTTCATCGCCGATCATCAGCACGTCGCCGTCGTGCACGGGCAGCACGGGAAACTGCGAGGCGCGCATGCCGTTGCTCGTGGGCAGGCCGGAGGCATAGTCGGCAAACTCTCGCGGATAGGTGTTCGGCGTTCCCACCAGCGGGGCAATTTTCCTGCACCAGATGCGGTAGCCCGAGGCCGAGAGGTGCAGCCCGTCGAGCGTGTGCTGGTTGTCCTCGGCCACGCTCAGGAGGTCGTGCCACAGGTCGATGTATTTCACCCCCATTTCGCGGCAGATGGCCTGCAGGCTGTCGTTGGCCGCACGCTGCTCGCTGAGGTTGCGCCGACGGCTAGGCAGGATGCTCTGCACGTAGACTTCGGTGCGGGGCGACTCTCGGCGGAAGCGCTGCACGGCTTGGCGCACATTTTGAGCCACATGGGCCACGGTGCCGGGGCGGCTCAGGTCGTTGGTGCCGATCATGAGGAAGGCCTTGGCCGGCTGCCCCTTGATGATGGGCGTGAGGTGGGCCAGCAGCTCGTCGCTCACGGCACCCGACACGCCGCGGTTGATCACCAACGGATTGCCGAAGGCTTCCCACCATTCGTGCATGTTGGTGATGCTGTTGCCGATGAACACGATGTTTTGCTCCGTCACGGGAAGCACGCTGAACCCGTCGTAGCGGTGTTCGCGGAAGGGATTCTGGCCCAGCACGCTCTGCGAGCATAGCCAGGCGGAAAGGAGAGGGATAAAAATGCGTTTCATGAGGAAAAAAGGAAATGTGCTGCCAGCAGTGGCTGGGCAGCGTTGGGAATGAAGTGTCAGATCACTTCAAAGTGTCGCAGTGCGTTCCACACACCGTCCTCTTCCACCGAGTCGGTCACGAAGTCGGCGGCCTGCTTCACCGTTGCAGAGGCATTGCCCATGGCCACGCCCACCTTGCAGTGGCGCAGCATGCCGATGTCGTTGCCCCCATCGCCGAAGGCCATCGTCTGCGCGAGGTCGATGCCGTAATGTCGGCAGATGTGGTCAATGCCGTTCTCCTTGCTGTTGCCGTGGGCGATGATGTCGGCAAAGAGCGGGCTCCAGCGGGTGAGGTCGCAGTGCGGCAGCACCTCCTGGCGGATGTGCAGCTGGTGCGCCTGCTCATCGGAGAAGTAGCCGTTGAGCTGCAGGATGTTCATTCCGCGGGCATCCTCGATGGGGCGCACGGCGGGCAGTTGCAGTCCGTGCATGCGCACCATCTCGCGCACCGAATCGTTCACGTTGGTGATGAACGTGCCGTCGCATTCTGACGTGCTCGCATCATCGAAGAAGGTGAAGGGAATGCCTGTGGCTGGCTGGAAACGGATGAGGCGTTCGATGTCGTCGGCCGGGATGGGGCGTTTCAGAATGTCCTCGCCTTCGGTCGTCATGCAGTGGCTGCCGTTGAGGGTGATGTAGCCGTCAAACTCCAGGTCGCCCAGATTGTTGATGAGCACCCTTGGACGCCCCGTGGCGATGAACACTTTGATGCCCTTGGTGCGCAGCAGGTGGAGCGCCTCCTTGGTGGAGGCGGGAATGAGGTGTGACTCGAAGGCCACCAGGGTTCCGTCGATGTCGAAGAAAATGGCTTGCATAGGTTGGGTTGATATGGGAAATAACGGAAGAGAGGGGGAATTCAAGGAAGCACGGGAAACTGCTTGCGCCAGTCGTGCAACTCCTGCAGGTTGATGCTCACCGTGGTGGACGTTTCGATTTCGGCAAGAGGCGGGCAGAGGGGGTGTCCCTGTGCATCGTAGGCAGCCGACCCGCCGGCATAGTGCTGACGCCCGTCGTGGCCCACGCGGTTCACGCCCACCACGAATGCTTGGTTTTCCACCGCCCGTGCGGGGAGCAGCACGTCCCAGGCACGTTGGCGCACTTCGGGCCAGCTGGCGGTGTAGAGTGCCAAGTCGTAGGCTTCGGGGGCGCTGTTGCGTGAAGTTTCGGGAAAACGCAGGTCGAAGCACGTTTGCAGCAGGATGCGTGCACCGCGGTAGCCCACCACCACGCGCTCCTGCCCCGGATTGAAGCGGATGTCCTCGAGGCCGGGAGCGAAGAGGTGGCGCTTGTCGTAGTGGTCCATATGTCCGTCGGGGTGGACGAAGAAGAAGCGGTTGCGCCATCGGCGGATGGAAGGTTTCACGCTGGAGTCCGCTTCGTCCATCACGGCCAGCGAACCGGCCACGGCATGGCCGCAGTCAAGTGCCGTTTGCTGCATCCAGGCCAGCGCGCGCATCGACTGTTCGTGCACCGAGGGGGCGGGGTCGGTGAGGAATCCCGTGGCCCACATCTCGGGCAGCACATAAAGGTCGGCCTCGGGCGTTTGCTGCATGAGGCTTTCGGCACGGGCAATGTTCGTTTTCACGTCCTTTCCCTGAGGGGCGGTTTGAAGAAGGGCAATTTGCATGGGAATGATTTTTGAAAGTGAATAAAGTGTGCGGCGTGGGATGTGTCAGTCATCCAGTTGGAGTTTCACGTAGCAGCGGTCGTCGAAGGAAAGGTTGCCTTCGGCCCAGCCTTTGGTGCCGGCATTTTCGCCGATGCACAGTGGGTCGTCGTGCAGCAGGCGCTGCAGTTCGCGTTCGCTTTCCTCGAGCGTGTCGAGCACGACGGGATAGCCGTCGGAAGTCAAGATGAGCGTGCTTTCCGAGGGCGGAACGGCCAGTTCCGGCACCCGTCGTTCGTCCACCGCCGTGCCGTCGAGCACGGCATAGGCATAAGGGTTCAGCGGGTCGGGGTCGTTCTGGAAATTCGTCTGGTCCTTCAGGGCATCCAGTATGAAGCTCCGCCCCAAGTCGTGCTGCCGGAGTGCTTCGGCCGAATGGCCGTGCTGCAGCAGGTGGTGCACGATGTCGCAGCGCATCTGCGTGAGCAGCCGGTCCACCAGTTTGCCGTTGGTGTGCGTCGTGCCGCCGAACCGGCATTGGCAGTCGCCCACCATCCACACCACGCGCCTTCTGCGGCTGAACACCACGGCCGAGCAAGTCAGCCGCCAAGCTGCATCGGTGGCCGCTTCGGGCGGAAGATGGCTGGCCAGTGCTGCCGTAAGCATTTGCAGCATCGCCCTTCGGTCGGCATCGGGCGGCAGTGTGCGGATGGCCTCGCACACGATGCGCATGGCTTGGCGTCCGCCGTGCCTTCCGGCCACTTTCGAAGTGCTGCCGTCCACCACTGCGGCAAAGTCGGGCGTCACCACCCAGCCGTCTTCACACAACGACTGGTCGGTGCGTTTGCCTTGCAGAAACTGTTCGAGAATCTTCATGAATATTGTATGATATATTGGTGAGTGCGTCTCCGCCGAAAGGCCTTCTCAGTCGAAGATGAGCGTGGGGTTCATCTCGCTGGGCGATTTCCACTCCTTGTGCAGCAATTTCCTCACCACTTCCGCCTTTCGTTCCCAGTAGCCGTAGCACGGCCGGAAGGCACTTCCGTCGGGCGGCAGCGAGCGGTGGGTCAGTTCCTCCACTTCGGCAATGTGCAGCTCCCATTCGAAGGTGCGCTCCAAGGGGTCGAACAGGCAGCCGTCGGCATAGCGCTTGCACCAGGTGGCGAGCGGCACATCGGGATTGATGAAATCCTGCAACCGCCGTTCCTCGCTGCGCATGACTTCCTTCACGCATTGCAGCGAGCGGACGTAGAGCGAAGGATTGCCCTCGTAGCCGTCGTAGGCCATGTCGGTCGGGCGGTCGGCCACGCTGTCAATGGCATCGAGCAGGCTGCTTAGGTAGTGCAGCATCTGCAGCGCCAGCCGTGGCAGCGAAAGCACTTCCGTGGCTTCCAGCAGGCGGCTGGTCAGGAGCACCCGCACGTAAGGCGTCAGTGCTCCCTCCATCCGCATGGGCAGCTGGTTGGCCAGCAGGTCGAAGGCCTGCGGTGCGCGCCGCAGGTTGTGCCAGCATTCGATGCTTGAAGCATCCTGCTCCATGCTCTGGAGCAACTGTTTGAATTGGCGAAGCCGTTCGGTGTGGGTGTGCATATGTGGAACAAAAAGAGGTGTGGGTGAATCAGGTGCTAAGTAGGTGTTCAGAATTATTATTAGATTAGAAGTGCTTAAAATCATTCTGAACACCTACTTATCAGTCGTTGGCCATGTGCCAAAGGGTGAGGAAGGCTGCCTTCGTGATGTCGGTCAGCTTCTCGTAGTTGAGGGTGGAGGCTTCGTCGGAGGGCTGGTTGTAGTGCGGCTGGGCATCCGTGTGATACCACACCACGGGGATGCCCCGTCGGGCAAACGTGCCCTGGTCGCTGCCGCCCACGGGATTGTCCCAAGCGCGGTAGTCGGGATGTAGCTTCAGGCCGTGGCGGGCGATGTCGGCCTTCAGCCATTCGCCGTATTCCGGGTGCGACTCCGTGAAGAAGTACACCACGTGCTGCGGGTCGTCGGGCAGATGGTTGCCGCCCACCATGTCGAAGTTGAGGTAGGCCTTCACGCCGTCCATCTGTGGAAACGTCTGCACGAAACTGCGCGAGCCGAGCAGTCCGTATTCCTCGCCGTCCCAGAAGGCAAACACCACCGACCGATCGGGCTGCACGCCGCTCACGGCAAAGGCCCGCATGATCTGCAGTGCTGCGCTCACGCCCGATGCATTGTCGTCGGCCCCGTTGTAGATGGCATCGCCATCGAGTTCCGC
>DAIRWG010000101.1:0-10091 GCA_036802405.1 Alloprevotella sp.
TCCGTGATGGGGTAGCGCGAGAGCAGCCCCGTGTCGTAGGTGTAGAAACTGTAGTAGTCCACGCCGCGCTGGCGCAGTTCGTCGGTCAGTCAGCGTGTGAAGTTGGAGTGGTTGTAGTTGCGCACTTCGCTCAGCGTCACGAAGTCGGGTTTCAGCCGCACGATCTCGTTGACAATGGCTTCATAGCCACCCTTCACGCTCGTGCCCTCCTGCCACACGTTCCACTGCAGCACCGTGATGTCGTCGGCTGCCGTCATGGGCAGGGTCAGGATGAAGAGCAGCCATGCCAAGAATGAATGTTTCATAGGGGTGAAAATGTTTTTCGTTATTCGAGGCACGCGGAAAAGCGCAACAGCCTCAGTTTTCAAGGTCAAAGATAGCCAATAAATTTGGCACAATCCCTTTTTGCTGCATGCTTTGTTGTTCCGTCAATCAGCTTGACGAGTTTTTCCACCTTTTTTGAAGGAAATACTCCCGTAGCCTTTGCCGTGCATTCCCTACTTTTGCTTCCGAAATCATACAATGCCCCCACACCATGCAGAAAAGCCTCCTTACCCTTCTCCTTGCCGTTACCGCCCTGTGCGCCATTCCGAATGTGGCCACGGCCAAGCGGTCGGTACGAAATCGCCCTGCGGTTTCGCGTGTGCACCTTGTCGATGTAGCTCCGGGCTATAGCCAGACATCCGTCAACACCACCATATTCCGCAACGCACCGCTTGCCACCCACGGCCGTTGGCAGTTCATCTGCTACTACGATTCTGCCGGCTATGTCACCCTCGGCCGTAGAAGATTGGGCCGTAGAAGATTGGGCCGCAGCCGCTGGACCATTTGCCGCACGCCCTATCGTGGTCAGGTGAGCGATGCCCACAACTCCATCAGCATGGGCATCGACGGTCGGGGTTATCTTCACCTCAGTTTCGACCATCACGGCCATCCGTTGCGCTATTGCCGCAGCCTCGCCCCCCTCTCGCTCCAGCTCGATTCGCTGCGTCCCATGACGGGCATTGACGAGCAGGATGTCACCTATCCCGAGTTCTACCGTCTGCGTGGCGGCGACCTCCTCTTTGCCTACCGTTCCGGCGCTTCCGGCCGGGGCAATCTGGTGCTCAACCGCTACGATGTGCGCGCTTCCCGTTGGGAACGGGTGCAGCCCTTGCTGCTCGACGGCGAAAACCAGCGCAATGCCTATTGGCAGCTCTGTGTTGATCCCCAAGGTGTGATCCACCTCTCGTGGGTGTGGCGCGAAACGTGGCTTGTCGAAACCAATCACGACCTCTGCTATGCCCGTTCGTCCGACAACGGCCGCACCTGGCAGCATGCCGACGGCACGCCCTATGTCCTGCCCATCCGTCAGAGCAATGCCGAAGTGGCCTGGCCCGTGCCCCAAGGCTCGGAACTCATCAACCAAACCAGCATGACGGCCGATGCCCAGGGCCATCCCTACATTGCCACCTACTGGCGCGACTCCCTCTCGGCGGTGCCGCAGTATCGCCTCGTGTGGCACGACGGCCGCTCCTGGCACATGGAGCAGGTGGGCACACGCCACACGCCCTTCACACTCCGTGGCGGAGGCACCAAGATGATTCCCATGTCGCGTCCGCGCCTTGTGGCCGACGGCCGGCGTCTGCTCTATTTCTTCCGCGATGCCGAGCGCGGCAGCCGGGTGTCGGTAGCGGTCAATCCCGACTTGGGCCGTGCCCCTTGGCAAGTGAGCGATCTCACCCCCTACAGTGTGGATGCATGGGAACCCTCGCTCGACCTCGACCTGTGGAATGCCCGCCGTCAACTTCACCTCTTCGTGCAGTGCACCCATCAGGGCGATGGCGAACGCCAAGTGCAGGCTCGCCCCGAAATGGTGCGTGTGATGGAGGTGAAGTGAGTCGGAAGGGGGCGTGGAGGAATGTTTCTTGCTCGAATTTAAAAAATATTTCACAAAAGAGGCCCGAACGCTGCATCCGTTCGTGAAAAGTTTGTATATTTGCCCCAAGCGTACTGTTGCTGCCGATCTTTTCGATCGACGTGGCATAGGCAAACAGTAAGAGAACAGATAGCAGAAGTTTCACCACCCTTTCCAATAGTTTAATGAAGATGGGATACGACGTTTTTATATCGAGCAAAAGCCAAGACTATGATTATGCTGAGGAAGTTTATGATTTCCTTGTTCAGCAAGGGATTAAGGTGTTTTTTGCCAAACGTTCGCTGCCTGATATTGGCAGTACGAACTATTCCAGAGAAATCGACAATGCTTTGGATGAGACAAATAATGTGATAGTCGTTACAAGCTCAGAAGCATATGTTAACTCTGGGTGGGTGGAATATGAATGGGATAGTTTCGCTAATGATTTGCGCAACAAGCGCAAATATGGAAATTTGCTTACTATCTTGGCTCGGGATATGTGCAATGATAAGTTGCCGAGGACGTTGAGAGCACGCCAGACACTCCGTTATGAAGATTACAAGAAAACCGTCCTGTCTTATTTGAAAGATGCCAAACCTCATCCCCCCGTTTCTGATCTTCCTTCCGAATGCTATGTTTGCAGCACTCCTCCTTCCACCCCTGAACCTGATGTCCCCGAGAATTGTTTGAGCGATTTGTTCGGTAAATTATGCACCAAAGCAGCCGCAATTTCTCCCTACGACCTGTTGGACAAGCTGGGGCTGGACAAATCCCAATTGAAGCGGTTGCTAAAGGAGAACTATGGCATCAGCCTTGACAATAAGGACTTGATGAAATGCAAGACTGTAGAGGCCTTGGATTCGCTGATAAAGATTGCGGAGCAGAGGAACAAAAAACGAAACGAGCCGCAGAACCAGCATTGAAAAGCAACAAACCAGCATTGAAAAGAAACGAAGAAGCCACGGCTCGCAGTGAGTCGTGGCTTCTTCGTTGTCATGCATGGAGCTGATCAGAATTGCTCCGCCCACTCCTTCAGCTCGCTTTCGCTGGGGTGGTTGAGCAAACGTCCGTCTTGCCATTGGATGTCGGGATAGGCCTTGCGGAGCGCCTTCACGCTGTTGGTGATCGTGCTGCCGCCCGAGGTGGCAAAAGGCACCACCGTCTTGCCCTTCAGGTCGTGCGTTTCGATGAAAGTGTTCACTGCATGCGGAGCCAGATCCCACCAGATCGGGTAGCCGATGAACACCACGTCGTATGCCTTCGTGTCAATGGCCTTTCCGCCCAGTTCGGGGCGCGAAGCGTTGTCTTTCATTTCCACCGACGAGCGCGACTGCGGGTTGTTCCAGTCGAGGTCGGCAGCCGTGTATCCCTCTTTCGGAGTGATGGTGTAGAGGTCGGCGCCGATGGTTTGAGCCAGTTGCTGGGCCACACGGGCCGTGGTGCCCGTGGCCGAAAAGTAAGCCACCAGCGTCTTGTGGCTTTTAGGCTGATTGTCGTTCATGTTCGTTTTCTGTTTGGTGCAAGCCGTAGCCGTCAGGGTCAGAGCGGCCAGCAGGATAGAGATGATTTTCTTCATGTTCACAGGGTGTGGATAAGTTCGTGCCAAAGCGGGCCGGCGTAGCCCAGCCCTTTTCCCCGAATCACTTGCCCAGCTGGGCATAGGCCTCGTCGCTCACCGGTTCGAGCCATTCGTTGGAAGCGTTCTCGCCCGGCACTTCGAAGGCCAGGTGGGCAAACCAGCTGTCGGCTGCAGCGCCGTGCCAGTGCTTCACGTTCGCCGGAATGTGGACAACGGTTCCCGGCAGGATTTCCACGGCCGGTTTTCCTTCCTCCTGATACCATCCGCGTCCGGCCACGCCCACGAGCATCTGTCCGCCCCCCTTCGAGGCATGGTGAATGTGCCAGTTGTTGCGGCATCCCGGTTCGAAGGTCACGTTGGCAAAGGGCACCTGCTCCGTCGACACGCGTGCCAGATAGCTGTTGCCCTTGAAGTATTTTGCATAAGCCGTGTTCGGTTCGCCGATGGGGAAAATCATTTCGCGCTGGAAGGCTGCCTTGGCGTCATCGCCCTTCACCTCGTCGGCCCACACCTCCTTGGCCTGGCGGAAAGCCGCCCAAGCCTTGGGCCATCCGGCATAGAAGGCCACGTGGGTGATGATTTCGCTGATTTCGGTGCGTGTGATGCCGTTGCGCTTCGCCTCCTGCAGGTGGTAGGTGAGCGAGGAGTCAGTCAGTCCCTGGCTGACGAGTGCCGTGACAGTCACGAGGCTGCGGTCGCGCAGGCTGAGCAAGTCGTTGCGGCTCCACACCTCGCCGAAGAGCACGTCGTCGTTGAGTTGGGCAAACTTCGGTGCAAATTCGCCGAGCTGCGTGCGTCCGGCGGTCTGGATAATCTTTTTCTGTGCCATAGAGTTGAGTGTGAATAATGCGGTCAGAGTGAAACAAAGGATTCTTTTCATAGTGCCCGTTTTTGGTGGTGTGAGAAATACTTTTCTTTCGCTTGCAAAGTTAGGCACAACATCGGGGAGAAGACTAACAAATATTGTGGTTACATTTACCCAGATTACTGATTCTGGCTGCCTTGGTGTCACATCACCGCTCCTTTCCGCTCCGATTGGCCGCAAACTCGTAACTTTGCAGTGGCTAAACCATTTCTCCACATGAATCATCCTCTTTCGCATCGCGACAACTATCAGTTTCTCACCCAGGCCCCCGTGCATCGGGTCATCCTCACCATGGCCGTGCCCACCATCATCAGCATGCTGGTCACGAGCTTCTACAACCTGGCCGACACCTACTTCGTGGGCCGCATCAACACGCAGTGCACGGCCGCCGTGGGCGTGTCCTTCTGCTTCATGTCGGTGGTGCAGGCCATCGGCTTCTTCTTTGGCCACGGTTCAGGCAATTTCATCTCTCGCCGTTTGGGTGCCCGCCAGCGGCGTGTGGCCTCGGTGATGGCCGCCACGGGATGGGGGTGCAGTTTCCTCATGGGGCTGGCCATCGCCATCGTCGGTTTCTTCCTCAGAAGCCATCTGGCCGTGTGGCTCGGCTCCACGCCCACCATCCAGCCCTATGCCGCCAGCTATCTCGGCATCGTGCTGCTCGGCACGCCCTTCATGACCACCTCCCTCACCATGAACAATCAGATGCGCTTTCAGGGCAATGCCTCCTTCGCCATGGTGGGCGTGCTCACCGGAGCCGTGCTCAATGTGCTGCTCGACCCGCTCTTCATCTTCGGCCTCGGCCTCGGCATCAGCGGAGCCGCCTGGGCCACGGTCGTCAGCCAGCTGTGCGGATTCCTCATCCTGCTGCGCATGACGAGCCGTGGGCAGAACCTTCCCATCCGCCTGCGCCTCTTCTCGCCCACGCCCACCTTGCTGCGCGAAATCGTGATGGGCGGCACCCCCTCGCTTTCGCGTCAGGGCCTGGCCGCACTGTCCACCTTGGCCCTCAATGTGGCCGCCGGTGGCTATGGCGATGCCGCCATTGCCGCCATGTCCATCGTGTCGCGTTTCTGCTTCTTCATCTTTGCCATCATCATCGGCCTCGGGCAGGGATTCCAGCCGCTGTGCGGATTCTGCTACGGTGCCCGACTCTACGACCGTGTGCGCTCCGCCTTCGGCTTCTGCGTGAAGGTGGGCACCACTTTCCTGTTGGTGGCCGCGGTGACCGGTGCGGTGTATGCCGAACCCATCGTGCAGCTGTTCCGCCACGACCCGGCCGTGGTGGCCGTGGGCACCCGTGCCCTGCGTTGGCAGTTGCTCACGTTTCCCCTGCTTTCCACGATCGGGGTGAGCAACATGTTCCTGCAGACCATCCGCCGTCCGCTGCAGGCCAACTTGGCGGCGGCAGCCCGCAGCGGTTTGTTTTTCATCCCCCTGGTGCTGGTGCTGCCGCATTTCTTCGGCTTGACGGGCGTGGAGATGTGTCAGGCCGTGAGCGACCTTTGTGCCTTCGCGCTTTGCGCCCCCATGGCATGGCATACGCTCCGTTCTTTGGGGCGTGAATGAGGAGGGTTGGAGTGTTGGTGGGCGCCGGTTTCCCGACTACGGACACAAAAGGATGCTCCAACATGGCGAGTGTGTGAGCCCGCGGCTGGGAAGCCGCGGCTCCCCAGGCATACAAAAATCCCCGGCAATCGCTTGCGCGTTTGCCGGGGATTTCCTTTAATCAGTGATTATGAAAATAATCCGTTGCTTGTGCTTACTTCACGAGCACCTTCTTGCCGTTCACGATGTAGAGGCCCTTCTGGAGCTTGCGAACGTCGGTCACCTGGAGCTTCACACCATTGATGGTGTAGATGCCCTGAGCAGCGGGAGCTTCGCTCACGGTGTCGATGCCCGTCATCACGCCAGCCACTTCAGCATCAGCTGCCACGTTGGGGTTCTCAACGAACATCCAGCAGCTGCCGTGGTCATCGCTTGACCAGTTGGCCATCGGGTTTTCGGTAAACTGCTTGGCTGCGCAGAAGTAGTCAAACTGGTTGCCCGTTGCACTGAAGGCAAACTTGCCGTCGCCGAGTTCAACGTAAACGAGCGGATTCACTTCCTCGGTGAAGGTAGAAGCGCTACCGCCGTTACCCTCTTCGTGCGGAGTGTCGAGATACTTCTTGGCACCCATGTTGTAGATCATGAGCTTGTCGCCCTTCTTCACCACCATCCAGCTGGAGTGAGCGTCGGCAGCGTTGAAGTCGATGGCCGTAGCGTTGAATTCAGCTTCGCCCGGCACGTTGGCAGCCCAGATGTTGGTAGACTGATCGGGGTTGCTCACAGCGTAAACCTTGTCGGTCGGGTTGTAGAGCACGTAAGTCTTCGTCGGGTCGAGGTCTTCGAGTGAAGTCACAGCTTCGCCGAGCGGGAGCACTTCGGGTTCTTCAGTCGTGTCGGCGGTGTATTCCACCACCACGGGGCTTTGGCCGTTGAGGGTGATGGCATTGCCTTCTTCATCGTAGCCTATGATCTGGATTTGAAGTGAAGGCTTGTTTTCAAGGTCGGCAGCGGGGAGGTCAATCACGATGGAGTCGGCATCTACCTTGATACCTTCGTCTTGGCCATTCATGAGCATACCACCCTTCTGGTTCTCGTCAGTCTTGTAGTAAGCGATCACGCCCATGCTGAGGCTGATGTTCTGTCCGTTCGTGCGGTAAACGATGTGCGAGGGGAGCGTGGTGTAGTGGCCCGGAGCCGGAGTCACCTCAGGAGCCTTAGGCTGCTTTTCAGCCACGGTGCCGTTCTCAATTTCCCAAACGCCCTTTTCGTTGGCAACGAGCATGTTGGTGGCCAGCTGCATGGTCTTGTCTTCGTTGAAGGCAAACTGCACATCGGCCATACCCCAGCTGTTGGAAGTCATGATGAAGGAGGTCATGCCATCCTCAGAGCTTTCGCTTGTAGCCTTCACGACGATGCCGCCGTTGGTGCGCTCCACAGCAAACGGATGCGTGCTGCCGCCGAAGTTAGCCATGGCATAGGTGCCGTTCGTTTCGTCCTTGGTGATGTCGAAGGTCACGTCAGTCGTGTTGCCTGTGGGAATGCCGGTCTCGTTGTCGACTTCAGGCACGCTGATCTTCCAGGTGCCGCAGAGTTCCTCGTCGGTGAGGTTGTTGTAGACGATTTCCTTCTCGGCCGTACCGCTCATCACGATGAACATGTCATCACCGCCATTGAGGTAGAGGGTCAGTCCGGTTTCGAGTTCCATGCCCGTAGCAGAAGTGTAGGCAAACTTCACGGGGTCGTAGCTCATGCCGTACACGTCAGAGAGGATGGTCTCAGTGCCTTCGGTGTTCGAACCGACAGGAATCTCAATGCCCGTTTCGCCGTAAACAACCGGCCATTCGCTCTTGCTGCCACCCAGTTCGGTGAGGAAGAGGTCGCCGTCCTTCTCGATGATCTGGAAGGAAGCGGTGGTGTCAGCATCCACGGTCAAGCCTGTGGCCAAGTCCATGGTCTTGTAAGTCAGGTTCCACTTGCCCACGAGGTCTTCCTTGGCAATGGTCACCGGGTTCACGTGGCTGAAGGTAGCGCCGCTGAAGGTCACCGTAGTCTTCACTTCATCGCCGTCTTCGGTGTAGCCCGTGAGGTCGTACACGATGTCGTCGTCAGTGCTCAGGTTGTAAGATCCATCTTCGTTCGCCGTCATGTGAAGGGTGATGGGCGCCTGGAGCTGGTAGCTGTTGTAGCTGGCATCGTAGATGGGGAAATCAGCAGGCTGCACGAAAGTGATCGTCTGAGCCTCCTCGTTGTAAGTACCCACATAGCAGGAGTCGATGGTCGTCATTCCGTCCATGTCGTAAGCGCTCTGGCGCGGAGTGCCGATGAGTCCGGTCATGTGTGCGGTGCCGTCGGCAGCCACAGTCACAGTAGCCTTGTAAGAGTCAGCCACACTCACCTGGAGTTGGTTGCTGGCCACCACGGGCGTGCCGGTCTTCACCTTGTAGCTTCCTGCGAGTTCGGCGGGAGCCTTCACGGCTTCGGGTTCGGCACCCTCAGCGCGGAAGCGGAGGCCCTGCATCATCACAGGATTGCCGTTGATGGAGAAGCTGACGGGATCCTTCACGGTGAGCACGATGCTGCCGTTTTCGCTCTTGCCGATGGTGGCAGTGAAGTCGGAGCATTCCGACCATCCGTCGTAAGTGTTGAGGTCGGTGATGGTGAAGGCATGTCCATTCAGAGGTTCGGGGAACTTGAAGGTGACGGTCTGAGCCGCTTCGTCGTAAGTACCCACATAGCAGGAGTCGGTGCGGGTGACGTTGTCATTTTCGTCCCAAGCGATGCTGCTCACGCGGCCGATGAAGTCGGTGCCGGGAATGAGCACTTCGCCCTTGGCGTTCACCTCAAGGGTGACGTTGTAGGAGTGCGTGTAGTCGTCAGTGAAGTCAGGATCGTCGCTGGTGTACTTGTCAAACTTGGCGGTGTACTTGCCGGCGAGGAAGGAAGCTGCGGGAGCTTCGGGAGCATCCACTGCGGGCACGTTGGGGTTTTCGATGAATTGCCAGCAGCAGCCATGGTCATCGCTCGACCAGTTGGCCATCGGATTATCTGCAAACTGCTTGGCCGCGCAGAAGTAGTCGTACTGGTTGCCCGTTGCGCTAAATGCGAACTTGCCGTCACCGAGTGCCACCCAGGTAAGCGGGTTGATGTTTTCGGTGAATTTAGAAGCGCTTCCTCCGTTACCCTCTTCATGGGGTGTGTCGAGGTACTTCTTGGCCCCCATATTGAAGATTGTGATGCTGTCATTTTTGTAGATGACTCTCCAACTGGAGTGAGGGCTTGTGGGATCAAATGTGATAGCCGTGGCGTTGAACACGTCTTCACCAGGAACGTTAGCTGCCCATATATTGACAGCTTGGTCAGGATTGCTCACGGCGTAAACCTTGTCGGTCGGGTTGTAGAGCACGTAGGTCTTCATCGAATCAATTTCATCGAGTGAAGTAACGGCTTGACCTAATGGGAGAACGTTGGAGACCGCGTCCCCTGATTCTAAGGCATCGTTGCCAGTAACGTGGCTTGTAGAAGTTCTATACGCCTTACTGGAATTTGGCTGGCTCGTTATTCCGCCGCTATGTGCCAAGGCCATGTTGGGCACAAAGAGCAGGAGCATCGTTGCCAGGATGCCTTTCAGAAATGTGTAGAAGTTACTCATAGTTCTGAAAAGTGTTAGTTAATAAATATGTTAGTTTGAATAAATTCTTTGGTTTTGAAGCCGTTGGGCCTATTTCTGGTTCGGTTCGTGTGCTGACATCCCAAATGTTGTAAAAAATCGTTTGCAAATCGGTTATTTCGGTTGTCTATCGCAAAAGTACGGATTATTTCGTTACGTGCAAGCATTTTGAGCAAAAAAATCTTTCGAAATGGTAGATATGTTATGAATATGGGGATTTTATGCATGAATAGCCATTCCTTGGGCACGCTGCGTTAGCCAAAGCGTAGAATCGCGCGAAGAGCGGTTTTGCGCGTTGCATGCAGTGTCTAAGTTTGCGTTTGCTTGGTGAAAATGGCAAAATTGGGGCGATTCTTGGCGTTGTCCGTAGTGTGTTTGCTCATCGATTGTTCCGCGCGCCATGCTCACCCCCTAACGGGGGGAGCATGGCATGCGGAACAATCAATAGGCAAAATGTAGAATGGCGTTTCTTGGCAAATGTACAGGGTGTCCAGTTTGATGTTCTCATTTCGCATGCGTCAAGGGCGGGCTGAAAGCC
>DAIRWG010000102.1:0-3667 GCA_036802405.1 Alloprevotella sp.
GGGGTGATTAGGGGTGATTAGGGGGGATTAGGGTGATTAGGGTGAATTAGGGGGGGAGGAAAACTACATATAGATGTCGGAGTGCTCGTAGTACTGCCAGGGGAGGACGACCACTTGGAGCTGGATGCTGAAGTCGTCCTTGAGGCGGTGGATGGAGCGGATGTAGATGCGGTAGATGTTGTTGCGCACGAGGCCGTAGGCCATGGGCTGTGTGGGGTCGGCGGTGCCGGAGGGAGCGGCATGGCGGATGAGGTAGTCGAAGGGGATGTCGCGCGCGGTGGAGGGAGGGGCACCGTCGAGCAGGTACTTGCCGTAGAATCGGATGCCGGGCAGGTAGTCGGCCCGGTTGTCGGTCTGCTGGGCGGATGCGAGCACGGTGTTTTCGGCGGAATACGAGAGGGTGTAGTACTTGAGCGAACGGCCCTCGGAGTTGGTCCAGGGGGTGAGGCGCTCGGCATTGTCGGCACGCGGCACTTGGTAGAGCGTCTGCAGCTGGGCGGCATTCTCGCCGATGTTCTCGCGGTAGAGGTAGTCGGTGTAGTAGGTGCCGACGATTTCCTGCGTGTTGCCCTGATGGAAGGTTTCGGGGTCTATCACGTAGTTGGCGGCACGCAGCACTCCCCCACTCCACTGCTGCACCTCGCGTCCGGGCACTTGGATGGTGAGGTTGGCCTCGTCGGTGGCGGTGGTGGTGTGCTTGAAGAGGTACTGCTCGCGGGTGAGATTGAAGGGGCAGGCATGGGTGAGGCGGAAGGTGGCCACCTGATCGCCGTGCTCGTCGGTGACGGGGTATTCGTACCAGCGCTCGGTGACGTTGCCTGCGGCATCCTTCACCTCGTGGTAGTAGGCGGGGTCGAGTGCGAGGTCGATGCGGGCGGCCAGGCGCTCGATGGTGATGTCGTGGTCGGGGGTGTAGGGATTTTCCTCCGATCCGTGGCGATGATAGCCGGGACCGGTGGGGCCGAAAAAGGGCATGATGGCCAGCCCGACCTCCTGGGTGGAGGCCATGACGAAGTCGCGGCTGCGGAGGGGGTCGAACTGGTAGCGCGGATCAGTAGTGCTGACGGAATAGGCAGGTGTGTTGTAGATGTAGTCGCGCACGATCTTGAGGCTGGTGCCGTCGAGCTGTGAAAGGTCGGCATTGGCCACAACCAGGATCTTGTAGTGGCCTTCAGCGATTTCGTCGGGCAGCACACGGCTTCCGGTGGTGTAGGTGATGAGCCCGTCGGCCGAGACGTCGGCGCGGGTGACGCGCCAGGTGAAGGCGCGGACGATGGTGTTGGCGGCATCGGCATCGTTGTTGATGTCGGCCTCGAAGGGGTAAATGAACACGGTGATGGAGCTGACGGCCGACTCGCGCTCTTCGGCGCTGACGCTCTGGTAGTGGTCGTCTTCGCCGGCGGCGGTGCCGGCGGCGGGCGTGGCGGCGCCCGGGGTCGGCGTGGTTGCGCCATCGGCGAGCGTGGCGATGCCTGGGGCTGACTTGGCGATGCCCGGGGCTGACTTGGCGGTGCCTGGGGCCAGTGACGTGGTTGCGCCGTCGGCGGCACGAGGGGTGGTCGTGCCTGCCGAACGGGAACCGCGGGATGCAGCCACCTGCACGGTGAGGTTCACGAAGTGGTGAACCTTTCCGGTATCGGGTGTCGGGTCGGGCAGGTCGGAGCCTCCCGAACAGGCTGCCATGAGCACAATGGCTGACAGCAGCGCCAATAGGTGGTTGACAATTTTCATTCTTCTCTCACTTTCTTCTCTTAGGGGGGATGGCCGGAAGAGGGCCTTTTTCTCTTTCTCTTGGGGGGTGTGGAAGACCCTCTCGGTCCCCCTAAAAGGGGGAGGGGGCCTTGCGGGGGGATGCGGCGACGGATGGGGGCGGTAGGGCTTTTGCCCTTACAGGGCGGAAGGGGACATGAACTTGATTAAACCCAGGGCGTTGCCCTGGGCTGAAAGCTGCAACTGGGCTTTCAGCCCGCCCTATTCATGTTCGCCCGGAGCGAATGACGCTGCACTCCTGATACTGGCGGAGCGAATGACGCTGCTCTCATGATTCTAATTGGGGTTACAATCAAATCGTAGTCACAACCTTCTGAATCTCTCCTTACAGATCCTCGGCCTGGAAGCGTCGTGCCCAACTGAGGTTGGAGATTTCGACGTTGACGTACTTCCAGCGGTTGCCTTGGAGGAAGAAGGTGAGGCGGTAGTCGTAGCCGCGGTCGAGGAATTCCTGCGGGGTGTAGTAGCGGTCGGCGCTGGTGCGGAGGCGGCTGAGGAGGTCGGCCAGGTTGACGCGGATGATTTCGCGGCCCGTGGGACGGTGGGTGACGATGAGCTGGGCGTCGGCCGCATGGTCAGTGGTGGAAGCATCGTGGTAGATGATGCGCGAGGTCATGAAGTCGGCATGGCCGATGCTGCCGGGGTTGACGGTGCCGTCGGGCTGCTGGGCAGGGTGGTCGGGGTCGACGATGTCGGTGGTGTTCCACGTCTGGAAGGGGGTGTAGAGCAGGGCGATGGATTCGTCGACGGCGTTGTTGTAGAGGATGGCCGAGTTGTGGTCGGTGATGCGGAAGTCGTAGTCGGCCACATCGATGTCGGAAGGCAACTCTACATCGCGCAGGGTGACGTTGATCTGCTTGGTGTCGCGCGTGAGGTAGGCCGTGTGGCGCACCACGCCCTCGAAGGGCACACTGATGATGGAGTCGAGGCGTGCGGAGGCCGTGTAGCGGTTGACGGAGTCGCGCGGCACATATCCGAGCCAGAGGGTGTCGAGCGGTGCGGCGTGGTTGTCGACCCGGTAGATGGGTTCGCCTGGTGCGGTGCTGTTGTCGTTGCCGTCGCCTGCGGCGCGGAGGCTGAGCGGTGCGGTGTCGGAGTAGACGGGGGTGCCGCTGTGGTCGAGGCTGACGCGGAGGTCGGTGATGGGGTCGCCCACCTGGGGCTCCTTCACGCGCTGCTTGGCACCGGGGGTGAGGAGGGTGGTGGCGTAGTCCTTCTGGTTGGCCAGCACGACGAGGCGGTACTGGCCTACGGGCAGCTCGAGGTGCATGTGGTAGCCTTCGGTCTGGAAGGGGCTGAGCACTTCGGCCTTGGCATCGCTCTGCCGGCGGATGAAGCGTCCGTCGGCATCGTAGATGTAGACGGTGAGTCCTCCCACGTGGTCGGGAAACATGTTGGCACGCTGGAGGTTGCGGTCGTAGCGGAAGTAGAGGTCGATGCCTTGCGGACAAGGGGGCAGGGCATCGTCCTCGATGAGTCCGCAGGATGCGAGCATGAGGGTGGAAAGCAAGAGGAGGAGTATTCGGTGCTTCACTTTGGTGTGGATTGTTAGGATTCTTGGAAGTGTGTTAGAGGTCGGCGCCCTGGTCGCGGAGTGTCCATGAGAGGACGTTGATGCCTACGGAGATGTAGTTGCTGAGTTCGTCGTCGGGGTCGGACGATGGGGGCGGCACGACGGGTTCGCCCACGCCGTAGATGGAGTTGATGCGCACGTTGTACCAGTTGTTGCGCACGAGTCCGTAGCGGCCGAGGTAGTTGGCTTCGCGGTTCTGGTCGGCGGGATAGACATCGCCGGGCTGGGGGGTGGAGCCTTCGGAGGAGTTCCAGGGGGTGAGCTCGTCGCCGAAGTGCTTGATGGGGATGGCGTAGTAGGCACAGCCCTTGTCGTAGCGCTTGA
>DAIRWG010000102.1:3767-9929 GCA_036802405.1 Alloprevotella sp.
TTCTTGTCGAGTCCGTCGAGGGTGTAGAGGTGCGACTTGTCGTTGTTGACCACAAAGAGGTCCTTCGTGCCGTCGCCCACCTGCACCTTGGCCACGATGCGGGTGGTGCGGTCCTGCTGCATGTTGTCGACGTCGAAGGTGTTTTCGAGGCAGTACTGCGGCCACTTGTCGCCGAAGCCCATGGGATAGGGGTCGGTGGGGGTGGACACGGGGTTGGAGGAGGCGGAGTCGAAGTTTCCCCACAGGAAGTGGTCGTTATACCTCCATAAGTGGTCGGCCACGTTGCCGTCGGCATCGGAGTAGTTGGGGTCGACGGCCCAGTAGGTGCGGTAGCGCTGGGTGCCTTGCGCCATGGGCACGTCGCCGATGAAGCGGTAGGGCTTGACGGGGTCGGTGGAGGTGGTGCGGAGGGCGTTCCAGGCGGTGTGGTAGTTGCGGATGAGGTAGGTGCGCTGGTTGGTGACGTCGAGTTTCCACCCGACGAGTTTCCAGGGCACGGTGGTGGTGGCGGTGGTGGTGCCGTCGACGATCTCTATCTCGCCGTTGGTGAGGTTGCTGCCCTGGTTTTCGGGCATGGTGACCTTGGCCACGATGCGCTCGAGGTAGACCTGCACGGCGGGGTGCTGGGCGGCTTCGCGCTCGGTGGTGTAGATTTGGCCGGTGACGTCGGCGAGATAGTGCACGCCGGCTTCCTTGAGCGCGGTGGGGTTGAGGGGTGCTCCGCCGGGATGGTCGGCCAGGGGGGCGTTGGTCATGAGGATGCCCTGCGCGGGGGCGTAGAGCGTCTGCTTCGATCCGTCGACGATGAACTTGAGGAGGTCGCGGAGGTGGTGCTGGTCCTGATGCCGGGTGGCGTCGATGGTGTCGCCGAGGAGTGCCACCTTGTAGTGGTCGGCCGAGGTGCGGATGAGGTTGCCGAAGTTGGTGACGACGAGCACGAAGTGGTGCTTGTCGGCAAACTTCTTGTCGCCGTCGATGAGTTCGCTCACGATGGGGGCGGTGCTGACGGTGATCTGCTGGCCGTCGGGATTGGTGCTGCCGAGCTGTGCGGTGATGTCGTAGGCACTGTGGAAAATGGCTTCCTGCTCGTCGGAGGTGTCGCCCTCGAAGAGGATGAGGACGGCGGAGTGGATTTTGAATTCGTCGTCCAAGCCGTTGTGCTGTTCGTCATTGGCTGCACGGCTGGTGCGCTGCGCGGGCGTGCTGATGCTCATGCGCAGGAAGCCTTCGGTGCCGGGGGCATCGGAGGGGGCGGTGCGGCCAATGATGTCGTCGCTGGAGCAGCCGGTCGTGAGGACGATCAGGCTGAACAGGGTGACGAGGATGGTGTGGAGCTTGTTCATGAATTCGGGCGTGAAAATGCTTTTTCTTGGAAAAGTAAACAGCCGGGCCGCTCGTGGCGGCTTGTCCTGAAATTGAAGAGCCTGAAATTGAAGAGGATCAGGGATACTTCATTGCGAGGGCTCCCTTCGGGGCCTGAGGCTTGGGCCGATCCGAGGGCCCGGCTGTGTGGGGAAATCTTGTGCTTCGCTTGGGGCAGCTTTGCGGAGGCTTGGGGCTTGCCTTGGAGTCTGCCTTGGCTTTACCTTGGCTTTACCTTGGCTTTACCTTGGCTTTGCCTTGTGCGTCCGTGTCTTAGCAGCCGCATCTCCAAGCGAGGCACGTCGTGGGATTAGAGATCAGCGCTCTGCTGACGCTTAGCCCAAGAGAGGATGTTGATACGCACGGCGATGTAGTTGTAGAGATCGTCGTCGGGAGTTGCGTCTACAGTAGGAATCATGGCATCACCGAGGCCTGAGATGCTGTTCACCTTGAGGTCGTACCAGTTGTTGCGGAGTACACCATAACGGCCAAGGTAGTTGTTGGCATCGTTGTTGGGATAGATATTGTTGGCTGTGGGTTTGTCGGTAGTAGGAGCGCCGGTTTCTGTGTTCCAAGGAGTAAGGCTGTTGCCGAAGTGCTTGATGCGAATAGGATAGTAAGCATAGCCATCAGCATATTCCACCACATTGCCCAAACCGAGTGCCTCATTCATTGTTGTGGCACCTGCAAAATCGGTGAGGTCGTACGTGCGTTCATCGCCTGTATTCGTGGTCACCTTGAACTCATTCTTCAAAAGGATGGTACCATCCGTTGTAGAACGGGAATCGAAGGAGAAGTCGATGCGAGAAGTCGCATTTGCCTCATCGTAACCACCGTTATTCCTTACCCACTGCTCCACTTCGGGCATGGCCAGAATAGCAGCTTTCACACGGGCATCACGTTTGTCCTGAGTGTAAAGACGTGACTTGTCGTTGTTGAAAGTGTAGAAAGTAGTGCCTTCGCCCACTTTCACCTTAACAACTACGCGCGTTGTCTGGTTCTTGTTCTGGTTGGCTACGTCGAAGGTGTTCTCGAAGCAATATTGGGGGAAATCTTCGCCGAACTTGTCATTCAGATTCGTCTCATTGGTTGCGAGGGTGTTGAACTCATCGCGATAGCTGTCGTAGTTAGGATCCTTTGCCCAGTAAGTACGGTAGTATTTTTCGTCCTTCACGCTATTGGTTCCTACGAAACGATAGTTGTTCACGTTCTCCGACTTCAGAGAATTCCAATATCCAGCCAAACCATTTGTGGTGTTGCGCACAAAGAAAGACTTCTTGTTGGTCACATCCAAGTCCCAACCAACGACTTTCCACTTAACGGGGGCGGTAGTACCTTCAAAGTGTACATCACTAGTATTACCATCAGCATCAGTAAACTTAGGAGCATTAGATTGCGTAAATGTAACCTTAGCAACAGCGCGCTCAACATAAACATCCGTAGCAGGCTTAGACTGAGCCTCTGCCTCTGTTTTGTAAACTGCATTGGTGAAGTCGGCAAGTGTCTCGATGTTGCCTGTGGGGGCGGTACTACCACCCATAACCGTTGCCAAGGGAGCGTTGGTCATCAAGATGCCATTGCCGTGGAAATTAGACTGCGTATCCTCCACGACAAGCGACTGAAGATCAGAAAGGCCTTTACCATTCATGTCAGTGCCGTTCACAGTCAGTGTAGTGCCATCGGAACCGATGTTGAGCAAGTTGTTATCGTTGAGCACAACCAAAGCATAGAGATGGCTACCAGTGAGCGAAGGACCATCGTTCACTCGCTTCACGATACGAGTGGTAGAGGTTATCTGGTTGGGAGTATCATTGTAACCATCCATGCTTACATTAAGGTCGTAAGCACTATGGAACTTGGCATGTGCTTCGTCACTACCCTGGAAGAGTACGAGCTTGGCGTTCTTCACCTTGTACTCAGAAGCCAGACCGTCGTTAAACGTTCCCTGATCACCATTGGTTTCCGCACGGCTGTCACCGTTCTGTGTAGGCAGCGCGATGGCCACCTTTGCGTAGCCACCTTCGGCGAAGGAGGGCTGTCCGCCGCCATCGGGACCAACATTGTCACTGCTGCAGGAAGCGAGGCCGAGGGCCAGCGCTGCTACTGCGGGGAAGAATAGTTTCTTCATTGTGTTTTAGTTTTAGTGAATAAATTGTTTGATTTGTTTTCTTGTTTGTGTGTGGGGGATGCCGTGCCTTGTCGGCTACGGCTCCCGGCAAGCTCGGCGTGCACTGGCGGTCAGAGGTCGGCGAGGATGCTGAGAGCCTCTGCGGCTTCGGGCACACCAGCCTTGGAGGCTGCGGTGAAGCAACGGCGTGCCTCGTCGTAGTGTCCCTCCTTGGCAGCCAGCACGCCACGGGCATGCTCGGCTGCGGGAGCGTCGCCAGCCTTTGCGAGGTAGGCAGCAGCCTCCTTCAGGCGGTTCTCGCGCAGGGCCACATTGGCCGAGTTGAGGTTGGCCTCGGGGGAGTCGGGGAAGAGGCGCACGGCCGTCTGGAACACCTCCTCGTATTCCTCGGATCCCGGCTCGCAGGTCTGTGCCACGAGGTATAGCTCGTTGAGCGAGAGCTGCTGCGGCTTGGTGCGGAGCAGCTGCTTGGCCTCTTCGACGGTGAAGGAACGCACGGTGTAGCGCACCTCGTAGTCGGAATGGCGGAGGGCAGGATACCAGTTCTGGAGCATATACTTGTATTCCTCGGGATACTGGGCCTTGATGCGTGCCTCCTTGGGGTCGGGCTCGAGGTCGGAGTCGATGAGGCGGATGATTTCGGCGCGGTGGGTGATGCCGGTGGAGTCGGCCACGTAGCGGCGCAGTCCGTCCCAGTCCTCAGGCGTGGCCTGGATGGTGAAGATGGACGAGGGCAGCTCCATGAGGCGGCACACATAGTCGCGCAGGGCGGCGGCACGGCCGTTGGCCAGGCGGGTGTTGTTGGCATAGGGGCTTTCGGGCGATGCGTAGCCGTGGATGGAGATGTGGGTGATGGTGGCGTTGGGGTCGTCCTTCACCGTCTGGATGGTGCGGAAGATCTTCTCGAGCTCGCGGGGGTTCTTGCGGTAGTCGGGATAGATTTCGGTGCGGCTGACGGGGAAGTCGAGGAAGGCGGAGCCGTTGAGGGAATAGCTCTTCACTTCGGCCTTGGGCGTGACGAATGCCAGGGGCCACTCGGGGTCGATGAGGGTGACGGGCTGGCGGGCGGAGGGGCCGAGGTTGGCCCATCCGCATCCGCAGCTGTCGCTCACGAGCTGGATGCGTGCGCCGTGCATCCAGGGGACGAGGGGGAGTGCGGCGGTGTAGTCGAGCTGCTGCCCGGTGCCGTTGGCGCGCACCACTTCCTGCTCGGAGGCGGGGCGGCGGAGGCGCTGGTAGAGCACGTGGCGCTGGCGCCCGTTGACCACGACGGAGGGGAAGGCGCGGAGGCTGTCGCCCTTGAGGACGACGGGGGTGAGCACGATGCTCTGGCTCTTGCTCACATGGAGGCGCGAGAGGTCGAGTCCGAGGCGCAGCACGAGGTCGGTGCCCACTTGGCTGGCCTCGCGCCGGGTGAGCGCTACGGTCTGGGCCATGGGGGCGGTGCCTTCCGCACACTGGGCGTGGGCGGGGGTGGCGGTGAGTGCCGCAAGGAGTGAATATATGGTCAGATGCTTGATCATCGTGGTTGGTGGCTTGAGGGAGGGAGGGGGTTAGAAGAGATAGCTGAGCGAAAGTGCGGCCTGGGTGAGGCCGAAGTAGTTCTTGCGCTCGTGGGCGCGGACGGTGCCGCAGTTGGCACAGGGATAGACCTTGTGGTCGAGGTGGAGCCATCCGGCGCCGAGGGTGCCCTCGAGGTTCCAGTGCTTGGAGATGGCCCAGTCGTAGCCGTAGGAGAGGCCGAGTCCGGCACCCCACCCCTGCTTGCGCTTGTCGTCGGTGGAGAGGAGTTTGATGTCGGAGATGTTGTAGTTGACGTAGGGCACGTGCAGGCCGACGAAGTGCTTGTAGAAGGCTTCGCAGAACCAGTAGCGGAGCTCGGGGTGCACGCGGAGGTGGCGGAAGGAGCGTCCGTAGGAACCGTCGGCGCGCTGATGCTTGAAGGGGTTGAGCCCCACCTCGCACTCGAGGGTGAAGTGGCGCGCGAGGCGCAGTTCAGCTCCGAGGTTGGGCGTGGTGGTGGCCCAGTAGAGGGCGTTGGTCTTGAGGGCGAGCCAGGGGCCGCGTGCCTGCTTGAGGGTCTGGGCAGCGGGCAGGGGTGCGGCTCCGCTCTGTCGCGCGAGCGTGTCGGCCGCAGCATGGGGCGCAACGGCCAATGGCTCCGTGGCACGGGGGAGTGCGGCGGAGGATGCGGTGTTCACGGCACGGAGTGTGGGCACGAATAGGAATGCGGCAAGGAGGCTTGCTGCGAGGAGGCGGAAGGCGCGGGGCGCTTCGTGCTTCACGAGGATGTGCTGAACAAGGTGTGTGATGTTCATCGTGGATGGGTGTGGATAATGGTGTGCGGGTGCGGCCTTTTGCCTTGGGGGCTGGGGGCCGTCGGCTTGAGGAAAAGAGGAATGCAGCGGAGGACGATTCTCCCGTGGGGGGAGGTCGCCTGCAGGAGGCGCTTCGGGTGTCCCCCAGGTGTTCACATCTGACTATCGTCTGTGGTTGCGTCTGTGATTGCCGAGGCGGCGGCCGGGGCATCTCTTCCTGTTTCTAACGCTGGCAAAGATAGGGAAGGGAAGTTAATTCTGCCAAATTATTGGTCGAAAAAATGGGCTATTTGACCGATTATTTATCCCGAATATCGCATTTTGCTTAGCATGGCTACCAAAACGGGGGGGGGG
>DAIRWG010000103.1:0-9872 GCA_036802405.1 Alloprevotella sp.
GCACGGCAGTGCTCAGGTTTGTGCATGGTCTGTGAATGGATGATACTTAGCCTATGGTCACCATCGTGGCGCCGTAGCCATATTCCTGGAACGACGCATCCTGCGTGCGGCATCCCTTGAAGTCGCGCTGCACGATGCGGATGAGCTCCTTGCGCAGCACCCCGTCGCCCTTGCCGTGGATGAACACGATGCGTCGGCCGCGTTCCTTGAGATGCTCCTTCAGCGTGTTGCGCACCGTGGTGAGCTGATAGTCCAGAATGTCCTTGGCTTCCATGCCGCTGAGCGTGTCGAGCAAGGCATCGGCGTGCAGGTCGATTTCCAGCAGTGCATTGCGTTGGGCTTTCTCCCTGGCCCTACGCTCCGCCCCGCCTACGCGTGCTTCACTCACCGTCTGGCGGGGAGCGGCAGGTTCCTGCAAGGCCTCCTGCAGTTCCTCCGCATCAAGCCGGAGCGAACGCACGGGGTGGTCGTTCTTGATGATGTCCACCAGCAGAGCCGGGGTCGTGAAGAAGTCGCAGAGCTGAAACGTGTGTATGCGGTAGAACTTGGTGAAATCGATGCGCACGTTCATGTTCAATGCCGGCTTGATCACGAAGTCCTTGTCGCGCTTGTAGGCAGTGGTCAGCATGGCCACATTCTCCCAGCCTTCGAGCTCGTTCAGATGGATCTCCTCCAGGAAGAGCTTTGTGTTGGGCTGCAGTTCGCCCTCATGGCGCAGGTGGCTCACCTTGCCGTCGGTCGAAAGCAGCACATAGTGCAAGTAGTAGTTGCAGTCGTTCACCAGATACACCTCAAAGGCCGATTGCCCGATGTGCTTGATGTCCGTCGGCACAAAGGCCAGCATCAGGTTCAGCTCGTTGGCCCCGCGTCGTTCCTGCGCCATGGGGCGGAAGGTCATTTCGCGTTCGGTCCAGTCATCTTCCTCCTCGGCGTCCTCCTGGTCGAGGTCGGCCTGCAGGGCCTGCTTCACCGATGTGGCGGGAGCAGAAGTGTCGTCCTTTCCCTCCTTTTGCGCTTTGGCGCTCTTGCTTCCGCCGGTGTGCACTTTGGCAATGTTGTAGTCGTTCGTGTCGACCACCACCACCTCTTTGCGCAAGGTGGGTATTTCGAATCCGTCCTCATCGCACACGAGCACCGTGTCCTTGTCGGGGAAACCTGAAATCACGCCTCCTCCCACATCGTTGAGGAAACGCACTTTGTCGCCTATCTTCATTGTATGTATTGTCAGTAGTAAAAACGTGTGAAGCAGAAGCGGCGATGAGAAATGCACCGCCGCTTCTGAAGTCTTTTATTTTTTCATTTCCACGATGTGCGTGGCGGGCAGTTCCTGGTTGCGCCGTTCCGTTTCGCGCACCACGGCCTCAGCCAGGTTGCGGAAGGCCAGGGCCGTCATGGTGTCGTCCTTCACGGAGGCTGGCTCGCCCTCGTCGCCGCTTTCGCAAATGCTCTGCACGATGGGAATCTGTCCGAGCAGGGGCACCTGCATTTCCTCGGCCAAGTGCTTCACGCCGTCGCGTCCGAAGAGGTAGTATTTGTTTTCGGGCAGTTCGGCGGGCGTGAACCACGCCATGTTTTCGATCAGTCCGAGAATGGGCACGTTCACCTTCTCGTTGCGATACATGTCGATGCCCTTGCGTGCGTCAGCCAGCGCCACCTGCTGGGGCGTGCTCACGATCACGGCTCCCGTGATGGCCAGGTTCTGCAGCAGGGTGAGGTGGATGTCGGAAGTGCCCGGCGGCGTGTCGAGCACGAAATAGTCGAGTTCGCCCCAGTCCGTGTCGGCAATAAGCTGCTTGAGCGTGTTCGAAGCCATGCCGCCGCGCCACAGCGTGGCCGTGTCGGGATTGACGAAAAATCCGATGGAGAGAATCTTCACTCCATATTTGTAGGCAGGAATCAGCACCTGGCGCCCGTCCTTCATTTCGGCAAAGATGCGCTCGGCCTCCATGTGGAACATCTTGGGCACTGAAGGACCAAAGATGTCGGCATCGAGCAGTCCGACCTTGTAGCCCAGTTTGGCCAGCGACACGGCCAGGTTGGCGGCCACGGTACTCTTGCCCACGCCGCCCTTGCCCGAGCTGACGGCAATCACGTTCTTCACCTGTGGCAGCATCTTGCCCGGTTCGGGGCGTGCAGCCTGCAGCGATTTGGTGTGGATGGTCACTTCCACGGCTTTATCCACATAGGTGTGGATGGCGGCTTCGGCAGCCTTCACCACCGACTTCATGAAGGGGTCGGTCGGTTTTTCGAAAATCAGCGAGAACGTCACCTTCATGCCGTCGATGCGGAGGTCGTCCTCCATCATTTCGGCTTCGATAAGGTTCTTGCCCGTTCCGGGATAGCGCACTGTGGCCAGTGCGTCAGTGATGAGTTTGGGATATAGTTGCATGGATGGATGTTATGGGAATATGAACGGCAGCAGGGCACAGGCAAGCGACATCAGGCTCGTGGCAGTTCCTGCATCATCCGTTTACAAGGATTCTTAGTGCGTTCGGTCAGGGGCGGGCTTCATCTGGACGTTTCCAGTCCCGACCGTTTCGAACGGTTGTAGCTGCGGTAGTCGTCGAGCTCGATTTCCACTTTGGGTTCGACAAGGGTCCCCTTCTGCGGCAAGCGGAACTTCAGATACTTGATGGTCAGCCCACGGGCAATCCACTGCTGCTCGTAGTAAGTCTGGATGCCCAGGATCTGCTTCACCTCCTCGTCTTTTTCCGCCTCGAGCGTGTGGTAGAGGTCGTCGGTGCGGAAGTCCACGGGCAGGTGGTTGGCCTCCACCATGTAGTTGGTGTAGGTGAAGAGGAAATTGCTGTCCGTTTTGAGGTGGATGATGCCGTTTTCCTGAAGGAAAGCGCGGTAGCGTTTCAGGAAATAGGTGGAGGAAAGTCGCTTGGTCACCTTCTTCATTTGCGGGTCGGAGAAGGTGAGCCAGATTTCGGCCACTTCCCCCTTGTCGAAGAATCGGTGTATGAATTCGATGTGCGTGCGCAGGAAGGCCACGTTTGTCATGCCTTCCTGCAGGGATTCTGTGGCACCCGTCCACATGCGCGCCCCTTTGATGTCCACTCCGATGAAGTTCTTGTCGGGGAATAGGCGTCCCAGCCCCACGGTGTATTCACCGCGGCCGCAGCCCAGCTCCAGCACGATGGGGTTGTCGTTGTGGAAAAAGTCTTCGTGCCAGCGTCCGCGCAGCGCGAAGGGAGTTTCGCAAGTGGCCACGCCTGGTTCTTGAAACACGTGCGGGTATTGCTCCATGTCGGCAAACTTTGCCAGTTTATTCTTGCCCATTGTCGAGGATTTTCTTTACGTCGTTTTCTACCGTCTGCAGCTTTTCGTTGCAGAATCTGATGAGTTCCTGCGCCTCTGCCAGTTGCGATGTCAGCTGGTCGAGTGCCAGGGTGTTGTGTTCGAAGCCGTTCACGATTTCTTCAAGCCTTTTCATGGCAGCTTCGTAGTTCAATTTCTTTTGAGGCATGGGGGTATGATGAGAAGTAGCTTCTTGTGTGTTTACGGTTTGGTTTCCGTGTCTGTCACCACGGATGTCAGCTTGCCGTCGGCCATGACCGTAGTGATCCGGTCGCCTTCGTGCAGCTCCGAAGCGCTGCCCACGGCATGGCCGTCCTTCAGTGTGATGCTGAACCCCATCTGCAGGATCCGTTCCGGCCCGGCCAGTTTCAGGCTGCGTGCGATCATTTCGTGCTTGTGCCTTTCTTCCGCCAGCCGAGACATCAGTGCCGCTTGCAACCGTTGCGGGCACCGTTGCAGCCGTTGGTGCTCAACTTGCAGACACTGCAGGGCCAGCACCTCCAGTCGCGCTTCACGTCGCAGCAGCCATTGGCGCTGGAGCGAGAAGTAGGCCGTGGCAGCCAGATGAAAGCGGTGGGCCACCGATTGGAAAAGGTTGTGCTGCAAGTGCATGTGGCTCGTGGCCGCGAGGGTCAGGCGGTTGCCCCATGCGTCCATCCGCTGTCGTTCGGTGGCCAGCCGTTGCGCCACGTTTCGTGTGAGGCGTTCCTTCAGGTCGTCGAGCCGTGCTTGTTCGCCCTTGCGGCTGTCGATGAGGAACGCCGCCACTGCCGTCGGCGTCTTGAGCCGTGTGTGTGCCACAAGGTCGACAATCGTGTCGTCGCGCTCATGCCCGATGCCCGTGAGCACCGGCAGTGGAAACTGCGCCACGTTCGAAGCCAGAAGGTAAGAGTCGAAACCGCCCAAGTCGGTGGCCGCGCCTCCTCCTCGGATGATCACCACCACGTCCCACTGCTCCTCCTCCTCGGCAATGAGGTCGAGCGCGTGAATCACGCTCCCCTCCACCTGGTCGCCCTGCATGGTGGCAGGAAAAAGTCGGGTGGTGAAGGGCAGTCCACTCTGCTCCAGCTGGTCGCAGAAATCGCCGTAGCCGGCAGCAGTGGGGCTGGAGATGATGGCCACACGGCTGATGATGGCGGGCAGCTGCAGCTCCTTGTTGAGTTCCATCACCCCGTCGTCCTTCAGTTGGTTGATGATTTCGCGTCGGCGCAGGGCCAGGTCGCCCATGGTGTAGGTAGGGTTGATGTTGATCACGTTGAGCGAGTAGCCGTAAAGCTCGTGGAAGTTCACCGTCACCTCCACCATCACCTTGATGCCCACCCCGAGCAGTCGGCCCGTGGTGCGGCGGAAATGGTCGGAAATCAACCTGTAGTTGCTGCGCCAGATGATGCCCCTCGCCTTGGCCACCAGTGCCCCGCTGCCTTCGTCCTTCTGCACGAATTCCACGTAGCAATGGCCGTTCGATGCCGTGCGCACCTCGCTCAGTTCGGCCGTCACCCAGAAGGGAGTGCGCATGCTGTGTTCCACCACGGCATGCACGCGCGCATTGAGCTCGAACAGGCTCATGGCTTGCACGGAGGATGCCAGCAGGGCATCCTCCTCAGAGTCCGACGGCACCGGGTCGTCGGCAAAGTATTCAGCGAAAGGGTCGATGATCATGTGCGGGTTGGGGCGTGTCGTTATTACTCTTTGAGCAGGTCAAAAGCCTTTTGCATGTCGGGCAGTCCGTAGCCGTAGATGTTGTCGGGATGCGCGGCGTTGTTGCCCGACTTCCTCACGGCCTCCATGATCTGCATCGGTGTGGCCTGCGGATAGGCCTGCATCAGGCAAGCCACCGCTCCGCACATCACCGGGCAGGAGAAGGAAGTGCCGTTGGCCGTCTCCACATTTCCGTCGATGTCGTAAACGGCATCGTTCACGCCCATCGCCACCACGTCGGGCTTGATGCGGTTGTCGGCCGTGTTGCCGATGGAGGAGAAGAAGGCCAGGGTGGAGTCGTTGAACAAGGCTCCCACCGTCAGAATGTCGGTGGCGTCGGCCGGTGTGCCGATTTTCTTCCAAGAGTCCATGCCGCTGTTTCCCGCACTGTTGAGCAGCACGATTCCGCGGCTGGCAGCCAACGAAGCCACCCGGCTGTTGATGGCCGTGCGTCCGTTGAGGTCGCGGTAGGGATTGGCCATCCACGGATGGTCGAATTCCGTATAGCCCAGCGAACTGGTCACGATGTCACACCCCAGACTGTCGGCATACTCCACAGCGGCACACCAGTTGTCCTGCTCCACCATCTGTTCGCTTTCGCCGTCCTCGCTCACCAGCAGGTAGAACGAGGCTTGGGGCGCAGTGCCCACCAGCCGGTGCGGCTCGTTGGCCGCAATGCATGAAAGCACCATCATGCCGTGGCTGAGTTCGTCGTAGACGCTCTTGTCGGGCCTGACGAAGTTGCGCGTGCCGAGAATCTGCCGTTGAGGCAATCCCGGCACGAGGTCGGCATTGTGAAAACCGCCGTCGATCACGGCAATGGTGATGCCCTTGCCTTTGTAGCCAGCCTCATGAAGCGGCTGCAAGTTCAGCATTTCTGTCTGCTGTTGTCCTGCGCCATAGATGGAGGGAATCGTGTCGGGGTCGTTTCGCCGAGCCAATTCCTCGGTGCGGTTCACGGGCTCTTCCGCATTGATGCTGTCGGGGGCCACCCACACGCATCGCACGTCCTTCACGAAGGGCAGACGGCGGATGTCGGCCATCACCAGCGTGTCGCTGGCCTGCATCACCACCGAGTTGGCCCATTTGCTCTGGTTCACAAATCGCAGTCCCATCTGCCGCAAGCGGTCCACATAGGCTGCCGTCAGAGGCAGGTCGTGTTCGTCCACCTTAAGCCCGAAGCGTTTGCGTCGGGCGATGGATTTGGCGGAGAGGAACGCTTCAGGCTTTTTCACGCTGAATCCGCAGTTCTTCTTGTCGGTGAGGCTGATGCGCAGCTTGAAAGTGTGTGCTTGCGGATGGGCCACTTTCGGCTGTCGGTCGGCCGAAGCCGTAAGGGGCATGCCCAGTGCGATGAGCAGGGCAATGGCAATGTTCTTGATTTTCATGTGATTCTTTTTTTGTGGGGCGTTTCAGGCCTTTCGTGGACGGTTCAGAAGAGTTCCGGCACTTGGTCCTCCACTTCCTCGCTCAGTCCGGGGAAAAAGTCGATGCCCGTGCGGCGTTCCACCTCGTTCACGCTCAGCTGGTAGCTCTGGAGCGGACGGCTTCCCGCCTCGTTGCGGAAGATGAAGCCATAAGCCTTGGGGGCCTTCGGATAGTCCACCAGAATAACCTTGAAAAAGGCATCTGGCACGGCCACCTGGTGGTTGCCGATGCGCTTCGGACGCTTGGTGGAATAGATGGGGCCTGCGGCAATGCTCACAGCTCCGCGCGCAAGTGCCCAGTCGCGTTCCTTCTCTTCCAGATCCTTCCAGTCGCCGCGGTTGAGGTTGCGGTTTTGCGGGCAGATGTTGGTCATGTAGAACGATTCGCGCATGGCCTCTTCGCTCCACTTCATGTCGCCGGCCGGAGCCATGTGGCCTCGGTCGTAGCCCGAATTGGTGTAGTCGGCCGGATAGGCCTTGGCACCCCTCACGTCGGGGTCGGCCGTGAAATTGCTTTCACGTGGCACGCTGCCTTCCGCTTCGTCAGCAGTCAGCGTCCATGCCACCCATTGCGGCGTTTTGAAGTCGGCATCGTAGGAGAGGGTGTAGCCCGTGCGTTCGATCAGCTGTCCGCCTCGACTTGACTCGTAGCGGGGCAAGGCCATGCCTTCGGGCAGGGTTGACGAGGTGGTGCTGTTGGGCGTGCGGGTGCTTTCGCCGTGCGGGGCGCGCACCACATCGTGCCCTTCGGCCCGTGCCTGTGCGGCAGCTTCGGCTTCGTCGGCCTCAGCCTCGCGCTGCGGTTGCAGTCCCTTGGTCAGCCCGATGCAGGTGATCAGGGCCAGTATGAGCAGATAGGCGGCTTTCTTCATGTGTCGGGGTGTTGGGATTTCTGGTGTGCCGTTGTCGGATGCGGTTCATCCGATGCGAGTGGGCGTGGCTCACTTGGTGAGCGCCACTTCAATGTTGTTCTTCAGAATTTCGCTTCCGGGATATCCGCCTTCGCTCAGGTTGTCGTAGCTTTTCTGGCCCTTCTTGTCGAGCAGCAGGTAGGCCGGAATGCCGGGGATGTTGAGTGCGCGGCAGAGTTCGCCCCACTGCTGGTCGGTCAGTCGGTAGTGGTCGCCGGCGATGGACGGAATCATCTGCTTCCAGGTGGATTCGGGGGAGGTTTCGCCCGTGACGTAGACGAACACGCAGCCCTTCTTCATCATGTCGGTCTTGATTTCGTCAATCTGCTTCATGGCCTGGCGGCATGGACCGCACCAAGTGGCCCAGAAGTCGAACAGCACTACCTTGCCTTCGTAGTTCTTGGCAATGGCGGGCAGAATGTCGGCGCCATGCACGTTGGTTGGGATGGTGCGCACTTGCGAAAGGCCTTTCTCCTGGGCTTTCGCGGGTTGCTCGGTGTGGGGGGTGGCCGTTTCGGCTTTGGCTTGGGGCTTGGCGCAGCCTAAGGTGAAAGTGAGGGCGGCTGCCAGCAGGATGATACTCTTTTTCATGAGCGGTTGGTTTTCGTTGTTGGAATGATGCCTTTTCGCAGGCATACTTTTTCGCCTACAAAATTAGTGTTTTCTGCATGGATTAGCAAGCATCACCCGCATTTTGTCACACGATGGTCGTGTGGCTCGCTCGCTCAAAGTGACAGCAAGTGCGTTCGCGTGTACCCGGTAAAAGTGACAGCAGGTTTCTCGCGCGCGCATACTCTACAGTGTCATTGCATTTTTTGCTGTCACCCGTCACTTGGTGTTAATATGGCTTGCGTGAATGTAAAAACAGTTATAGGGTCTCGATGTTTTTGTTGCCGTTGGCGTTTTTACACCAAGCACGACTTTTCGGAAAAAGTCCCCTTGGAATTTTTACAAGTCCCGGACTTGTTCAAAAAGTCATGGGACTTGTTGGGGATGGCTTTGTGTAAGGTTTTTTAAGAAATGCGGAGATGCTCTGCATCTGTTCGCAAAGTGCCCTTAGAAGGCCGGCGAATGACAGATGACAGCAAAAAATGTAATTGCATTGTATGTATGCGTGCGCGCGTGCGAAGCTCTGTCATGGCTGCTGTCACTTTGCTGAAACGGTGGTAATGTTTACCCCGAAGGGCCACGAAGAAGCACGAATCCTTGTGGCTGGATGCGCGTAAGGAGGCTTGCTTTGCTGCATATAATCTGTGGTGCAAGGAAAATATACTTTGATATGCATCTATTATACGGTGAATCTCCGTATATTTGCAGCTACTTTGCCCCTTTGGGGGGTAATGACTTCCATTTATCCTTCCATCTAAAGAATAATAATCCAGCTTATGCACACCTTTTTGCACGTTTCCGACATCGGCCCCCTGCCTCAGGCCTTGGCCGAAGCAGCCCAAGTGAAAGCCAACCGCTATGCCTACGAGCAGCTTGGCCGCCACCGTACAGTGCTTCTCATCTTTTTCAACAATTCCTTGCGCACCCGCCTCTCCACACAGAAGGCGGCACGCAATTTGGGACTCGATGTCATTGTGCTCGATGTGAATCAGGGGGCATGGAAACTCGAAACGGAACGCGGCGTGGTGATGGACGGCGACAAAAGTGAACATTTGCTCGAAGCCATTCCCGTGATGGCACAGTTTTGCGACCTCATCGGGGTGCGTTCGTTTGCCGGGCTGACTGACCGCGAGGCAGACTATGCCGAAAACATTTTGGGGCAGTTCATCCGTTACAGCGGACGTCCGGTGTTTTCGATGGAAAGTGCCACAGCGCATCCTCTCCAAGCCTTTGCCGACTTGATCACCATTCACGAACATGCCGAAAAGAAACGTCCCAAAGTGGTGCTGACCTGGGCACCGCACCCCCGTGCCCTGCCGCAGGCCGTGCCCAACAGCTTTGCGGAATGGATGCGGGCCGCCGATGTGGACTTTGTGGTGACACACCCTGAGGGGTATGAGCTTGATCCGCTCTTTGTGGGCGATGCCCGTGTGGAATACGACCAGATGGAGGCGCTGAAGGATGCCGACTTCGTGTATGCCAAAAACTGGAGTTGCCCCGGTGTGACCCGCCCCGATGACTACGGCAAAGTGCTCTGCCGCGACATGAACTGGATGATTGATGCCGCCCACATGGCCGTGACCCACGATGCTCACTTCATGCATTGCTTGCCCGTGCGCCGCAACATGATCGTGAGCGACGATGTGATCGAATCGCCCCGCTCGCTGGTGATTCCCGAAGCTGCCAACCGCGAAATCTCGGCCACCGTGGTGCTCAAGCGGATGCTCGAGGCTCTTTGAACGGCAAGCATTCTTGATGAACGAGCATCCGCATGAGTGGACATGGAATGGGCTTTCAGCCCGCCCTTGACGCATGATATAGTCAAACAAAAATGGTTTTGAAAAAATCTGAAGTATAATCCATAGGGGGAGCATCTGCTCTCTTCATTCCAATCTCATGCCGCAGGTCACCCCGTTAGGGGTGA
>DAIRWG010000104.1:0-9856 GCA_036802405.1 Alloprevotella sp.
TTGGGGGCATTTGTGCGAATTAACTGAAACGCCCTAAGTATTCACTAAACTTGCATTCAAGGAATAAAACCGTCTTTTCACCCTTTCCCGAATTGCCATACATAACCACATCCATATTTGACTTATGGCTTCCACTGACAACCGTTTTACGTTCAAAGTGAACCTCTGTAAAAGTATATTCTTCATCATCAAGTACTATCTTGATGGGATTAATATCAGAAACACTATGAAAAAAAAGCAAGGCTGCAAGAGAAGATGAATGAAGTACTGTAATTCTATTTCCCTTATTTCCACTTCCAGAAATAGCTTCGCGGTATTTTTCTTCAGGGATATTAATGTTGAAGACCTTTTGTAAAATTTCACGCTTGTTTCCTTCTCCTTTGAAAGAGAAGGAATTCTGCGACTCCTGACCTCTCCATGGAGTAGGTTCAACCATTTCGTCCAAAAATGCCACCTCCGAGAAGTGATGTTTGTATATAGGATTATTGCTTTGTTCCATTTTTACTACTCGTTTTAATAAATTACTGGCTTTTCTAATTTTAATATTGGTTAAAAATCTTTGGTTTATGGCACATCTCATAGGCGCTATCAAGATTTGCTCCATTAGAGAATACGATGCCATCATGTATTTCTGTTCCAAATGCCCATGCACATGACCGAAAAGATGATACTTTGGTTTGAGCAGAAAGACTCTATTCCTTAGTTGCATACTTCCCCAATGAGTGCCCATGCTTTCATCAAGTATCATTGCTGGTGGCTCATGTGTGACAAGGACGTCAACATCATAAGGTATCCGCCTTTCTGAATGGTTATACGCCAAGCCAAAGAATTTCAGGCCGCATATCTCGCAGGAAGGTTCAGCACGGTATGTGCTTCTCGCGGCAATAAGCCAGAAGTTCGTCGTCGGAAGAAAAACCTTTGTCGCAATACCTTTGCAGGCCAATTTTCACATCCTCAATCACATCCGCCTGCGCCGTTATCACCCTGGCCGCTTTGGTGATGAAGCCCTTGAAGTCAGGATTGATTCGGCAAAGCTTGTCAATCGTGTAGTAGTCCAGTTCATTCTTGCGGGCTGGAAACAGCGTGCGCACTTCGTCAGGATAGGCCGCCAACTTGATCACACCGATGCCGAAAGAACGGTTCAAGCGCTCCATTTCCTCCATCACATCTTCACTGATTTCAAAAGCCACCAGAAATCCATAGTTGGCCCAGGTACTGTTCGACAAAGCTTGGAAGAAATATTCCTTCAACTGATGATCATTCTCGATGCAGCGCTTCAATTCGTAGGAATACAGGTTCAGGTAGGCCTTGGCCTCTGCCGCTTTCAGCAATGCTCTTGTTGCGGAATTCTGAAATTCGTTGAATTCCACGCCCACCATGTCGGGGTGCACCCACTTCTGGGCCTGGTCAGAGCGGTTCGATGTTTCATGGAATATGGTTTTGGCAAAGATGCCCGTCTTCTGCAGATGGTTGGCCAAGAGTTTGTGAAGGCTCCTCTCCTTGTATGGGTCCACAATCACCGCCTCCGGCTGCGGAACGGGCACTGACGGGAGGGCACCTTTCATCAGCGCCTCCAATTCTTCAGCATACTTTGTCACATTGCAGCACGTGCCTATGGACCCGGTGGAATTCTGCAGTTTCTGCGACATGGATTTTCTGGAAATGACAATGCCCTTCCAATTCACAGGCCGCCGGTGCGAAAGCACCTCCTGGGGCTGGAAATAGTAGTCACCCGTGATCTCGCCGACATGATATCCGCCATCTCCGTCGGAAGCCAACACGATGTCGCCTATCTTCAGTCCGTGGCAAATGGTCCACAGGAAACCGATGCAGTTTCTTGCGGTCTGGATGCTCTTGTCGGGATGAAGCGACAGGTATTTGTCGACCATCTGCTGGCGCCACGCCTCTTCGTGGTCAAATGGCGTGCCGGTCAAGTCAACATCTTGAAGAAAACTGGCACCGATGTAATGGTTCTCTAAGCAACTGTGAAGATACATGCCATGTTCCCCAAGCATGATCCGATTATATTGTTTCATGGGCTCTCTCTATGATGATGGTGTGCATTTCCGGTCGGGCTCGACAGGAAAACGAATGGGCAGGCTTTCACCACGGCTCATCCATGTGGTAAAGTTACGCGTTTTCTTCCGAACACGCAAGCGCAAAGCCCAATCTGCTGCCGACCGGCACTCAGTGAGCACCCTCCCGCCGTACACCAACCATCACTACAAGCATTGAAAAATCAGTCACGTACGCCGAAAATTCGTCACATTTGCTCACTCCACCTCAATATTCAAACGGTTAATGCGCGCCAGCCATGCATTTTTGCTACATTTGCCTTGAAAAACAAACCATTCCCATCACATGAACAAATCATACGCAATGAGCAAGGCAGCACGGCTGCTGCTGGGTCTGGCACTCGGTGCCTCCCCACTTGCTTCCATGGCCATCGACATCACCGACGGTGGCGAATACTACATCATCAGCGACTATTTCAACAAGGCACTCGGCCTCGATGCTACAGAGAGCGTCTCCCCCGCCCTTTCCGATTTCGGCACGGTCAGCACCGACGGTGCCTACGTGTTTGTGGCCGAAAAGTCGAACGATGCCTCCTACTTCTACCTGCGCAACAAGGCCACCGGAAAGTATCTCACGGCCAGCACCACCGACAATTGGAGCGTGGTGTGGAAGGATGCGAAAGGCACGGGCAACGAATTCCTCTGGAAACTCGACGTGCAGATGGGCCGCCAGATCGTGTCGAAAAAGAACACCAGTGCCATGCTCGGCATAGACTGGAGCACGGACAACTTCGTGCACGTCTACTACAACAAGTCCTACAACTCCACCTGCCGCTTCACCGTGGTGCCGGTGACCGAAGGCGGACTTGATGCCTCGCTGGCTCAGGCACGCACCAGCGTGTTCAAGAACGCCATCGGCCGTCAGGAACAGGACATCTACCAGCTCAACGAACCGATGGAAGTGACCGACAACATCGACCTTCACCTCGTGGGTGAAAAGCCTTTCGGCGCCAACGGGCAGGTTAACCTGGTTCATCCGTCGGCCTGGGTGATTCTGGACAATGTCACGCCCTCCAAAGCCTACAGCTATCTGCGCTACATCACCATCAACGGACAGAAAGCCAGCCAAAACAAGAATGTGCGTGTGGCCATCTACCTCGACGGCGCAGCCATCATTCCCTATGCACCCAAATCGGAAGTCGTCCTTACCGGCTACACCGAAAAAAACCAGCAGGGCGACCGCTTGGACCTGCTCTGCAAGGACTATCCTTCGCTCAACGCCGCCGAACAGCCCTTCTGCAACCGCATGCGCAGCTTCACCCTCAAGCGCGGATTCATGGCCGTGGTGGCCACGGGCGAAAAGGGGCAGGGCTACTCGCGCGTGTTTGTGGCCGACCATGCCGACCTTCAGGTCAACCTGCCCGAGGCCCTCGACCGCCGCATCTCGTCGGTGCACATCAAGCCGTGGCAGTACGCTTCGAAGAAGGGATGGTGCTCCACCCAAGGCACCGACCAGATCACCGAGCAGATGGGCAAGCTCAACGCCCAATGGTTCTACACCTGGAGCGGCGACCGCAGTTCCACCACCAACTACGAATATGTGCCCATCCGCCAGCACATGTACTGGCCCTCGCTCAGCGAACTGCGCAGCAAGGAGGCCAGCACCCACGTGCTCGGATTCAACGAGCCCGACCACCCCGAGCAGCACAAGGACTGTTCGTGCGGCGGCACCATCAACGCCTGGGATGCCTGTGTCAAGACCAAGGAGATGAGCGACCTGCCCATGCGCATCGGTTCGCCGGCACCCACCGATCTCAACTGGGCAAAAGACTATTTCGGCCACATCGACGACATGGGCTACCGCTGCGACTTCTCCGTGATCCACGCCTACTGGGGTCCCAACGAAGCCAACGGCCCGCAGGCTTGGTACAACACGCTCAAGTCCCTCTACGACAAAACGCACCGTCCCATCTGGATCACCGAATGGGCCTATGGTGCCTCGTGGACAAAGGAAGAATGGCCCACCGACTACACGGCCCAGCTTGAGAAGAACCGTGCCGCCCTGTTCGACATTGTCAACATGCTCGAGAGTTGCCCCTTCGTGGAGCGCTACTCCTACTACCAGTGGGACACCTCCTCGCGCCGCATGGTGAACGACGACGGTTGGGTCACTCCCGCCGGCGAGATGTACCGCCGCACGCGTTCCACCTTTGCCTACAATGCAAAGAACGATGTGGTGCCACGCTGGTGGCGTCCGTCCACCCAGGCTGCCAGCATCACATTCCTGACCGACGAAGCCGAGCGGCAGATGGTGCTCCGCGTAGCCAACCCCATGGGCGACTGCACCGAAAGCCTCACGCTCGAGCAATGGGACAACGAGCTTCATGCATGGAAGGAACTCCACAAGTGGGACGACCGCACCCTCTTCGATGCCGACACGCTAGCCTATGCCCTGCCGCTTGAGGGCTTCAACCGCCTGACCGACCGCTTCCGCGTGCGCACCGTCACCATATTCGGCAAGGAAACCGTGAGCAAAACCTTCGACATGGGCTTCATCGTCAACCCCGACTGCAGCGACGGCACCAACGGATGGACCGTGAACAACCTTTCCGCCAACAAGGGCGAAGCCGCCGACGGCGATGCCGCCAATGCCTACTGGAACGTGTACAAGGAGTCGGCCTACACTTCCTCCATGAAGCAGACCCTCACCGGCCTGCCCGCCGGCACCTATTCGCTGAGCCTGCTCATCCGTGCCGCCACGGGCATGAATGCCGAAGCCAAGATAACCGTCCGCTCCGCCTCCGGCGAAACGCACGAAGCACAACAGTCCTACACCGGCCGCGGCAACAAGTCGGAGGAGGGCGATGCCTACCTCAACGGTTGGGACCAGCTCACCCTCGCGGCGCTCGAAGTGGCCGAAGGCGATGAGGTGACCATCGAGGCCAGCGCCAACGGCGAGGCCAAGACGTGGTGGAGCATCGACGACTTCCAGCTTCACTACACAGCCCCCAAGCCCGAAGGCATCGGCCAGACCGTGATGTCCGCCTCCGATGACGGCCAACCCGTCTACGGCATCGACGGCCGTCGCCGCCACGCGGCCGAAGGCAAGGGCATCTTCATCACCCGTGGCAAGAAGGTGGTGAAATGATCGCCCGCCCCGCAACGGGGCATGGCATACCCCCATAAACCAAGAAGAGGTGAAGCACCCTTGGGCCTTGTGGTCCACAGGTGCTTCACCTCTTCTCTGCCATGCATCGGTGCGTAACGGCTGCTCACGCCTTCATGCGTGCATTTCAGCCAGCTGCCAGCCGACCAGCCCCTTGCCGTTCTCGTCCAGTTCCAAACCGATGCCCATCACGAGCCTGCCGTCTGCCTTGAAGGGCACGGAGAGCACACTTCGAAGAGCGCCTGCTTCACCTCCTCGTTGGGGAACCCCAAGATGTAGCCGAATTCGTCGGCATGCTTGATGGTGAGATAGCCCGTTTGGTAGAGAAACAACTCGGCCGAACCGTTCGTCACGTCGGAGGTTTCGAGCGTGTTGCGCATGATGGGGCAGTTCTCAAAGTCAGACATTCGAATTTCGGCATCCTTCACAAACTTCGGCAGCAGCGAGGTGGCTCCCGATGAAGCCCAGTAATTGCGCAGCTTCGACTGTGAAAGGGCCAACACCAAGCTATAGGGATTGTAGATGTCGACCATGTTGTCGTCGCTGAAGTGGTAGCCGTCATAGTACGTTTTCAGTCTGTCGTGCGTTTCCTGCGGAGTCCAACGGTTGCGTTCAGCCATTCGCTCCAGCTCTGGCTGGAAATTCTCGCTGATTTCCGCCTCCGTGATGCCGCAGAGCGGGGCATATTCCGGCAAGAAACTGATGTTCGTCAGATTGTTGAGCACGGAAAACAGGGATATCTGCGTAAATTTGGTGATGCCGCTGATAAAGACAAAATGCTCGTATTCGTCATCACCCTTAACAGCTGAAAACAATTCACGGTAAACCCTTGTGCAATCATCATGGCCTGAAGTTTTCCAAGAATGCTGGAGCGGAGAATCGTATTCATCAATCAGCATCACGACCCGTTGTCCGGTTTTCTGATAGGCCGACTGAAAGATGTTGCTCAAACGAATGGAAAGTAAATCGTCTTTCTCCATCGGATCCAAACCGTACTGTTGCTCATATTTCAGAAAAACATCATTCAAGTAAGTGCGAATGCCCGCAGCCGTGTCACCGGCATTGCTCATGTCCAACCGGATGACCGGGTGCGCGGCCCATTCCTTCTCCAGATTCATGATTTTCAATCCTTCGAAGAGTTCTTTCTTTCCTTCGAAGTACCATTGGAGCGTGTCCACCAGCAAGGATTTGCCGAAACGGCGCGGACGGCTCAAGTAGTTGTACTTGTATCCGCAGTTTTCCATGTGCCACACGATGTCCGTTTTGTCCACATATACGTAGCCCTCCTCTCTCATTCGTTTGAAGGATTGGATGCCTACGGGAAGTTTTCTTGGAGTGATGTTTGCCATGGCGTAATGGGTGTTTGCTGATTTCTAATGTGCGCGACGTGCCAGTCTGCCCACAAATATAGGCAGAAATTCTCACTGTCGCAACACCCCCGATGCACTTTTCTCTGCATCTCCCCCCGCTTGTCGTACATCAGCCAGCCCTCAGGCGCACAAAACAAGCGCGAAGTGCACCTCCAGCCAATGGCCGACGCACTTCGCGCTTCAGGTTGCATTCAAACAAGCAGGCGGACAGGACACAAGTGCGGTTTGCCCCCTGCTTGTCTACTCAAAACAATTTCCCGCAGCTCAGCGCAGGTCAAGCTCGTCGAGCACGTAGCCGGCACCGCCAAACTTGTCGATGATGAAGAGCACATAGCGGATGTCGACGTTGATGCAGCGCTGCAGCTTGTTGTCAAACTTCAGGTCGCCCGACAGGCTCTCGATGTTGCCGTCGAAGGCCAGGCCGATCAGCTCGCCCTTGGCATTGAGCACACCCGAACCCGAGTTGCCGCCCGTGATGTCGTTGTTCGACAGGAAGCAGGTGGGCAGTTTGCCGTCCTCGCGTGCGTAGCGGCCGAAGTCCTTGGCCTCGTAGAGCTTGCGCAGACGTTCGTTGATGAAGTAGTCGCTCTCGGTGCTGCTCTCCTTCTCAAACATGCCGTCGAGCACCGTGCGCCAGTCGTAGTGCACGGCATCGCGCGGCGTGAGGTCCTTCACGTGGCCGTAAGTCATGCGCAGCGTGAAGTTGGCATCCGGAGCCTTGGCCCAGTCGTACATCTCGCAGAGTCCGCGCACGTAGATCTTGTCGAGCACCTTGCGTTGGGCCGAGTAAGCTCTCATGGCCGGAGCGATGTGGTCATTCACATAGTCGTGATAGGCACGCACTTCCTGCACGAGCGGATCGCTGAGCAGTGCCTCGGCATCGTTGCGCGCCAGCGCATCGGCCAGCTTCGTGCTGTCGGTGAACAGGCTGGAGGAGTAGATACGGTCGACGAAAGTCTCCCAACTCGTGCCGTCGCTCAGGAAGGAAGGCACGGCCTTCAGCCGGTGGTTCTTGAGGAAGTAGGGCACCAGAAGCTTCACCTTACCCTTGTCGATGGCAAGATTCACGCCGCCGTTCATGCGCTGGTGGAAGTCGAGCAGCGCCGCCTTGGCCGCATCAATGTCCTTGGCCTTGCCGCCCTTCACGGCTGCGGCATAGGCATCCACCAGTTCGGTGCGCATCCACAAGCCCTGGTCCTGCAGGGCGATGCGGTAGAGCGTGCCGTCGTGGATGGTGTCGGTGTAGGCCTTGCACAGGGCTGCGATGCGGTCGATCACGTCTCGGTACTCAGCCTTGCCGCTCTGGGCGGCAAACTGGCGGAAGCGGGCCTCTTCGGCCTTCTTCTCGTCGATGAGGTGCGTTTTCTCCACAGCCTCGTTCATGCCGCCGAAGTTCTTGATGCTGTTGCCCCACGACATGTAGTCGTCCTCCAGCAGCAGGCGCAGCTCGTCGCTCTGGTCCATGAGTTCCTTGTAGTACTTCAGCAGCGGATTGCCGGCCGTGATGATCGGCAGGTTGGTGCCCTCGCAGCGCAGCTGCACCTCGGCCGCGGTGAGATAGCGCGTGGTGGTGCCGGGGAAACCCATGATCATCGTGTAGTCGCCCTCGTTCATGCCCTTGAGCGAGATGGGCAGGAACTTCGTCACGTGCAGGGGCACATTGTCAGGGCTGTAGGGAGCAGGCTGTCCGTCCTTGTCGGCATAGATGCGGAACATGCAGAAGTCGGCATTGTGGCGCGGCCACATCCAGTTGTCGCTGTTGCCGCCAAACTGGCCCACATTGTAGGGAGGATTGGCCACGAGGCGCACATCGGAGTAGGCCTGCTCGAAGAATACGTAGAACTGGTTGCCGCCGAAGTAAGGCACGATGCGCACCGTCATGCCCTTGAGCTTGGCAAACTCGCTTTTCTTGAGCATCTTTTGGGCCAGAGGCTGGAGGAATCCGGAGCTCTGCTTTGTGAACTCGTCCACCTTGCGCTTCTGGGCTTCGGCATTCACCTCCTTCGTCACGTCGGTGATGCGCTTCACGAAAGTGAAGGTCAGGCTCGCGGGAGTGCGCAGCTCCTCGCTGCGCGAGTGGGCGAAATAGCCGTCCTTCATGTAGTCGTGGCCGATGGCGCTCATCTCGTGCACATAGCTGAATCCGCAGTGGTGGTTGGTCAGCACAAGGCCGTCGGCACTCACCACCTCGCCGGTGCATCCGCCGCCGAAAATGCCGATGCAGTCGCGCAGCGAAGGCGACGTTTCACTGTAGAGGGCCGATGCCGGCAGCTCGAGTCCGGCCTTGCGGAGCGAGTCCTCAAGGTGTTGCTGCTGCATCAGCTTGAGCAGCCACATGCCTTCATCGGCACGGGCGCCTGCCAGGCTCATCACGAGGGCCAGGCAGAAGAGAAGGGTTTTCTTCATGATGGATGATGTGTTTTGAATATGTTCTGTCAGTAGCGCCAAAGGCGGAGGCAAAGGCTTCCATGAGCCCATGCGCTGCAAATTTACACAAAATGCCGCACACCTCCATCCCTTTCCCATCCTTTCCCCCGTGAAATGTCACACAACGGGCCCTCACGTGTCACACCACGGTCGGGCTGACAGACATCCGCCATGCGGCCCTACGCGCACGCGCGTTACACCGCAATTGCACCTTTTGCTTTCATCCGTCAGCGCATGCCGGAAGTGGAAAAACACCACCATGGTACCCTTCACACAAGTCCCGGACTTGTTCAAAAAAGTCGCATGACTTTTCCGACACCCCTTAGGCCCGTAAAAAACAGCCCGGATTGGTGGCAAAAGACCAACGATTTCGGTAACCTACCGAATTTGCCGTCACTCCCCGGCCCCCTCCCGCCCGACGGGAAAAATGACGGATGACAGCAAGATGTGCAATTGCGGTGTATACGCGCGCGTGAAGCAAATAGACGGACACTCTGATTCACAAGCTGACGAAAAAGCAAGCACCATACGGTTGGGCACTGCTCCTTCACCATATGCTCCGCCGCAAGGCTTCGTGAATCTTCGTGCTCCTTAGTGCTAAAAATTCCGGCTCTATAACGTTTTGTGTGGGCAATCAAACCGGACATCATGATTCACTTGAGTTTACCACCAAGGGCCACAAAGATGCACGAAGACATGCGGCAGAATGATCCACGAAGAGGACGTGGGGGCTGCGGATTCCCAGCCGTGGCCTCGGGGATGCTATATGGTTTTATCCGCGAAGGGCCGCGAAGGGACGCGAAGCCATGCATCTTCGTGGTGTAACCCTCCGCCGCATGGCTTCGCGTCCCTTAGTGGCCCCATGGGCCCTTCGCGCC
>DAIRWG010000105.1:0-9699 GCA_036802405.1 Alloprevotella sp.
GTCACACGAAAGGTTACGTGGCTGACTATTTCAAAACCATTTTTGCTTGACTATAGAATTCGGCTTTCAGTTCGTTGTAGAGGTCTACAGGACCGAGATGCCAGTACTTGGTGCTCTCGGTAGACAGTTTCTGATATAGCTTTGAATGATAGATGCGGTTTAAGGCTTCTGTAATACTTATGCCCTTGTCTTCAGAGAGCCAAGGTGCAAGCCAACCGATTTTCATCGGTAGCAACAGATGTAGATTGTCTTGGGTTATCTGATTACTCATAACTTTACTATTTTTGATTCAATAAATCTGATGGCTCGCAGCGACTCTTCTGTATGGAAAAGGCACTGGTCTACCAACTTGTAAGTTTTCAGTTCCTGTATGAGTGTCGGCATACTGATGATGCCGCCTTCGTATAAGGTGAACTGTGTGTACACACTGTCATCGGCAACAGGACCATATACGATGTCGAAGGCATGGGTGAAGTCTCGCTCCATACGGTTCTTCATCACGAAGTCCACCCATTCTTCTGTGGGGCCTGGAAAAGTAAGACATTTCAGTTTTGTCAATTCTCCTTCGTCAAGCTCATAGATATTAACATAACCATGCGTGACATTCTTATCGCGCATACGCCTTTTCCCCCATTCTTTGGCTTGCGCTTCAGAGGTCGTGGTATAGAATCCATTGCCATAGTCGAGTCGGCGGTTGGGGTGAAGTATCATAGGATGCTCCACTGTTTCTAGACTTCCGTGATATAGCTTCATTCTTCTTTCTTTTTTCTGATGTCAATAAACTCATCTATCTCTGCTATCAGCCATTCGCGCCCTTGTGTGTGAAGCGGATTGTAACAATCATAAAGATAGTCTGTAACACCGTACTTCGTGAACAAGTCAGCAGTCTCTTGACCTGTCAACCCTTTGGCTGCTTTGTATTCTTCTATACAGAACGCCACAAACATGGCTATAGCTTGTTTCTCTTTGTTCATTTGTCGTATCCTCTTGGGGCTTTTGTTACACATATTTATGCCTTTTGATTCCAATACGGACTTTTTGCAATTCAGCTTTATATATAAAATTGTAAGTGACAAAATTAAGCATTTCGTATGAACCGCGCAACGAGAAACGCCTTATTTTCTACACAATTCGCTTACGTGGCAGTTTTTTCAAAACTTCTTGGTATTTTGCCGGCATAACTGCTGGCAATTGACTACTTTTGCAGGAAATCGTATAATGAGAAAACATATGGGATTATTTGTTTTTTTTAAAAATAAGGAGGACACAAGGAGACCACAGTTCCTTTTAATTGTCCAAAGCAGACACCCAAGCAGGAGTATGCTCGTGCCAGCTTTCACCGATCTATGATAAGGAGCCTACTCACCATTTTGTTGGGTCTCATTCTTTCGTTTCCTGCAAATGCACAAAAGGAAAACAAGTATTTTGAGAAAATGATTAAGAAGTACGATATTACTTCTATCTTAGAGACGAAGAAAGGAAAACCTGAAGAGTTTTGGCGCCAACTAAGTAAAAATCACGAAGGACTAACGGCTTATGTCAAGGCTTTGGCTCGCAGACAGAAAACCGCGTTGAAGGCTGAGAACGACATTTCCATGGCTTTGGGATTGGTTGAAGACGAATATCGTCACCTCTATGTGTATACTGGTGACACCATTGCCAACTATACGCGCGAAATCAGTTCTGGCATATTGGGCGTGGATGCTTACAACATTCGCGTTCATATTGCTTACGGTGAAACTCCTAATGCGTTTTGCACGCCACGTGGCGACATTTATATCTACACTTCTCTGCTTGACCGCATTGACTACGATTGGAGAATGCTTTATGGCATCTGCGCACATGAGGTAGCACATTACTACCTCAGACATTCCGCACGTCAGAAATGGGCAGACGAGAAACGTGCCAAAAAGAACAGGATCATGGCAGGCATTGCCATTGGGTTGAATGCCGCTGCTGATGTAGCCAATGCTTACACAGCTGGCTATACAGGCAACACCTATGAAAGTCATTTTGCTGAAACTTGCCAGAACATTCTTTACAGTGCACAGTACGATAATCAAATGTTCCACTTCAAATATAGTCGGGAGGAGGAAATAGAAGCGGACATAATCGCACATCGTTTCTTGGAATTTGTCGGCATTGACCCTACCTATTACGCAAGAGCACTTTATTCGTTAGGTACAGAAAACGACAAGTTCTATAGCAACTGGAGTGATCACCCTACAATAGGCTATCGCGTGAGTTTCCTTTCGTATCTAAATAGCAAATACCCTCTAAGCAAAGAAGAGAATTAGCTCTTCCTTTTTTGTCTTTTCCCCACTGCCCATTCGGTCATAGTTTTGTACAAAAACCGTACAAGACTATGACCGATTTTAATGCTTTAATTGTGAGAGGAGTCGGCTTTTTCCACCAGCACATTTTACAAAAGGCTTGGCGCGCAGAGGATTCATTCGTTAGGATGGATCTTTCGGATTCAATTGAATTTATGATGGGCGAATCCCTTCACATGCTTTTTCCCATCAAAAAATTATTTGTTTTCAAAATCGGCTCATACCCTCAAACGGTGTGGCATTTGTTGCCTTCATTGTTGTCTTTCTGCAGGGCTTTGTTTCCTTTGAGTGAGCCATCAGGACATGAAAAAAGTCCTTCGCGAATGCGCGTGGGCATTTCGCGAAGGACTTGGCGTTGTGTGTCAGAGCCGACGGGGGAGCGGCATCAGTACTGCATGGAGAAGGTGATGCCGCGGCGCTGCATGTCGCGCAGGGTGGGGCGGAGACGGCGGAGGAAATCCTCCCACGAGCGGTTCTTGGCAGGACTCCATCCCACTTCGGCCAGGGCCAGTGCGCGGGGATAGGCCTGATAGTAGATGCGCTCGGGCGAGTTGATGCATTCGCTCCAGAGCGTGCCGGCCACTCCGAAGAGGTTGTTGTACTCAAATTCCGGCCCCATGCCCCATGCGGGATCGAGGGCATAGGTCTGCTTGAGCGAGGTGACGGGCATGCCCCAGTTCACTTCGGGCATGTCGCCGCGGGCCATGGGGTAGTCGAAGTAGCAGTGCTCGCCGGGGCAGAGCATGATCTGGGCATCGTTGGCCACGGCGGCATCGAGGGCCACCTTGGTCAGGCCGTTGCGCCAGGCGAAGGTGACGCAGCCCGGCTGGATGCGCTTGAAGTCGGTTTCGTACCAGAACATGGGTGTCTTGTCATACTTCGTGCGGAGCGTGTCGATGATGCGGTTGAAGAGGTGCTCCTGCAGGCGCCAGTTTTCCGAACGGTCTGTGGTGGTGATGCCCAGCTGCTTCTTCAGCTTCTGGCACTTGGGACATTTGGTCCAGCAGTCGAGTGCGGGATTGCCGGCCTCGTCGCCACCGAGGTGGATGTACTTCGAGGGGAAAATGTCGGCAAGTTCGCGGAACACGTTGCCGAGGAATTCGTAGGTGAATTCGTTGCCCGGACAGAGCAGCTCGTTCGACACGCCGCAAGTGGTGCGGATGGGCACCTGCTTGGCGCCGCAGGTCAGTTCGGGATAGGCGTGGATGGCTGCCACCTCGTGGCCGGGCATCTCGATTTCGGGAATCACCTGCACGTGGTAGCGAGCGGCATAGTCCACGAGCTCGCGCATCTGCTGCTGGGTGTAGAAACCGGAAATGGGCATCAGCATGTCATCCATGCCCACGCGGCTTGACGATTCCTGCGTGAGGCGCGGATACTTCTTGATCTCGATGCGCCACGACTGGTCGTCGACCAGGTGGAGGTGGAGGGCATTGAGCTTGTAGCGCGCCATTTCGGGCACGAAGGCTTTCAGCTCTTCGAAGGGGATGAAGATGCGGCAAGGGTCGACCATCAGTTCGCGCATGTGGGTGCGTGGGCGGTCGGAGATGGTGAGCTGCGGGATGGCCTCGCAACTGGTGCCTTCGGCATCGGCGCGGAGCAGCTGCTCGAAGGTCATGAGACCGTAGAACACGCCCGCGGCCGAACCGCCTTGGATGTCTACCCCATCGGCAGTGACGGTCAGACGGTAGGCCTCCTTGTCGCGCAGGGCGGTGTTGATGCCCAGGGTGAGCTTGGCCTTGCGCTTCGAAGAGGGCTTCCCGATGCGTTCGTGAATGATGCGGGCGGCCTGATCTGCTTCAGTGCGCAGGTTGGGGGTGGTGACGATGCCCCAGTGTACACGCACGGCCAGTGGCTTGGCCTCCTTGTTCACTTCCAGCTTGACGGGGGTGGGGATGAGGCAGGCTTCGGGGTCGCACACGGTGGAGGAGGGCTTCTCTCCGTTGAAGAACACGCTCCAGCCTTCTGCACGCCGATATTTCAGTTCCGAGCCTTTGGGCACGATGAGCTTCACTCGCTTGTGGTCGATGCCGGCAAAGGTGGAGGCGCTGGCTTTGGGCGGTGTGGCTGAAAGCACCCGTACGGTGCGCAGGCCTTCCAGCCGTGCAAAGGCGAATTCGCCGAGGATGGGCGTGCCGCTGATGGTAATCTCGTGCAGCGAGGTGCAGGAGGAGAAGGCTCCGTCACCCACGCGCTCCATGCTCTCGGGCAGCGTGATCTGCTGCAGGGCGGTGCAGGCATAGAAGGCCTGGGTGCCGATGCTGCGGAGGTTGGCGGGCAGCGTGACGTTCTTCAGCTGGTGGCGCGAGTGGAAGGCATTGTTGGGAATGTCGGTGCAGTCGGCCTGGCTGAGGTCGAGCGTGTGCAGCTGGTAGCAGAGGTCGCGCAGCTGGCGGAAGTCGGAGTTGCCTTGTGTGGAGAGTTTGCCGCTGAGGCTGATGGAGGTGGCTGCGGCCTTCTGTTCGGGCTGCAGGTTGTCCATCCGGCTCACGCTTTGTGCGGCGGCTGGCACTGACAGCAGGGCCAGAGCCAGAAGGGGAATGATTCGCATGGCTTAAAAGGGGTTGAGGTGTAAAAAGTCAAGGGGTGGCAGCCACCCGTGAATGCTCAGAAGCGGATGCGGCGCGTGCCGTCGTCCAGTTCTTCAATGTCAACGCGCACGGCATCGCCGGGCAGTACTTCTTCGATCAGTTCGGGCCATTCGATGAAGCACACGGCACCGGAGTAGAAGTAGTCCTCGTAGCCCATGTCGTACACCTCGTCGAGTTTCTTGATGCGGTAGAAGTCGAAGTGGTAGATCAGTTCGCCGGTGGTGTCGGAGCGGTATTCGTTGACAATGCTGAAGGTGGGCGAGTTCACCACGTCGGTCACGCCGAGGGCCTCGCACACGGCCTTGATGAAAGTGGTTTTTCCGGCACCCATCTTGCCGTAGAAGGCAAACACGGTGCTTTGGTCCATGGCTTCGATGAACTGCTGTGCAGCTGCTGGCATGTCGTCCAGCGAGTGGAGTATGATTTCCATATATACTTTTGTTGATTTTGCTTAAATTAATGGAGCAATGGTGATGCAGGCTGCCAGAGGTGCCGCCTACCTTATGCAAAGGTAGTGCAAGGTGAGTGAAGAACGCCAAGCTTGCTTGGGCGTTTTTCCGAACCGCCGCCTACCTTATGCAAAGGTAGTGCAAATTGAATGCAATGCAAAATGAAATGTCGTGAGACTTTCATTTTCATTGCTGAGGTGCAGCCTACCTTATGCAAAGGTAGTGCATTTTATTTCGGAAAAGAGCTTGCGGCGAATATTTTTTGTAAATTGCGCTTGAATGGCAAAAAAGTCGAGGCGTGTTGCAACAAATCCGCAGCCTTGAGTGTCATCCATTTCAAAGGCCGCCATTGCGTGCCGTTAATCCAGTGCCCATGAACCTTCAGACGTTCCTCGACAAATACAACCGCTTGCTGCCGCAGCTCTACCGCGTGGCCTTTGCCCTTGTGGGCAACCGCGAGGATGCCGAGGATGCCGTGCAGGATGCTTTCATGAGGGTGTGGGAGCAGCAGGACCGGCTGGAGCAGGTGGCCAATGTGGAGGCCTATTTCGTGACCTCCGTGCGCCATGTGTGCCTCAACCATTTGCGGGCGCGCCATGAGGAGGTGGATGTGGAGGCCCAGTATGCCCTGCCCGACGAGAACGACCGCACGGGGCATGTCAGCATCGGTCGCTCGTTGGTGGCGCGCCTGTTCGACCTGCTCAGCCCGAAGGCCCGGCGCATCATGGTGCTGCGCCACATCGGCGAGTATTCCACACGCGACATTGCCCGCATCACCGGCGAAACGGAAAGCAATGTGCGCAGCACACTCAGCCGTGCGCGCCAACAGCTCCGGGCCACCGTAGAGCATTCATCGGATTTCACTTCTTAAGTGGAGGAAGGTATGGCAGGTTGCGAGCCTTGCCGTTCTCCTTAATATATATTAATGAGTAAGAACACCTATGACTACCGTTTCATTCACCCTATCCTGTCAGCAGGCCGAAAGGTTGCTCAGCAAATACTACGCCGGCAGCACGTCCGTTGCCGAAGAGCGTCAGTTGCTCGCATTCCTGCGTTCGCCGCAGTGTCCGCCCTCCATGGCGCCCGACCGTGTCGTGCTGGAGGCCTTGCAGCCGTTGGCAACATTGTCCGATGAGCCGATTCCTGAGGGCATGGAGCGGCGTTTGGCGCAAAAGCTGCGGCGTGGCCAATGGGAGAAATTGGGCCATTGCCTGGTGCGTTGGGCTGCTTCGGCAGCTGCTGTGGCGGCTGTGGTGACGGTGGGTATGCTCCGACCGCCGGTGGTGGCAACGGTCTATGCCGACACGTGCCGCACGCCTCGTGAGGCTGCCCTCTCGGCCGAACACACGCTCATCTATGTGTCCGACAATCTCAACATGGCCCTTGAGGCTGGTGAGTCGGACTTGGGAGGCCCTTGTCCTTAAAAGCGCCCTCGGTCTCCCCAAAAGGGGGATGAGCCATGCGGGAGGGCGGGTTCGTTTCCTGCCCCTCATTGTCTAAGTTCCGAGTTTCCTCTGTTCACTTGTCAACCAGTCAAATCATTTAGCTCATGTCACATCCTGTTTCTTTCCTACTGATGCTCCTGTCGCTTTGCCCGATGGGGCTGCAGGCCGATCCTGTGCCCGAACTGGTGACGTTTGCCGCATCGCCTCGGGTGAAGGTGGGTTATTCGTTCGACCATTATGCCAACAATTCCAACATGCAGCACACCTACATTTCCGAAGATATGCTTCGTGCTGCAGGCACCACGAGCGTGTGGAAATCATCGGCATGGAACATTTCGCAGGTGGCCAACCGACTGACGGGCGTGCTCAGCCTGCACACGCATAGCTATTCCACCACGCAGAAAGTGCATCAGGACCAGCAGCGCATCGACAAAATGCGCATTTACGAAAAATACATCCACACCAATTGGAACGACGGTGTGGAACTGGTGGTCTACTGCCGTAAAGGGCGTGGGCGCACCATCGAGGAACTGGTGATTTTCAAGTTCAAGAACAGTTATTGCTCGCGCGTCATCCAACTCACCGGAAAGCTCCGCCCTGAGGACATCACCAGCATCATCCGTCAGAATTGAGTGCCGACGAGTGGGCGGGTGACAGTCAAGCAGCTCTTGCTGATCATTCATCCCGTTGCGTTGTGGTAGAAGAACAAGGGTTAAGCTCGCCCGTCTGCTTGTCTGCACATCTTTATTATACTACTTCCTCTTCCCAAGTCACATCATCATGAAAGTATTTCATTTATACCTACTTTTCTTCCTGCTGCTGGCGCTTCCGGTGCATGCCTCCGACGTCAAGTTTCGCTCGGGTGGTGTCTACCAAATCCGCTGTGCGGAATGGCCCACCGGCTGCATTGCCCCCCGTGCGGGGCAGGCGGAAGCCTTGGCTTACGTGTTCGCCCCCTCCGAATCCAACTGGTGGCGCATCAGCCTGCAGGCCGACGGCACCTTTCTGTTGCAGCATGAGGCCACCAAACGCTATCTTACCTATGATGGACGCCGCTCCGACGTGCTCCGCTATGCCAGCCTCACCCGCCTGCAGGCTGGAACGGCTTCAAGCTGGCGCCTGGAGAGTGCACAGGAGGGATTCGTGCTGCGCAACGACATGCAACGCAGCCACCTGATCAATGTGCGCCCCGGCTCGATGCTTGTGGGCACCTATGCCGAGCACAAGGAATGGCCCGATGGCAATGAGCAGCTGTTTCTGGTCGACCGGAAAGGCCGTGTGGTCAATCTCATCGGCAGCCATCGGGTGAACCTGACCGACCGTTGCACCGACAGCAAAGGCCGCGCCCTCGCATTGGGGCAGCCGGAAACCCGAAGCATTCGCAGCGAAGGGGAAGGCCGGTGGTTGCCTGTGCAGCAGCCGGGTGGGGAAGTGAACGGGGAGAACGGCTGGCGGACGAGCAACGCAGTTCCCGTTCCTGCAAGCAGCGTGCCGCGCAAGGTCACGAACGTTTCCTCGCCCTCAGGCGGCAGTCTGCGCATCATGGTCGACGGACGGCCGGCCGCATTCGACAGTCGCACCTCCACCTTCTTGGCCACTGTGCCGGTTGAGGCGCTGAAGGGGGCCATGAAGACCACCATCGTGGCAGAAGGCTTGTCCTCTGCCGACAGTAAGGCGCTGCGCTGCTTCGTCGACGGCGTGAGCCAAGGTCGAGGTGGACAATGCCGCTTCATGCACCCGGCCGAGGGCCGCACTTTCCGCTTGGCATGGGTGAATGCCAGTGGAGGCGACACGTTGGCGCAAACGCGCATACGCTTTACGGCCCTGCCCATTCTGCAGCTTCGGGCAGAAGGTGTGAACGACCATTCCTATCAGATGGGGAGCGTGACCTTGAGCGATGCGGGGCACCGCGGATCGTTTCATGACGGAAGGGCCCGGCTGCGCTATCGGGGCGAATACACGAGCCGTTACCCGAAGCGGTCCTTCTCCCTGAAACTGGTTGATGCCGAAGGAAAGAAACTCAACCGCTCGCTCTGCGGCCTGCGTTCCGACAACCATTGGGTGCTTGATGCCATGGCCAACGACCCCAGCCGGCTGCGCAACCGTCTGTGCCAGGATCTGTGGCTCGGCATGGCACCGCGGCCTTACTATGCTGCCCATGCCAAGGAAAAGGCTGTGATGGGAGCGCGCGGATGCTTTGTGGAAGTGTTCTTCAACGACCGCTATCAGGGACTATATCACCTGGAGGAACCCATCGACCGCAAGCAGTTGGCCTTGGCCAAGGACAATCGGGGCAACACCCAAGGCCGCCTCTACAAGGGGCATCGCTGGACTGGCGAGGTGAACATGCGTCAGGGCTCCTGGATGGCAGTTCCCCCTGCGGCGCCTCAAGAAGAATGGGCCGGATGGGAACTGCGCTGCCCCAACGAGGCCCGAGAGCGCAAGGCGAGCGACTGGCAACCTCTGTGCGAGGCGGTCAGCCTGGTGACTTCAGCATCGGATGTCGACTTCGGCAGCCAGGTGGACGAGCATTTCGACCTGGATGCCGTGGCCGACTATTTTCTTTTTCTCGACCTTGTGTTTGCCATCGACAATTCGGGCAAGAACCTCTACTGGGCGGTGCACGATGTGCGCCGCTCGAATCGTCTCACTCCCGTGCCTTGGGATCTCGATGCCACTTGGGGGCTAAGCTGGGACGGCACGCACCTGTCCGACCGTTGGGCGTCGGCCGATCTGTGGAACGACTATATGCGGGGTGGCGAGGGAGTGAACGGATTGTGGAAACGCCTGCAGCAAATGCGGCCCGAGGTGCGCGAACGCTTTCGCCGTCGCTACCGGCAGTTGCGCTCCACGCTCTTTTCGCCCTCAGCCGTGATGGCGC
>DAIRWG010000106.1:0-9657 GCA_036802405.1 Alloprevotella sp.
TTACGGAACGTGCAGAGTAGTCAACACGCTTACCGAGGAGGTTCTGACGGAAACGGCCTTGCTTACCCTTCAGCGAGTCGGAGAGTGACTTGAGGGGACGGTTGCTGTCGCTCTTCACGGCCGACGACTTGCGGGAGTTGTCGAAAAGGCTGTCGACGGACTCCTGAAGCATACGTTTCTCGTTGCGGAGGATCACTTCGGGTGCCTTGATTTCGAGCAGACGCTTGAGGCGGTTGTTGCGGATGAGCACGCGGCGATAGAGGTCGTTGAGGTCGGAGGTGGCGAAACGGCCACCATCCAGGGGCACCAACGGACGGAGGTCGGGAGGCGTCACGGGAATGATCTTCATGATCATCCACTCGGGACGGTTGCGGTCGCGGCTGGCACGGAAGGATTCCACCACCTGCAGGCGCTTGAGGGCCTCGTTCTTGCGCTGAACCGAAGAGTCGGAATTGGCACGGTCGCGGAGCTCGTAAGAAAGGCTGTCGAGGTCAATGCGGGTGAGCAGGTCGTAAACGGCCTCGGCGCCCATCTTGGCAATGAACTTGTTGGGGTCGGAATCTTCCAGATACTGGTTTTCCTTCGGCAGCTTCTTGATGAGTTCCAGATATTCATCCTCGGTGAGGAGATCCTTCTCCTGCACGTCATCAGCCAGCACACCGGGCTGGATCACCACGTAGCGTTCGTAATAGATGATGGTGTCGAGCTTCTTGGTGGGGATGCCCAGAAGGTAGCCGATCTTGTTGGGCAGTGAACGGAAATACCAGATGTGGGCCACGGGCACCACGAGCTGGATGTGGCCGGCACGCTCGCGGCGCACCTTCTTCTCGGTCACTTCCACACCGCAACGGTCGCACACGATGCCTTTGTAGCGGATGCGCTTGTACTTGCCGCAGTGGCACTCATAGTCCTTGGTCGGACCGAAAATGCGCTCGCAGAACAGGCCGTCACGCTCGGGCTTATAGGTGCGGTAGTTGATCGTTTCGGGCTTCAGCACCTCACCATACGAATTCGCCTGGATTTCTTCGGGTGAAGCCAATCCGATGGTGATCTTCGTAAAGTTACTCTTTATCTTGTTATCTCTTTTAAATGCCATTTTCTAAAGGAATGATTGAGAGTGGAAAAGTTGGATGGTCGTCGCCCGGCAAGGATGCGCTCGGCACCCTTGCCGGATGACAGGACCTTAGTCGAGTGTGATGCTCAATCCCAAACCGCGCAGCTCGTGAAGCAGCACATTGAGGGATTCGGGAATGCCCGGCGTGGGCATGGGGTCACCCTTGACAATGGCTTCATAGGCCTTGGCACGGCCAACCACGTCGTCGGACTTGATCGTGAGGATTTCCTGAAGCACATGCGAAGCACCGAATGCCTCGATGGCCCAAACTTCCATCTCACCAAAACGCTGACCACCGAACTGGGCCTTACCGCCAAGGGGCTGCTGCGTGATGAGGGAGTACGGACCGATGGAACGGGCATGCATCTTGTCTTCCACCATGTGGCCGAGTTTCAGCATGTAGGTCACACCCACCGTTGCCTTCTGGTCGAAAGCCTCACCCGTGGCGCCATCGTAGAGCTGCTCGGAGCAGTAGCGGGGCAAACCGGCCTTGTCGGTCCATTCGCACAAGTCCTCAAGCTTGGCACCGTCGAAAATCGGAGTGGCAAATTTCACGCCGAGCTTCCGTCCGGCTGCGCCGAGCACGGCCTCGAAAATCTGGCCGAGGTTCATACGCGAAGGCACACCCAGCGGGTTGAGCACGATGTCGACGGGAGTACCGTCGGCCAGGAACGGCATATCTTCCTGACGCACGATCTTCGACACGATACCCTTGTTGCCGTGACGACCGGCCATCTTGTCACCCACACCGATCTTACGCTTCTTGGCAATGTATACCTTGGCCTGCTGGATGATGCCGGAGGGAAGGTCGTCGCCGATGGTGATGGCAAACTTCTTGCGCTTGAGCACGGCATCGAGCTTGTTGTGCTTCTTCAGATAGTTGATCACCAACTGGCGAATCAACGTGTTGGTGTGCTCGTCGTCGGTCCAGCCACGGAGTTCCACAGAGGTGTAGTCCAAGGTGTTGAGCAGAGCCTTGGTGAACTTGGCTCCCTTGGCCACGACTTCAGAACCCACGTTGTCGGTCACGCCCATCGATTCCTTGTCGGAAATGAGCGAAACGAGCTTGTTGATCATCAGCTCGCGCAAGTCGGCTGCATCCTTTTCAAACTCATCGTCGAGCTTCTGGAGCGTCACCTTGTCGGCAGCCTTCGAGCTGCGCGACTTCTGCACGCGGGCGAACATGCGCTTGTTGATCACCACACCTGAAAGCGACGGATTGGCCTTGAGCGAAGCATCCTTCACATCGCCTGCCTTGTCGCCGAAAATGGCACGGAGCAACTTCTCCTCGGGAGTGGGGTCGCTCTCACCCTTCGGGGTGATCTTACCGATCAGAATGTCACCTGGAACGATGCGGGCACCGATACGTACCACACCGGTCTCATCCAGATCCTTCGTGGCGTCTTCGCTCACGTTGGGGATGTCGTTGGTGAATTCTTCCATACCGCGCTTCGTTTCACGCACTTCCAGAGAATATTCGTCCACGTGAACGGAAGTCAGGATATCCTCGCGGATCATGCGCTCGTTGAGCACGATGGCATCCTCGTAGTTGTAACCCTTCCAAGGCATGTAGGCTACCAAGAGGTTACGTCCCAAGGCAAGCTCACCGTTCTCGGTGGCATAACCTTCCGTCAGGATGTCGCCCTTGTGCACACGCTGACCCTTCTCGCAAATCGGACGGAGGTCGATCGTCATGTTCTGGTTCGTACGACGGAACTTGGGAATGGTGTATTCCTTCACATTGGACTCGAAGCTTACAAACTCCTCGTCCTCCGTGCGGTCATAAGCAATACGAATCGTGGTGGCATCCACAAACTCGATCACGCCTTCGCCTTCGGCCGTGATCATGGTGCGGGAATCCTCGCACACCTGCTTCTCGATGCCGGTGCCGACGATAGGAGCTTCGCTGCGGATCAAAGGCACTGCCTGACGCATCATGTTCGAACCCATCAACGCACGGTGGGCATCGTCGTGTTCCAAGAAGGGAATCAGAGAGGCGGCAATCGAAGCAATCTGCTGCGGGGCCACATCCATCAGTTCCACTTCCGAAGGCGGTACCACGGGATAATCTGCATCCTGGCGGCATTTCACCTTCTCGCGAATGAAAGTACCGTCGTCATTCAGCGGGGCATTACCCTGACCGATGATCTTGCCTTCCTCTTCCTCAGCGGAAAGATAGACCACATCGTCGTTGTTGAGATCAACCACCGAATTCTCCACCTTGCGGTAAGGAGTCTCGATGAAGCCGAGCTCATCAATCTTGGCATAAACGCAGAGCGAAGATATCAGACCGATGTTAGGACCTTCAGGCGACTCGATCGGGCAAAGACGACCGTAGTGGGTGTAGTGCACGTCACGCACCTCGAAACCGGCACGCTCACGCGACAGACCGCCAGGACCAAGGGCTGAAAGACGACGCTTGTGCGTCACTTCGGCCAGCGGGTTGGTCTGGTCCATGAACTGCGAGAGGGCATTGGTGCCGAAGAACGAGTTGATCACGCTCGAAATGGTCTTGGCATTGATCAAGTCGGTCGGAGTGAACACCTCGTTGTCACGCACGTTCATACGTTCACGAATCGTACGGCTCATACGGGCCAAACCGATGGCAAACTGGTTGGAGAGCTGCTCGCCCACCGTACGCACACGGCGGTTGCTCAAGTGGTCGATATCATCCACCGTTGCCTTGGAGTTGATCAACTCAACAAGATACTTGATAATCTCGATGATGTCCTCACGCGTCAAAACGCGCACATCCATATCGGTGGTCAGGTTCAGCTTCTTGTTGATACGGTAACGACCCACTTCACCGAGGTCATAACGCTTTTCAGAGAAGAAAAGGTTGTTGATCACCTCGCGTGCAGAAGCGTCATCGGCAGGATCTGCATTACGCAGCTGGCGATAGATGTAAAGCACAGCCTCCTTCTCCGAGTTGGAAGGGTCCTTCTGCAAAGTGTTGAAAATGATGCTGAAATCGGAAGCTGAACCTTCCTCATGATGCACGAGAATGGTCTGGGCACCTGAATCCAGGATCGTGTCGATAACTTCTTCATCGATTTCCGTCTCTCGATCGAGTAAAATCTCGTTACGCTCGATGGAAACAACTTCGCCCGTATCCTCGTCCACAAAGTCTTCCACCCAACTCTTCAGCACACGTGCTGCCAAACGACGGCCAATGCACTTCTTCAGGTTGGTCTTGTTCACCTTGATTTCCTCAGCCAGGTTGAAAATCTGAAGAATGTCCTTATCCGTTTCAAAACCGATGGCACGGAGCAAGGTAGTTACAGGCAATTTCTTCTTTCGGTCGATGTAAGCATACATGACATTGTTGATGTCTGTAGCAAACTCAATCCAAGAGCCCTTGAAAGGAATGATACGTGCAGAATAGAGCTGAGTGCCGTTGGCATGAACGCTCGAACCAAAGAACACACCGGGGGAACGGTGCAACTGCGACACCACCACACGCTCGGCACCATTGATGACAAACGTGCCGTTGGCAGTCATGTAGGGGATGGAACCGAGGAACACATCCTGTACGACCGTATCAAAGTCCTCATGATCGGGGTCAGTACAGTAAAGCTTGAGCTTTGCCTTGAGGGGCACACAATAAGTCAATCCACGCTCCAAGCACTCCTGAATGGTGTAACGAGGTTCATCAATGTAGTAGTCGATAAACTCCAATACAAAGTTATTGCGAGTGTCCGCAATGGGGAAATTCTCTGCAAAGACTTTGTACAGGCCGTCGTTCTTGCGCAATTCACTGGGAGTGTCAAGCTGGAGGAAATCCTGGAAAGACTTTAACTGAACGTCCAGAAAATCAGGATAGGGCATCGGATTCTTGACGGACGCAAAGTTTACACGTTGGTTAATTACTCTGGAAGACATTCGAAAAAAGAAGTTATTTTGCGTTTAAAGTTCAACAAGAGTCATTCCAACATCAGTCATCACGCCGAAAGAATGCTCCGAAAGGAACCTAAACAGGCTATTTATAGACACAAAAAGGTTATGAACCCCCTACCAGAGGATTCATAACCATACCCTATAAAAGGGAAAACTGTATTAAGCGATCTCCACTTCAGCACCAGCCTCTTCGAGAGCCTTCTTGAGTGCTTCAGCTTCTTCCTTAGCAACGCCTTCCTTGAGCTTGCTGGGAGCGCCGTCAACGAGATCCTTAGCTTCCTTCAGACCGAGGCCGCAAGCTTCCTTCACAGCCTTCACAACCTGCAACTTAGCAGCACCTGCAGACTTGAGGACTACGTCGAAAGCAGTCTTCTCTTCAGCAGCAGCACCACCAGCTGCGGGACCGGCAGCAACAGCAACAGCTGCAGCAGCGGGTTCAATTCCATACTCGTCCTTCAGGATAGTTGCCAATTCGTTTACTTCCTTCACAGTCAAATTTACCAATTCTTCTGCGATAGCTTTGATATCTGCCATTTTTCTTAAATGTATTTTTTTGTTTGTTTTCTGAGTTATTTGGTAACCGGTCGAACCGATTATTCAGGGCGTTCGCCCAAAGTCTTAAGCACACCGTGAATGGTCTGTCCACCACTCTGAAGAGCAGAGATGACATTCTTGGCGGGAGACTGCAGCAAAGCAACAATGTCGGCGATAACCTCGTTCTTGCTCTTGATTGCGCACAAAGTCTCGAGTTGGTCTGCACCAACATAGAATCCCTCTTCGGCATAAGCAGCCTTCAATGCGGGAACACCTTCCTTGGCATACTCCTTGAGGAGCTTGGCAGGAACATTTGCGGTGTTGCAGAAGAAAACTGCGGTAGTACCCTTCAGGCAGTCGTAAAGCGGAGTGTAATCCAACTCAGAAGCTTCGAAAGCCTTGTGAAGGAGGGTGTTTTTCACAACAATCATCTTGATGTCGGAACCGAAGCACTTACGGCGAAGCTTAGAAGTAGCTTCTGCGTTAAGTCCGGTTACGTCAACCAAGTAGAAGTGTGCATATTCCTTGAGTTTCTCACCGAGTTGCTCGATGATGATAGCTTTATCTTCCTTTCTCATGTTTCAAATTCGATTTAGATTTCTTCTACTGATTTAGGATCAATCTTAATGCCCTTGCTCATAGTAGAGGAGAGATAAAGACTCTTGATATATGTACCCTTGGCAGCGGTCGGCTTGAGCTTGATGATGGTATTGATGAATTCCTTCGCATTACCATAAATCTGCTCTGCAGTGAAAGACACCTTGCCGATTGACGTGTGAACGATACCCGTCTTGTCAACCTTGAAGTCAATCTTACCCTGCTTCACCTCACGGATAGCCTTGGCAACATCCATTGTTACAGTACCACTCTTGGGGTTAGGCATCAATCCGCGGGGACCGAGCACACGACCCAGGGCACCAATCTTACCCATGATGGCGGGCATGGTGATGATCACGTCAACATCAGTCCAACCACCCTTGATCTTCTCGATGTATTCATCGAGGCCAACATAGTCAGCACCTGCTTCCTTAGCAGCAGCTTCAGCATCGGGAGTACAGAGGCAGAGCACACGCACGGTCTTACCAGTACCGTTCGGCAGCGACACAACGCCACGAACCATCTGATTAGCCTTACGGGGATCTACGCCCAAACGAACATCCACATCCACAGAAGCATCAAACTTGGTGGTGGTAATCTCCTTCACCAAAGCTGCAGCTTCCTTCAATGTGTAAGCCTTCCCTGCTTCAACCTTCTCAGCGACTAACTTCTGATTTTTTGTCAGTTTACTCATTGTTCAATTGAAGTTTTTGATTATTCTCCAGGGAAGTCACCCTTAACTGTGATACCCATGCTTCGGGCAGTACCAGCCACCAAACGCATAGCACTCTCCACTGTGAAGCAGTTCAAGTCGGGCATCTTATCCTCAGCGATAGCCTTCACCTGATCCCATGTGATCTCAGCGATCTTGGTACGGTTGGGCTGAGCTGATCCGCTCTTCTTTTTGGCTGCTTCCAGCAATTGAATTGCTACAGGAGGAGTCTTGACTACGAAGGTGAACGATTTGTCATTGTAATAAGTGATGACAACCGGCAACACCTTGCCAGCCTTCTCCTGAGTTCTGGCGTTGAACTGCTTGCAGAAATCCATGATGTTGATACCCTTGGAACCCAAAGCAGGCCCCACGGGAGGAGATGGATTTGCAGCGCCGCCCTTAATCTGTAATTTGATTAATCCAGCAACTTCTTTAGCCATTGTTGTTTTTTGAAATTTGGAAATTATTGAAGGACTTCGGTACGTAACAACACCTTATTCCTTCTCTATCTGCATAAAACCAAGATCAAGTCCGGTCACGCGACCAAAGACTTTCACGTTGACAGTCACCTTCTTCTTCTCGTTGTCCACCTTTTCGATGACACCCGTGAATCCGCTGAACGGTCCGTCGGTAACTTTCACGTTCTCGCCTTCCATGTAAGGGATTTCGACTTCAATCGGCTCTTCTGCCAATTCGTCTGCCTTACCTAGGATACGATTAACCTCGCTCTCACGAAGGGGAGTGGGGTTATCCATACCACCCAAAAAGCCCAACACATTGGGTGTATTGCGCAAATCATGGATGGTTTCACCAACTAATCTAGCCTCTACCAGTACATAGCCTGGCAGATAATTTCTTTCCTTGATTACGCGCTTCGTGCCTCTCATCTGAACGAACTTTTCAGTAGGGATGAGTACTTGCGAAACATGACCGCCGAGGCGGCCATTCTTAATTTCTGCATCAATGTACTCTTTTACCTTACCTTCCTTTCCGCTCACAGCACGCAACACGTACCACTGCATTTCTGCCTGTGCCATTGTCGTATAAGTTTAGGGGTAAATCAGCTGCATGATTGACTCGAATACCGTATCCATAAGGAACACCGCAATAGCTATGATGATGGAAGCTGTTAACACAACAATTGCACTGTGAGTCAACTCCTTTCTCGAAGGCCATTCGGTCTTATGCGATAATTCTTCGTATGAATCTTTGCAGTATGCAATTACTTTCTGGAACATATATGTATCTTTTAGCACGGGAAGAGAGGCTCGAACTCCCGACACCTGGTTTTGGAGACCAGTGCTCTACCAACTGAGCTATTCCCGTAAAAAACAGGTCTTGTCCTGCGAGCAGAGCAAGAACCTGTTGTATGGAATCGTCGCTATAACGATGCGAATCGTATTAGTCGAGGATTTCAGTGATCTGACCAGAACCAACCGTACGGCCACCTTCGCGGATAGCGAAGCGGAGACCTACGTTGATAGCCACAGCGTAGATGAGCTCTACAGTGATCTCAACGTTGTCACCAGGCATCACCATTTCAGTGCCTTCGGGGAGGTGAATCTCACCCGTGCAGTCCATGGTGCGGAGGTAGAACTGGGGACGATACTTGTTGCCGAACGGAGTGTGGCGACCGCCTTCTTCCTTCTTCAACACGTAGATAGAAGCCTTGAACTTCTTGTGCGGAGTGATCACACCCGGGTGAGTGATAACCATACCACGCTTGATCTCAGTCTTATCGATACCACGGAGGAGAAGACCTACGTTATCACCAGCTTCACCTTCGTCGAGGATCTTACGGAACATCTCAACGCCAGTAACCACTGACTTCTTGTCTTCACCGAGACCGAGGATCTGAACTTCGTCGCCGACCTTCACAACACCAGTCTCAACACGACCAGTTGCTACAGTACCACGACCAGTGATAGAGAACACGTCCTCAACAGGCATCAAGAAGGGCTTCTCAACGTCGCGAACGGGCTCCTGAATCCAAGAGTCAACAGCGTTCATGAGCTCCATCACAGAGTCTTCCCACTTTGCAACACCGTTCAAAGCACCGAGTGCAGAACCGCGGATGATAGGAGTATCCTCTTCGAAGTCATAAGATTCGAGAAGCTCGCGCATCTCCATCTCAACGAGTTCGAGCATTTCCTCATCGTCAACCATGTCGCACTTGTTCAAGAACACAACGAGACGGGGAACGTTTACCTGACGAGCGAGGAGGATGTGCTCACGAGTCTGAGGCATAGGACCATCCGTAGCAGCTACTACGATGATGGCACCGTCCATCTGAGCAGCACCAGTAACCATGTTCTTCACATAGTCAGCGTGACCCGGGCAGTCAACGTGTGCATAGTGACGCTTTTCAGTCTCGTACTCGATGTGAGCAGTATTGATAGTGATACCGCGCTCTTTTTCCTCAGGTGCGTTATCAATCTGATCGAAAGACTTCACGTCCTCGCCAGTGCCGAGACGCTCGTGGAGAACCTTAGAGATGGCAGCGGTCAAAGTAGTCTTACCGTGATCGACGTGACCAATGGTACCGATGTTCACATGCGGTTTGGTACGCTCAAATTTCTCTTTAGCCATAGCTGTTTGTTATTTTTTGTTTTGAATGAATTTTCTGTTCTTCAATCTTCTTAAATAAAAAAGAGAGCTGTTAGTGAGACTTGAACTCACGACCTCTTCCTTACCAAGGAAGTGCTCTACCGCTGAGCTATAACAGCAAACAAAAACCTGAAATGAGAGCGGAAGACGGGGCTCAAACCCGCGACCCCCAGCTTGGAAGGCTAGTGCTCTA